>NZ_LZZU01000010.1:0-94167 GCF_014170355.1 Cupriavidus sp. UME77
CCTGTGGGGTGTTCGGGGGTTTTTAGTTTAGGTGGGGGCGGGACTGCAACTGCAACTGTTTAACATCAACTTCAACAGCAGTTTCACCACCCCTGCGGGGCGGCGACCTACTTTCTTGTCTTGCCAAGAAAGTGGGCAAAGAAGGCGCCCCATACGGCCTTGGTGAACCTCCACGGCTCGCTTCGCATCGCGCTGGGGTGTTTCCCGCCCCTTCGGGCGGGAAACACGGCTACCACAGTGGTTGATCTTGCCGCCGGTTGGCTCCCCCCTCCCACACTTGTGGGAGAGGGCGCTCGCTCGCTATGCTTCGGCCTTCAACCTGCCGCTACCACCTTGCGCGCGAATGCTGCCAGCGCATCCAGTACCTCATCCGGTCTTTCCCCCATCAGCGCATGCCCGCAGGGCACCGTGACCGTGCTGGCCGATGCCATCCTGGCGGCGAGCGCCTGGGCGGCCTTGGGCGAGGTCATCATGTCCTTGCTGCCGCTGATGAACAGGGCGGGGCAGCGCACGGTGGCTACCGCGGCGTCGCCGTTGGCGTAGGCGTTGCAGGCGGAGAAGTCGTTGTGGAAGACGTGGCCTTCGGGGTTGCGTTGTGCCACGCGTTCCATCAGGCGCTGGCTGCCGCCTTGCATCCACGAGCCCGGTCCCGGCGAGGAGGGCTTGTTGGCGAGGCTGGAGTGCGACCACGCGTTGACCATGGCGATGGCCTGGTCCACGCGGTTGAGCGAGGCGTCGAGCAAGGCGTCGGCGACTTTCATCGGGTAGGCCGTGGCAAGCAGGGCGATGCCGCACACCGCGTCAGGGTGGCGGGCAGCCGTTTCCAGCGCAATCAGCGAGCCCATGCTGTGCCCGAAGACCAGCGCGGGGGCGCTGACGCCGGCCGCGCGGACCAGTTCGATCACCCAGTCGGCCATCGCCTCGACCGTCTTGAGGGGCATGCCCTCGCTGCGGTTGTGGCCGGGCAGGTCCACGGCCAGCACGCTGAAGCCGTGGTTGGCGAACCAGCGCGTCTGCAGGGCCCAGACGCTGTGGTCGTTCTGCGCGCCGTGCACGAACACGGCACAGGGCAGGGCCGGGTCGAAGGGTTTGCCGCCGGTGTAGGCGTAGGCCTTGTGGCCTGCGATCGTCAGTTCCATCAGGCTTGCCCTCCCTTGGCGCTCATGGCTTTCTCGGCTGCCTTGAGGCCGCGCTTGAGGTCGTCGATGAGGTCGTCCGGGTCTTCCAGTCCGACCGACAGACGGATGGTGCCTTCGCTGATGCCAGCCGCCTGCAGTGCCGCGGCGTCCATGCGGAAGTGGGTTGTGGAGGCCGGGTGGATTACCAGCGAGCGGGCATCGCCGACATTGGCCAGGTGCGAAAACAGCGCCAGGCTTTCGATGAAGCGCTGGCCCGCGGCACGGTTGCCCTTGAGGTTGAAGCTGAACACGGCGCCCGCGCCGCGCGGCAGCAGGCGCTTGGCGAGTTCGTAGTCCGGGTGGGATTCCAGCTCCGGATAGGCGACCGACTCGACCATCGGGTGCGACACCAGGAACTGCACCACGCGGCGCGCATTGTCCACATGGCGGGCCATGCGCAGCGGCAGCGTCTCGATGCCCTGGAGCAGTTGCCAGGCGGCCATCGGGCTCAGGCAGGCGCCGAAGTCGCGCAGGCCTTCGCGGCGCGCGCGCAGCAGGAACGGCGCCACCGTGCTCTCCTCGGTGAAGACCATGTTGTGGAAGCCAGCATAGGGCTCCGACAGCTCCGGGAAGCGCCCGGAGGCTTCGAAGTCGAAGGTGCCGCCTTCCGCCAGCACGCCGCCGATGGTGGTGCCATGGCCGCCCAGGAACTTGGTGGCCGAGTGATAGAGCAGGCCGGCGCCCAGGTCGAAGGGCTTGAGCAGGTAGGGCGTGGTGAAGGTGGAGTCGACCAGCAGCGGGATACCGTTGTCCTGGCCGAGCTGCGCCAGGGTCGGGATGTCGAGCACGTCCAGCCCGGGGTTGCCCAGGGTCTCGCCGAACAGCAGCTTGGTTTCGGGCCGGATGGCCGCGCGCCAGGCGTCGATGTCGCGCGCCTGCACGAAGGTGGTCTCGATGCCGAAGCGGCGCAGCGTGTAGTGCAGCAGGTTGTGCGAGCCGCCATACAGGGCGCTGGACGCCACGATGTGCGAGCCCGCGCCCATCAGCGTCGCCACCGCCAGATGCAGCGCGGCCTGGCCCGAAGCCACGCCGATCGCGCCGGCGCCGTTCTCCAGGGCTGCGATGCGCTCCTCGAAGACGGCGACCGTCGGATTGGAGATGCGGGAGTAGACGTGGCCCGCGCGTTCCATATTGAACAGCGAGGCGGCGTGCTCGCTGTCCTTGAAGACGAAGGATGTCGTCAGATGGATGGGCGTGGCCCGCGCCCCCGTGGCGGGGTCGGGGGCGGCGCCAGCATGCAGCGCCAGGGTGTCGAAACGGGTACCGGACATGGCTTCAAGGGCTAGAGTTGTCTCCGGATCGCATCGTAGCATCCGCTGCCACCGGGGGCACGGCAAATAGCCTTGGCGGCCGCCGGCGGCGGCCCGTGCTTTACTTGGGCGGCAGGTTTCGGCTAGGATCGGCGCATCAGGCCATGCCGGCGGCGGCAGGTAATAAACAGCAAAACAGCAGTTTCAGAGAAGCGGAGACCATCATGAAAGTCAGCGACATCCTGCAGATCAAGGGCAACACGCTCTACACGGTGAAGCCGGAAACGTCACTGCTGCTGGCGGTCAACATCATGGCAGAGCACGATATCGGCTCGCTGGTGGTGATGGAATACGGCGATCTGGTCGGCATGCTGACCTTCCGCGAGATCATCAAGACGCTCTCCGCCAACGGCGGCAACGTCGGCACCACCAGCCTGCGCAAGGTCATGGACGACGCGCCGCTGACCTGCACCATGGAGACGGACGTCAATGAAGTCCGCCGCATGATGCTGGAGCGCCACACCCGTTACCTGCCGGTGCTGGACAACCGGACGCTGATGGGCGTGATTTCGTTTTACGACGTGGCCAAGGCCGTGGTGGAAGAGCAGAGCTTCGAGAACCGCATGCTCAAGGCCTACATCCGCGACTGGCCGGAAGAAAAGACCGATTGAGCCGCCCATGGCGCGAGAGGCGCCACGTAGTGGCGGCCGGGTTGTGCCGATCGAGGCGCTGCGGGCTGCGCACCCCACTGGGGCGCGCCCGTAGTCCATACAAGTGGTAAATGCCGCGCAACGACGCGGCATCTTTTTGAGCCGACCGCCACATGAGCGCTACATGAGCCAACAAAACCAATTCCGTCTGCTCCGCGCACGCCGTTTCGCGCCGTTCTTCTGGACCCAGTTCCTGGGTGCCATGAACGACAACCTGTTCAAGGTCGCCTTTACCTCGCTGGTCACCTACCATACGGCCCTGTTCGACGGCGTTGACGCCAAGAGCGCGGCATTCCTGATCTCGGCCATCTTTATCGCGCCGTTCGTGCTGTTCTCGGCCACGAGCGGCCAGATCGCCGACAAGATCGAGAAGTCCCGGCTGATCCGGCTGGTGAAGACGCTGGAAATCGCCATCATGCTGCTGGGGCTGGCGGGTTTTGCCATGCACAGCGCGCCCTTGCTTTACATGGGCACCTTCCTGATGGGGTTGCACTCGACGCTGTTCGGCCCGGTCAAGTTTGCTTACCTGCCGCAGCACCTGGACGAGACCGAGCTGGTGGGTGGCAACGGCCTGGTGGAGATGGGCACCTTCGTGGCCATCCTGCTCGGCACCCTGCTTGGCGGCGAACTGGCCGGTCTGACCCATGGCGAGAAGATCGTGGGGCCGTTCTATGTCGGCGCAGCCTGCGTGGTGCTGGCGCTGGCCGGCCGCATGGTGTCCGCGCGCGTGCCGGACTCGCCGGCGCCGCAACCTGACCTGCGCATCAACTGGAACCCGTTTACCGAGACCTGGCGCAACCTCAAGCTGGCGCGCACCGACCGCACGGTGTTCCTGAGCTTGCTGGGGATTTCCTGGCTCTGGTTTTTGGGCGCGACCTTCCTCACCTCGTTTTTCAGCTTTGCCAAGGACGTGCTGGGCGGCGACCAGAACGTGGTGACGCTGCTGCTGGCGGTGTTCTCGCTGGGCATCGGCACCGGTTCGCTGCTGTGCGAGCGGCTGTCCGGGCGGCATGTCGAGATCGGCCTGGTGCCGTTCGGCTCGATTGGCATGACGGTGTTCGCGGTCGACCTGTTCTTCGCCAGCAACGGCGAGCGGCACAGCGAGCTGTCCGGGCTGGCCGGCTTTGCCGCCGACCCGCGCCACTGGCGCGTGCTGATCGACCTGTTCCTGCTGGCGATGTTCGGCGGCTTCTACAGCGTGCCGCTGTACGCGCTGATCCAGAGCCGCTGCGCGCCGACGCACCGGGCCCGCATCATCGCCGCCAACAACATCCTCAACAGCTTCTTCATGATCGGCTCCTCGCTGCTGGCGGTGGTGCTGACCCAGGCTGGCTTCAGCATTCCGCAGCTGTTCCTGGTGGTGGGGCTGCTCAACGCGGTGGTTGCCATCTACATCTACTCGCTGGTGCCGGAATTCCTGCTGCGCTTCATTGCCTGGATCCTGGTGCATACGGTGTATCGCCTGAAGCGCGTCAATGCCGAGCACATCCCGGCCGAGGGCGCGGCGGTGCTGGTGTGCAACCACGTCAGCTTTGCCGACGCGGTGGTGCTGATGGCCGCCAGCCCGCGGCCGGTGCGCTTTCTGATGGATCACCGCATCTTCAAGGTGCCGCTGATGTCGTGGTTCTTCCGCCAGGCCAAGGCGATCCCGATCGCGCCGGCGCACGAGGACCCGGTCATGCTGGAGCGCGCCTACGACGAAGTCGCGCGGGCGCTGGCCGGCGGCGACCTGGTCTGCATCTTCCCGGAGGGCAAGATCACGGCCACCGGCGAGCTCAATCCCTTCAAGCAGGGCGTGCAGCAGATCATCCGGCGCACCCCCGTGCCGGTCGTGCCGATGGCGCTGCGCGGGCTGTGGGGCAGCTTTTTCTCCCGCAAGGGTGGCAATGCCATGTCCCGGCCATTCCGGCGCGGCATCCTGAACCGGCTGGAACTGGTCGTGGGCGACCCGATCGCGCCGGAACTGGCCACGCCGGAGGGCCTGCAGCAGGTGGTGCAGGGCTTGCGCGGCGAGTGGCGCTAACGGCAAGCGGGAGGCGGCAACCATGATCACGCTTTACACCTTCGGGCCGGCCTTCGGCCTGCCAGACGCCAGCCCTTTTGTCACCAAGGCCGACATGCTGCTCAAGCTCGCGGGGCTGCCGTACCGTGCCGCGCAGGGCGGCCTGCGGCGCGCGCCCAAGGGCAAGCTGCCCTATCTCGACGACGAGGGCCGCGTGGTGGCGGACTCCACGCTGATCCGCTGGCACCTGGAGAAGACCTACCACATCGACTTCGATGAAGGGCTGACGCAGTCCCAGCGTGGCACGGCCTGGGCGGTCGAGAAGATGCTGGAAGATAACTTCTACTGGGCGGTGGCAGACGCGCGCTGGAACCATGACGCCAATTTTGCCCGGGGCCCGGCGACGTTTTTCCGTGCCGTGCCGTGGCCGGTGCGCGGGCTGGCGATGCGTTTTGTGCGCTCGAAGATCCGCCGCATCCTGTGGGCGCAGGGGCTTGGGCGCCATAGCCCGGCCGATCTGGCCGCGATCGCCGGGCGCGATGTGGCGGCCGTGGCCGACGTGCTGGGCAGTCAGCCATACCTGATGGGCGACAAGCCTTGCGGCGCCGACGCCACGGTCTTCGCCTTCATGGCCGGCGCGCTGTGCCCGCTGTTCGACACGCCGATCCGCGCCGCCGCCGAATCCCACCCCAGCCTGGTGGCCTACGTGGCGCGGATGCGGGAGCGCTTTTATCCGGACCAGCAGGCGGTGCCCGCGACCTGAGCGATAGCCGGGGAGGGCCGGAAGGGCGGCAAAAGCCTTACAATGTAGCCCGTTCCCCAATTCTCACGCCCTGCGCGGCCTCCCATCATGTCCGGCAATACTCTCGGCCTGCTCTTCACTGTCACCACTTTCGGCGAATCGCACGGGCCGGCCATCGGCGCGGTGGTGGATGGCTGCCCCCCGGGCATGGAACTGACCGAAGCCGATATCCAGATCGACCTGGATCGCCGCAAGCCCGGCACCTCGCGCCATGTCACGCAGCGCCAGGAAGCCGACCAGGTCGAGATCCTGTCCGGCGTGTTCGAGGGCAAGACCACCGGCACGCCAATCTGCCTGCTGATCCGCAATACCGACCAGCGCAGCAAGGATTACGGCAATATCGTCGAGACCTTCCGGCCCGGCCACGCCGACTACACCTACTGGCAGAAGTACGGCATCCGCGACTATCGCGGCGGCGGCCGCTCGTCGGCCCGCCTGACGGCGCCGGTGGTGGCGGCGGCGGCCGTGGCCAGGAAGTGGCTGCGCGAGCAGTACGGCACCGAGATCCGGGGCTATATGTCGCAGCTGGGCGAAGTCCGCGTGCCGTTCGTGGACTGGGCGGAAGTGCCGGAGAATCCCTTCTTTGCCCCCAATGCGCAGATCGTGCCGGAGCTGGAAACCTATATGGACGCGCTGCGCCGCGACGGCGACTCCGTCGGCGCGCGCATCGAGGTGGTGGCGAGCCATGTGCCGGTGGGCCTGGGTGAGCCGCTGTTCGACAAGCTCGATGCCGACATCGCGCATGCCATGATGGGCATCAACGCCGTCAAGGGCGTGGAGATCGGCGCGGGGTTCGAGAGCGTGAGCCAGCGCGGCAGCGTGCATGGCGACTCGCTCAGCGCCGAAGGCTTCCGTGGCAATAACGCCGGCGGCGTGCTTGGCGGCATCTCGACCGGCCAGGACATTACCGTCTCGCTGGCAATCAAGCCCACCTCCAGCATCCGCACCCCGCGCGAATCCATCGACAAGGCAGGCCAGCCCGCCACGGTGGAAACCTTCGGCCGCCACGATCCCTGCGTGGGCATCCGCGCCACCCCCATCGCCGAAGCCATGCTGGCGCTGGTGCTGATGGACCATGCACTGCGCCACCGCGCCCAGTGCGGCGACGTCAAGGTCGATACCCCGCGCATTCCCGCCCAGTCGCCGCAGTCCGGCCAGTCGCGCTGAGTTGGCGCAGGCGGAACAACGCGCCCGCGCCGCGGGTGCCGGGCGCGTCTCCGAGACGCGCTTTGGCCTGTTTTATCTTGGCTATTACGGCTACGTCGGCGTCATCTCCCCCTATGTGAGCCTGTTCTTCGCCGGGCGCGGTTTTTCCCCGGTGCAGATCGGCGTGCTGATGGCCTGCTTCCAGGTCAGCCGCATCGTCGGCCCGTATTTCTGGGGCTGGCTGTCCGACGTGATGCACACCCGCGTGCGCCTGCTGCGCCTGGCCGCCGTGACATCCTTGCTGGCGTTCCTGATGGTGCCCGGCGTCACCAGTTACGGCGGCATGATGGCGATGATGATCGGGCTGAACCTGATCACCAGCGCCATGTCTCCACTGGGCGACGCGCTCACCATTTCCACGCTGCGCCGTTACGGCGCCTTCGATTACCGCTACGGGCGCATCCGCATGTTCGGCTCGGCCGGCTTTATCGCGGCCGTGCTGCTGGGCGGGGCGCTGTTCGAGCGCTACGGCATGGAGGTGTTCCCGTGGCTGGCGAGCACCATGCTGGCGCTGTTCCTGGTGGTGGTGTTCGGCATGCGCGATGCGCCCGACGACGGGCCGCGCGTCAAGCCGCCGCCGGCGCTGCCGCTGCTGCGCCGTCCGGATGTGAGCTGGTTCTTCGGCTCGGCGTTCCTGATGATGTTCGCCCACGCCGCGTTGTACGTGTTCTATTCGCTGTACCTGGAGCAGCTTGGCTACAGCAAGTTTGCCATCGGCGTGATGTGGACCATCGGCGTGGTGGCCGAGATCGTTTTCTTCTTTTACCAGGGGCGGTTGTTCGCAAGCGTACCGTTGCGCACCATCCTGGCCGGCACCTTCGTGCTGGCCGCGATCCGCTTCGGCCTGACCGGCTATTTTGCCCAGTTGTCATGGCTGATGGCGCTGGTGCAGGTGCTGCACGCGGCCACCTTCGGCGCGCACCATAGCGCCAGCCTGAAGCGCCTGCAGCGCTGGTTCGCGGGTCCCTTGCAGGGGCGTGGCCAAGCCCTTTACACCGGACTTTCCTACGGCCTTGGCGGCACCTGCGGCGGGCTGGCGATGGGGTGGACGTGGAAGGCGCTCGGGCCCGCTCACACGTTCGGGCTGGCGGCACTGGCAGCGGCAGGCGGCGCACTGTGCGCGTTCATGACCTTCCGTACGGAAGCGGCTTCCGACGCCAGGGCGCAAGCCGCCCCGGCCGAGCGCTGACGGGCGCCGGCGTTCCGATCGTTCAGGGCTTCACAGCAGGCTTGCCACGTGCTCGGCCAGCGCCAGCGACGAGGTCAGCCCGGGCGACTCGATGCCAAACAGGTTGACCAGCCCGGGCACGCCATGGGTGGCCGGGCCATCGATGCGGAAATCCGCCGCGGGCTCGCCCGGACCGCTGATCTTGGGGCGGATGCCGGCATAGCCCGGCTGCAGCGCGCCATCGGCCAGTCCCGGCCAGTAATTCCGCACTTCACCGTAAAAGCTGTCGGCATCGGCCGGGTCCACGCCGTACTCGATCTCGTCGATCCAGCGCACATTGGGGCCGAAGCGCGCCTGGCCGCCCAGGTCGATCGTCAGGTGCACGCCCAGGCCGGCGGCCTCCGGCACCGGGTAGATCAGGCGCGAGAAGGGGGCGCGCCCGGCCAGCGTGAAGTAGCAGCCTTTGGCGTAGTACTGCGGTGGAACATGTGCGGCAGGCATGCCTTTGATGCTGCGCGCCAGCGCTGGCGCGGTCAGGCCGGCCGAATTGATCACGGTGCGGGCCAGTAGCGTGGTGGCGGCCGCGTCGTCCTGGCCGCCCACATCGAGGCGGATGCCATCCGGCATCACGGCGCCGCCGGCCACGGGCGACTGCACCGCCAGCATGGCGCCGGCGTTCTCAGCGTCACCCAGCAAGGCCAGCATCAGGCCATGGCTGTCGACGATGCCGGTGGACGCGGAGAGCAGGGCGGCGCGGCATTGCAGGTTCGGCTCCAGCGCCTGCGCCTCGGCCTGGCTGAGCAACTGCAGGTCATGCACGCCATTGGCCGCGGCCTTGGCCCGGATGCCTTCCAGCGTGGCGACCTGAGCCTCGGTGGTGGCTACGATCAGCTTGCCGCAGCGCTGGTGCTGGATGTGGTGCGAGGCGCAGTAGTCGTACAGCATGGCCTTGCCGCGCACGCACATCGCGGCCTTGAGCGAGCCGGCCGGATAGTAGATGCCGGCGTGGATCACTTCGCTGTTGCGCGCGCTGGTGATGGTGCCGAAGGCGTTCTCGGCTTCCAGGATGATGACTTCGCGGCCCTGCATGGCCAGTTGTCTCGCCACGGCCAGGCCCACTACGCCCGCGCCGATTACCACGCAATCTACTTGTTCCATTGTCGTTCTCTGCTGATGCGGCCGGCGCCTGTCAGGCGGTGCGTGCCGCGGGTCCCTGGATTGTGTTGTGCCGTGGATAGGTAGGCCCTGCGCTCTGCGCGCCAGGGCTTAACGCAAAGTCAGCCCCATGCGCTTGGCTGCCGCGCCGAGGTGCCTGCGTGCGGCCTGCCGCGCCGCGCTGGCGTTGCCGGCGGCAATGGCCTCCACCAGCGCGGCGTGCTCGCTCTGCGCGTCCTGCGAGCCGCCGCGAAAGCGGGCGGCGTTTTCCCAGGCGGTCTGCCGCGCCGCCAGCATGTGCTGGCCAACAAAATCGGTCAGCCCGGTGAAGCAGGGATTGTGCGCGGCCTGCGCGATGGCGTGGTGGAACGCTACGTCGGCGGCTGCGGCGCTGGTGAAATCCTTGGCGTGCTCGCGCATCGCGGCCAGCGCGGCGTGGATAGCTTGGAGGTCTTCGTCGGTGCGGCGCAGCGCGGCGATTTCGGCGCAGGCGCATTCCACCACCATGCGCAGCTCGAATAGCTGGGCCAGGGTCGGGCCGCCTTGCAGTTCGGGGGCCATGCGCCATACCTGGCCGCCGGGCGTGTCCGATACATAGGCGCCAGAGCCCTTGCGCGTGACCAGCAGCCCGTCCGCCTTCAGTTGTGCGATGGCCTCGCGGACGATGGGGCGGCTCACGCCAAAGGTCTCGCCAAGGGCGGCTTCGGCCGGGAGCCGGGCGCCGGCGGCAAAGCGGCCGGCCGCGATGTCGGCGCGCAGGGCGTCGGCGATACGTGCGGCAAGCGAGGCGGGGCGGCTCAGGACGGTCATCGATTAATATGTAAGGCTGTCAGACAGATTGTGGTGCGATTCTGCAAGGAAAACGGGGCGGCGTCAAGGCGTGCCTGCCCTCTTGGTGGTCGGATTTTTCTCAAGGTTTTCCAGGAAAGCGCCGATAGCAAACTGGATGAGTTGCGCTATTCACTTGGTACATCGCGGCGCCTCGCGGAAGCCGCGCCAGCCGCTGCGTGCACTGGGCGCCTCGCTAGGTGGTGGCCGGGACGACCGTTCCTGCGTTCCCGTGGCCACCGTTGGATCTGCCACGCCCCCTGCCCGGGCGTTCACCGGTGCTAACCATGATTGCACTCACCCCTAACGATCTCCCCGTCGGCCAGCCCTTGCCTTGGTCCTTGCTGGACGAGGCAGGCAATCTCGTGCTCGGCAGCGGCAGCGTGATTCCCGAGGACCGCGACGTTGCCCTGGTGTTCCGCCATGGCACGGTGTGCCGGCCAGAGGACGAGATGGGCGAACCGGGCGAGCCGATGGACGGCGGGCGGCAGGCCAGTGCGGGGCCGCTTGGCTTGCAGGTAGGCACGCTGCTGCAGGTCAAGTCGGCGGGGCAGACCGGGCGCGCCGCGGCCAGCCGGCTGATCGGATTTGTCGAGCAGGGCCTGTTCGTGACCTGGCCGCAGCTCGGCGGGAAGGAACTACAGCTCAAGCCCGGTGAGTCGGTGTTGCTGCGCGGCTTTTCCGGTCACGCCATCCTCAGTTTCGAGTCGACGGTGACCGCCATCTGCCGCAGCCCCTTCCGCTACCTGGTCTTGTCGGCGCCGGCCGAGCCGCAGCAGATGCCGGTGCGCACGGCGACCCGCGTGCCGACGCGGCTGGCGGCTTACCTGGTGGATCCCGGCAGCGCGGACGATGAGGCAGCGGCACAGCACCGGCCTGCCCGTCTGGTGTTGCTGACCGACCTGAGCACTGGCGGCGCGCAGATCCAGATCGCCGGCGCGGTGCCGGCATCCGGTGCGGCGGTGCGATTGTGCTTCCATCTGCGCACCGCCGCGCTGGACAGCGAGATCATGGTCGACGGAGTGGTGCGCAACGCGTTGCCTGCCGAGGGCGATGTGGAGTTTCCCACGTTCGGCGTTGTGTTCGACGCCCTCGGCGAGCGCGAGCTGACGTTGCTCCAGTGCTTTATCTATGAGCAGTTGCTGGCAAATGCCAGCATGCAGGTCACCGCCGCGTGAGAGGGGGCGGCGTTTGGAGTCATCCCGCTAACACGGATTCTTGCCCGAATCACACTTCTCGTTTCTACTGTCCCCTGCAAGAAAATCGGGCACGGCATGCTGGCAGTGCGGCGGGCCGGTATCCCGATCCCTGCCGCAAGGAGACATCATGAAGCACATATCCCGCCTTGGCGCGCCCTTGCGCGCGCCCATCCTGGCGGCCCTGCTAGCCGTTGCCATGCCAGCCATGGCTAATATTGCGCAGGGTGGCAGCCAGGCGCGTGCTTTGTCGATGGACGAGCGCGCGCTGGGACTGGAAGCGCTTTCGAGCGGAACCAAGCCAGCCGGCGCCGGTGCTGACGGTGTGCGCCTGCTGGTCGGGATGTCGCCCCTGAACGTGGCCTCGGCCACAGCCCTCGGCAAGCCGCGCGAGGCTGGCGGCATGGCGGACGTGGTGCTGGCCTTGATCGATGGGATCGGGCAGGTGCCGCTCGCCGGCCCGGCACTCATCACGCTGATTGCTGGCGTGGCCGATGTGATTGGCTGGTATCAGAGCGTGGCCGACGACAAGCCGCACTACCAGGATTCACTGACGTCGCCCGCGACGTCGAGCCCGCAAGTCTGAGCCCCAAAAAAAACGGCACCGAATCCGGTGCCGTTTTGCTTGCCCTGCGGCGAACTTACATGCCCACGTAGTTCGGGCCGCCGCCGCCTTCCGGCGTCACCCATACGATATTCTGGGTGGGATCCTTGATGTCGCAGGTCTTGCAGTGCACGCAGTTCTGCGCATTGATCTGCAGGCGTTCCTTGCCGTCGTCGTTCTGCACGAACTCGTACACGCCGGCCGGGCAGTAGCGGCTTTCGGGCCCGGCAAACTTGTCCCAGTTGACATTGACGGGAACGCTCGCATCCTTGAGCGTCAAGTGGGCCGGCTGGTTTTCCTCATGGTTGGTGTTGCTGATGAACACCGAGCTGAGGCGGTCGAAGGTGAGCTTGCCGTCCGGCTTCGGGTAGACGATCTGCTGGCATTCGGCGGCTGGCTTGAGGTAGACGTGGTCCGGCTTCTCGCGGTGGATGGTCCAGGGCGGGTTGCGGATGCCCAGCTTGGGCAGCAGCCATTGCTCGATGCCGGTCATCAGCGTGGCGGTGGTGCGGCCCTTCTTGAACCACTGCTTGAAGTTCTTTGCCTGCAGCAGTTCCTTGTGCAGCCAGCTGTTCTCGAAGGCGGTCGGGTAGGCCGTCAGTTCGTCGTGCTGGCGGTTGGCCTGCAGCGCGTCGTAGGCGGCTTCGGCGGCCATCATGCCGGTCTTGATGGCAGCGTGGCTGCCCTTGATGCGCGAGGCGTTCAGGTAACCGGCGTCGCAGCCGACCAGGGCGCCACCCGGGAATACGGTCTTGGGCAGCGACAGCAGGCCGCCGGCCGTAATGGCGCGCGCGCCGTAGCTGATGCGCTTGCCACCTTCGAAATAGGTGCGGATTTCCGGGTGCGTCTTGAAGCGCTGGAACTCCTCGAACGGGGAGAGCCAGGGGTTGGTGTAGTCCAGGCCCACCACGAAGCCCACGGCGACCTTGTTGTCTTCCATGTGGTACAGGAAGGAGCCGCCGTAGGTGGCCGGGTCCAGCGGCCAGCCGGCGGTGTGCACCACCAGGCCTGGCTGGTGCTTGGCCGGATCGATCTCCCACAGCTCTTTCAGGCCGATGCCGTAGCTTTGCGGATCCTTGCCGTCGTCGAGCTTGTACTTGGCGATCAGCTGCTTGCCAAGATGACCGCGCGAGCCTTCGGCGAAGATGGTGTACTTGGCGTGCAGCTCCATGCCGAGCTGGAAATTCTCGGTCGGCTCGCCTTCCTTGTTGATGCCCATGTTGCCGGTGGCAACGCCCTTGACCGAGCCGTCGTCGTTGTAGAGCACCTCGGCGGCCGGGAAGCCCGGGAAGATCTCGACGCCCAGGCCCTCGGCCTGTTGCCCCAGCCAACGCGTGAAGTTGGACAGGCTGACGATGTAGTTGCCGTGGTTGTGGAAGCACTCGGGCAGCAGGGCGGACGGCGTGGCCTTGGAACCGGTTTCGTTGAGGAAGAGGAACTTGTCTTCGGCGACCGGCTGGTTCAGCGGGGCGCCGAGTTCCTTCCAGTTGGGGATCAGCTCATTGAGCGCAACCGGGTCCATGATGGCGCCGGACAGGATGTGGGCGCCCGGCTCGGAGCCTTTTTCCAGCACGCAGACATTGACCTCGGTGCCTTTCTCCTGGGCGAGCTGCTTCAGGCGGATGGCGGTTGCCAGGCCGGCTGGGCCGCCGCCAACGATGACGACGTCGTATTCCATGGCCTCGCGGGGGCCGTACTGCTCCAGGAGCTGTTGCTGATTCATTGTCTCTAACCCTCTATTCTTGGCAACTTGCGCGCAATTGTGGGAAATGCCGTGTTCGGTGGTACCGGGGATGCGATGATCGGGGGGAACTTGGGGCAAGGGCGGGGCGGCGCACTCGCCAAATCGTGGCGGCCATGCGCGTTTTTCCTCTTTCCCTTTGTGGCCCGAGTTCTTAGAATCTCCGGCATTGTCCGGGACTCGCCATGGTCAGGCAAGATTTTTTTTGGAACGACCGTTCTTTTTTTTGATATGCTGCCTTCGGTTTCAGCAGGCAGATTTCGCGAGGAGCCCCCGTTGGCCGTGGCCATGGCAGGCGGCGCCGGGGGCTCCCGAACATAGAGGCCATTATGGGTTTGTCGATCAATCTGGAAGGCAAGGTCGCGCTGGTGACAGGCGCTTCAAGCGGTCTGGGCACGCGGTTTGCCCATGTCCTGGCGAGTGCCGGCGCCAAGGTCATCCTGGCGTCGCGGCGTACCGAGCGGCTCAAGGAGCTGCGAGCCGCGATCGAGGCCGAGGGTGGCAGCGCGCACGTGGTGCAGCTCGACGTGACCGACCACGACAGCGTGCGCTCCGCGGTGGCGCATGCCGAGACCGAGGCCGGGGCGATCGACATCCTGGTCAATAACTCGGGCGTCTCCACCACCCAGCGCCTGATCGACGTGACCCCCGACGACTTCGATTTCGTCTTCGACACCAATACCCGGGGCGCTTTCTTCGTGGCGCAGGAAGTGGCCAAGCGCATGATTGCGCGCGCCAAGGGCGCCGAGAAGAACGGCAATCCGCTGCCCCAGTCGCGCATCGTCAATATCGCGTCGGTCGCCGGGCTCAAGGTGCTCTCGCAGATCGGCGTGTACTGCATGAGCAAGGCCGCGGTGGTGCACATGACCAAGTCGATGGCGCTGGAGTGGGCGCGCCATGGCATCAACGTCAACGCCATCTGCCCCGGTTATATCGACACCGATATCAACCACCATCATTGGGACACCGACGCCGGCCAGAAGCTGGTCCAGATGCTGCCCCGCAAGCGCGTGGGCAAGCCCGAGGACCTGGACGGCCTGCTGTTGCTGCTGGCGTCCGACCAGTCGGCATTCATCAACGGCGCGATCATTACCGCCGACGACGGCATGGTGTAGCCGTCAGAAGGGCGGCGCACGCTCGCGTGCGCCTGCCGGCAGGTTGGCCCTGGCCCGCGCCAAAAGCGGCGGCGGGGCGTGCGATTCACGGTCCCTGGGCTTATCCGGTCCCCTTGGGCACCCTGCGGAATCGATGGCCTGCCGGATTCCCACGGCCAGAAGGCTGCCTGCTGGCGCGAGCCAGCGTGGGGCGCACGGGTGCCCCCGTCCAGCAGGAGCCGCGCGCGGCATGGAGCAAAAGTTCCCGCGCGCGCCGCAAGTCTTGGCATAATCCGCCAAGTCTTGAGATTAAGTCTTTACATAATTCAAAGAGAAAATCCGTGCGCAGCCAGCGGCGCCGCGCGGACCGGACCGGAGGCCGGGGAGATGCAAGCAGATCGGGAGGGGCGGCGCGATGCCGACCCAAAACACGTCACGGCCATGCCGGGCGAGACTGGCGCCAGCCAGCAAGGGGACAGCGGCTTCAAGGTATCGCCGCGAATTGAAGACTGGGTTGGCGTGATCGTCATGGTGCTGCTGGTGTGCATCACCTTCGCCAACGTGGTGGTCCGTTATTTCACCGATGAATCGTTTGCTTGGACCGAGGAGTTCTCGGTCTTCCTGATGATCGTGCTGGCCCTGGTGGCAGGCAGCGCGGCCGTGGCGCGCGACCGCAATATCCGCATTGAATTCTTCTTCGATCGCGGCAGCGCGGCGCGGCAGCGGCGCCTGGCGGTGCTGTCGGCGGTAGCCGTTGCCGTCATGTTCATCGCGCTGGCGGTGCTGGGCGCTCGCGTGGCGTGGGACGAATACACGTTTGGAGAGACCTCGCCGGGCATTGGCGTGCCGAGTTGGTGGTACTCCGTCTGGCTGCCGGTACTGTCCGCCGCCATCGCGCTGCGGGCGCTCGGCGTAGCGGTGCGCAACCTGCGCGCGCTCAAGGCCCTGCATGCCGAGCGCGTCGATGGCGCAGCAGCTTCGGAGTCCACGCCATGACCCTGATTGCCATTATCCTGTTCGTGGTGTTCCTGGGCTTGATGATGCTGGGCGTGCCGATCGGCGTGTCGCTGGGGCTTGGCGGCCTGGTGGCGATCGGCCTGTCCAACCTGGACACGCAGATGTTCGGCCTGCTGGCCGTGCCGCAGAACTTCTACGCTGGCCTGGGCAAGTACCCGCTGCTGGCGATCCCGATGTTCGTGCTGGTCGGCTCGATTTTCGACCGTTCCGGCGTGGCGCAGCGGCTGGTGACCTTCGCCATCGCCATCGTCGGGCGCGGACCGGGCATGCTGCCGCTGGTGGCCATCCTGGTCGCCATGTTCCTGGGCGGCATCTCCGGCTCCGGCCCGGCCAATGCGGCCGCGGTGGGCGGGGTGATGATCGCCGCGATGTCGCGGGCCGGCTATCCCGGTGCGTACAGCGCGGCCGTGGTCGGCGCTGCCGCCGCGACCGACATCCTGATCCCGCCGTCCGTTGCCTTCATCATCTACAGCGTGCTGGTGCCTGGCGCCTCGGTGCCGGCGCTGTTCGCCGCCGGCATGATCCCCGGCATCCTGGCCGGCGTGGCGCTGATCGTGCCGGCCGTCTGGCTGGCGCGCAAGCACAATATGGGCGCCATCGAGGCCGGCCTGCCGCGTCCGCCGTTCTGGAAAAGCCTGCGCGAAGCGGCCTGGGGCCTGGTCGCGCCGTTCCTGATCCTGGGCGGCATGCGCGCGGGCTGGTTCACGCCGACCGAAGCCGCCGTGGTGGCGGTGGTGTACGGCCTGTTCGTCGGCATGGTGATCTACCGCAGCATTGGCATGCGCGACCTGTTCGTGATCTTCCAGGAGGCGGCGGAGACTTCCGCAGTGATCCTGCTGGTGGTGGCGCTGGCCGGCATCTTTGCCTACGCGCTGTCCACGCTGGGCGTGATCGATCCGCTGGCCAATGCCATTGCGCATTCCGGGCTGGGCGAATACGGCGTGCTGGCGCTGATCGTGGCCTTGTTGATGACGGTGGGGATGTTCCTCGACGGCATCTCGATTTTCCTGATCTTCGTGCCGCTGCTGCTGCCGATCGCCAATGCCTTCCACTGGAACCCGGTGTGGTTCGGCGTGGTGCTGACGCTCAAGGTCGCGCTTGGCCAGTTCACGCCGCCGCTGGCGGTGAACCTGATGGTCTCGTGCCGGATCGCGCGCGTGCGCATGGAAGAGACCGTGCCCTGGGTGGTGTGGATGCTGCTGGCGATGTTCGTCGCCATGTTGCTGGTGCTGGCCTTCCCGCCGCTGGCGACCTGGCTGCCCGACTACCTGGGCTATTGAGGTATTTGAGGTATTTGAGGTACTTGAGGTACTTGAGGTATTGAAATTCTGGTTGCCCATAACAAACACACAACAGATCCTGAGAGGAGAGAACGCATGAAACGTCGTGCCCTGATGCTGTCGCTGGCAGCCACCATCGCCGCAGCCGCCCTCGCGCCCGCTGGCGCCATGGCGCAGAGCTACAAAGCCGAATACAAGATGTCGCTGGTGCTCGGCCCGGCCTTCCCGTGGGGCAAGGGCGGCGAGATCTGGGCCGACCTGGTGCGCCAGCGCACCAGCGGCCGCATCAACATCAAGCTGTACCCGGGCACCTCGCTGGTGGCCGGCGACCAGACCCGCGAGTTCTCGGCGATCCGCCAGGGCGTGATCGACATGGCGGTTGGCTCGACCATCAACTGGTCGCCGCAGGTCAAGGAGCTGAACCTGTTCTCGCTGCCGTTCCTGATGCCTGACTACAAGGCACTGGACGCCCTCACGCAAGGCGAAGTCGGCAAGTCTATCTTCGCGACCCTGGACAAGTCCGGTGTGGTGCCGCTGGCCTGGGGCGAGAACGGCTTTCGTGAAGTCTCCAACTCCAAGCGCGAAATCCGCAAGCCGGAAGACCTGAAAGGCATGAAGCTGCGTGTGGTGGGCTCGCCGCTGTATATCGAGACCTTCAATGCGCTCGGCGCCAACCCGACCCAGATGAGCTGGGCCGACGCGCAGCCGGCCATGGCCTCGGGCGCGGTGGATGGCCAGGAAAACCCGCAATCGGTGTTCGCCGCGGCCAAGCTCTACACGGTCGGCCAGAAGTACGTGACCACCTGGGGCTACGTGGCTGACCCGCTGATCTTCGTGGTCAACAAGCAGATCTGGGAAAGCTGGACGCCGGCCGACCGCGAGATCGTCAAGCAAGCCGCCATCGACGCCGGCAAGCAGGAAACGGCGCTGGCCCGCAAGGGCCTGGTCGAGGCGGGCGCACCGGCCTGGAAGGATATGGAGGCCCACGGTGTGAAGGTGGCGCAACTGACGCCGGCCGAGCACGATGCCTTCCGCAAGGCCACGGCCAAGGTCTATGACAAGTGGAAGAAGCAGATTGGCGTGGATCTGGTGAGCAAGGCAGAATCCTCGATCGCCAAGCGCTAAGCGGCTGGCAATCGCCAAAGCGTGGGGTGGCGCTAACGCTCCCCCACGCCAGTGGGGCTGTTGCGGGAATGGCACCGCCAATCCCGTCATGGTGACAAAACGCGGTCCTTGCTGGGAAGCTTGTTACAATCCGCGGTCGGTGGGGTGCGCGTTGCGCATCATTGCCGCCGGGCAGTGCCGCATGATGCACCCCGATTTCTTGAACCGTATTTCGTCCCCGTCCCAGCCGGAACGCCATGTTGAATAATTCCTGCCGCGCCCCCTTGCTAGCCAGCCTGATTGGCCTGGCCCTGTCGCTGTCCGCCTCTGGTGTCGTGGCGGCGGCCGAGCCCGTGCCGATGTCGGTGGCCCCGGCGCCGCTGACCGCTTCGGGCAGCATGCCGCAGGCCTCGCCGGCTTCCCTGGGGTTGGTGTCGGAGCTGCAGAAGCGCCTGCGCGACAGGTCGGTGCGCGAGCTGCGCACCAGCTACAACGGCGACTACGGCACCACGCTGATGCTTGCGGACGATCAGGTGATTTGCTATGTGGCGCTGTTCTACCAGAAGAATCTCTGGCGGGTTTTCCGCTTCGAATCGATCGGGGCGGCGGAACAGGCTTACCGCCAGGTAACGCAGCAGAGCGCGATCTGGGCTGATGACGATATCCGCCGCCAGGTGCTGGCATCGCAAAAACGCGCGTTTGACAAGGCGCTGCAGGAAACCGAGGCGCGTGCCAATGCGCTTAATGAAGACGTGCGCGTGATGCAGGCGCAGCGCCAGCGCATCGCCGAAGAGCAGAAGGCGGCGCGCATCGAGGTTCAGAGCGCGGAAATCGAGAGCCGTGCCTCCCGTATCCGCCTGGAGCAGCTGCAGGAGCAGATCCGCCGCATGGAATCGTCCCTGACGGATTCCGGCCTTGCCATGCCCGGTGCGCCGGGCAGCGACCGCCCGGCGCGCCGCTAAGCCATCGTTTTTCTGTATTCGCCTGCCGGGCCGGCGGCGTCCGTCGCCGGCTGGCGCTCGCCGGAAATTCTGATTGCAGAATCGGATTGGCCCGAGTTGAGCTGGCCCGGCTGATCAAAGGCCAGGGCTGCCGCCCTCCAGGCGTGCCGATGCGTAAACCGTCGTTTCCGCCGATGGAAGCGACAGGCTCCCGGTGTTACGCTCACGCGGATGAAACCCGTATTCACTCTGCACATGCCCATCCGTTGGGGCGATATGGACGCCATGGGCCATGTCAACAACACGGTCTACTTCCGCTACCTGGAGCAGGCCCGCATTGCCTGGTTCGAGTCGCTGGGACATGGCGGCAAGGATGCCAGCGGTTGCGGGCCAGTCATCATCAACGCCCACATGAGTTTCCTGAAGCAGCTGCGTTATCCCGGGGATATCGAGTGCCGGATGTTTGCAGGCGACCTGGGGCGCACGAGCTTCGAGACCCGCATGGAGATCCGCCGCATCGACCAGCCGGACGTGGTGTACGCGCAAGGCGGCGCCAAGGTGGTCTGGTGCGACTACGAGGCCGAAAAATCCGTGCCCGTGCCGCCGGCAATCCGGGCGCTGATGGAGTAGGGCGCCGCCCTTAGTGGTTGAGCAGGCGTTGCACCAGGTCGACCGAGGTATGGGCGCCGTACTTCTTCATCAGCCTGGCCCGGTAGATGTCCACCGTGCGGGGGCTGATGGAGAGCAGCTTGCCGATCTGCTTGCTGGTCTTGCCATCAACCAGCTGCGCGGCGATATCGCGTTCGCGCGCCGTCAGCTCGGCGGTGACCGGGCGCCTCTGCGAGAGGTCTTCGAAGGTCCAGATGCCGGCGCCCAAGGGCTGCTGGCGGTCCAGCGAGCGCCCGGTGACGTGGCACCAGAACAGGTCGCCCCCGGCGCGTTTCATGATGCGCTCGTCGGAGTAGGTGCCTTTGGCGTTCATGATCGGCACGATGCGCGCGCCGGTACGCTCGAACTCGTCAGCGGTGGGATAGAGTACCTGGAACGATTCGCCGATCATGGCGGCCCGGGTGGTGCCAAAGATGCGGCAGAGCTCGTCGTTGCAGTCCTCGATCATGCGCTCGCGCGACAGCACGAGGCCGACTGGGGCGAGCTGGAAGGCGGTCTGGTAGTCGATGGCGGGCATTTGCTTATGTAATTGTACGTATTGGCGCGGGATGCGACGCTTGCGTATGCTGTCGGACGGTTGGCAACTGGACGATCTCCGTCCGATTGTACCGTTACAATTTCCCTGCGTGACTCGCCAGCATCACCTGGAGGCGGGCGCAATGACAGGAAATCACCGAGGAAGGAGCAAACATGAACAAGGTCTACGCCAGCGCCGCGGAGGCGCTCGCGGGCGTCGTTCGCGACGGCCAGACGATCGCGGTTGGCGGTTTCGGTCTATGCGGCATCCCGGAGGCGCTGATTGCCGCGCTGCGCGACAGCGGCGCCAAGCAACTCACCTGCATCTCGAATAACGCTGGGGTGGACGGTTTCGGCCTGGGCCTGCTGCTCGCCACACGCCAGATCAAGAAGATGATCTCGTCGTACGTCGGTGAAAACAAGGAGTTCGAGCGCCAGTACCTGGCCGGCGAACTCGAGCTCGATTTCACCCCGCAGGGCACGCTGGCCGAGAAGCTGCGCGCCGGCGGCTCGGGCATCCCCGCCTTCTTCACCAAGACCGGCGTGGGCACCATCGTGGCCGACGGCAAGGAAATCCGCGAGTTCGATGGCCAGCAGTACGTGATGGAACGCGCGCTGACCGCTGACGTGGCCCTGGTCAAGGCGTACAAGGCGGACCGCGCCGGCAACCTGGTGTTCCGCCGCACCGCGCGCAACTTCAACCCGATGTGCGCGATGGCCGGCAAGGTCACCATCGTCGAGGTCGAGCACCTGGTCGATACCGGCACGCTGGATCCGGATGAGGTCCACACCCCGGGCATCTTCGTGCAGCGCATCGTGCTGAACGCCAACCCCGAGAAACGCATCGAGCAGCGCACCGTGCGTGCCGCGGGCTAAGGAGAATCATCATGGCATGGACACGTGACGAAATGGCGGCGCGCGCCGCGAGCGAGCTGCAGGACGGCTTCTATGTGAACCTGGGCATCGGCCTGCCGACGCTGGTGGCCAACCACGTGCCGCAAGGCATGGAAGTCTGGCTGCAATCCGAGAACGGCCTGCTGGGCATCGGCCCGTTCCCGACCGAGGCCGAGGTCGACGCTGACATGATCAACGCCGGCAAGCAGACCGTGACGACCCTGCCGGGCTCGTCGATCTTCTCCTCGGCGGATTCCTTCGCGATGATTCGCGGCGGCCATATCAACCTGGCTATCCTCGGCGCCATGCAGGTCAGCGAGAAGGGCGACCTGGCCAACTGGATGATCCCGGGCAAGATGGTCAAGGGCATGGGCGGCGCGATGGACCTGGTGGCGGGTGTCGGCCGCGTCGTGGTCCTGATGGAACACACCGCCAAGAAGAAGGACGGCAGCGAGGACATCAAGATCCTGGCGTCGTGCGCGCTGCCGCTGACCGGCGTGGGCGTGGTCAATCGCATCATCACGGACCTTGGCGTGATCGACGTGACCGAAGCCGGCTTGAAGCTGGTGGAGACCGCGCCGGGCGTGAGCCGCGAAGAGATCCAGAGCAAGACGGGCGCTCCGCTGCTCTGATTCGCGCTGTCGCAATGAAAAAACCCCGCGAACGCAAGCTCGCGGGGTTTTTTGCTCTCAGCGCCGGGTGCGCCTTTGTCAGATGCGCCGGGTGCTTCAGGTGCTGCGCTTGTTGTAGCTGGCGAAGACCGATGCGCCGCCATCCGCGCGGACCAGCAGGACATCGAACGGGTCCTTGCGCGTGCCCTGTTCCATGCCTGGCGAGCCGACCGGCATGGCGGGCACGGCCAGGCCCACGGCCTTGGGCTTGCTGGCTACCAGCCGCTTGATGTCGGCGGCCGGCACATGGCCCTCGATCGCATAGCCTGCGATGCGGCCGGTATGGCAGGAGCCGAAGCGCTCTGGCATGCCGAAGCGGGCGCGATAGACGCCGGTGTCTTCCACGTCGCGCACGGTCACGGCAACGCCGTTTGCGCGCAGGTGCTCGACCCAGCCCTCGCAGCAGCCGCATTGCGGGCTCTTGTATACCTCGATGGCGAGCGGCGGGGCGGCAGCGGCGCTGGCACCGGCGCGCAGCCCCAGCGAGGCGGCGGCGGCCAGGCTCAGGGCGCGCAGAACGTGGCGTCGCTGCGTGCTCTGTGCCTTTGTGTTCATTGCCTTCATTGCGCCACCCAACCGCCATCCATGTTCCAGGCCACGCCGCGCACCTGGCGGGCCGCGTCGCTGGCCAGGAACACGGCCAGCGCGCCGAGTTCGTCGGGCGTGACGAACTGGCCGGAAGGCTGCTTCTCGATCACCAGCTCGTGCTTGGCTTGCTCCACGGGAATGCCGTCCTTCTGCGCGCGCGCTTCCACCTGCTTTTGCACCAGCGGCGTCAGCACCCAGCCCGGGCAGATCGCATTGGCGGTCACGCCGGTCTGGGCGGTTTCCAGCGCGGTGACCTTGGTCAGGCCGACGATGCCGTGCTTGGCGGCCACGTAGGCGGATTTTTGCGCGGAGGCCACCAGCCCGTGTGCGGAGGCGATATTGATGATGCGGCCCCAGTCCTTGCGCTTCATGCCGGGCAGGGCGAGGCGGGTGGTGTGGAAGGCGGAGGTCAGGTTGATGGCGATGATCGCGTCCCAGCGCTCGGGCGGGAAGTCCTCGATATTCGCCACGTACTGGATGCCGGCATTGTTGACGAGGATATCGGCGCCGCCGAATTCCGCGTCGGCGTAGCGCATCATGTCTTCGATCTCGGCGGACTTGCTCATGTCCGCGCCGTGGTAGCCCACGCGGATGCCCGCGCCGGCCTGCGCGATCTCGCGCTTGGCGGCTTCTGCATCACCGAAGCCGTTGACGATGATGTTGGCGCCCTGGGCGGCCAGTGCCTGCGCGATGCCGAGCCCGATACCGCTGGTGGAACCCGTGACCAGTGCCGTCTTGCCTTTAAGCATGTTTGCCCTTTCGTCGGAGTGCTTTGCACGTTGGAGTTGGACTGCGCGAGGGACCCGTCGCGCGCCAGCGGCAAAGGCATGGCGGCGAGAACCCCGATGCTGTGGCATTGTAACTGCTGCAGCGTACAATCCAGCTTTGCCCAACCTGGGCGCCACCATGCTGGAGGCGCCGTTCTTGCTACCGTCTTGCCAGGGAGTTCAGATGTCGTCAGTCAGTCCGCGCCTCGGCTTCGTCCAGTGCATCAGCCCGGCGGGTCTTCACCGCATGGCCTATCACGAGTGGGGCGATCCCACCAATCCCCGGGTGCTGATGTGCGTGCATGGCCTGACGCGCACCGGCCGTGACTTTGACACGGTGGCCGCCGCATTGTGCGGCGAGTATCGCGTGGTGTGCCCCGACGTGGTCGGGCGCGGCCGCTCGGACTGGCTCGCGGACCCGCGCCGCTACGTGGTGCCGCAGTACGTGTCCGATATGGTCACCCTGATCGCTCGGCTCAATGTCGAGCAGGTCGACTGGTTTGGCACTTCGATGGGTGGCCTGATCGGCATGGGACTGGCGGGCCTGCCCAAGTCGCCGGTGCGCAAGCTGCTGCTCAACGACGTGGGCCCACGCATCGCCGCCTCGGCGGTGGAGCGGATCGGTGCCTACCTGGGCCTGCCGGTGCGCTTCAAGACCTTCGAAGAAGGCCTGGCCTACCTGCAGACCATCAGCGCGTCTTTTGGCCGGCACACGCCCGAGCAATGGCGCGAGCTCAACGGCGCCATCCTCAAGCCCGTGCAGGGTGCGGAAGGGCTGGAATGGGGCTTGCATTACGATCTGGCGATGGCGCTGCCGTTCCGCGAGACCACGCCTGAGCAGGTGAGCGCGGGCGAGGCGGCGCTGTGGCAGATGTTCGAGGCCATCCAGGCGCCCACGCTGGTGGTGCGCGGCGCGCAGTCCGACCTGCTCACGCGCGAGACGGTGGCGGAGATGGTGGCGCGCGGGCGCAACGTGAGCGCCGTGGAAGTGCCGGATGTGGGGCATGCCCCGACGTTCATCGATCCCGCGCAAGTGGCCATCGCCAAGCAGTTTTTCCTGGGCGCGGCCTGAAGCGAGAAGCGCTGCCTGGACCCGATGATCTTGATGTTTTACCCGACGACTAAAGTATTGCCATGAGTACCAATGAACTGAAGCGCGCCCACGTGGGCAAGCGCCTGTCCGAATACGCGATCTACAACGGCGTGGTCTACCTTGCCGGCCAGGTGCCGGAAGTCGATCCCGGCGCGGACCTGCGTGGCCAGACCACCGAGGTGCTGGGCCATATCGAGCGCCTCTTGAACGAAGCAGGCAGCGACAAGAGCCGGATTCTCTCGTGCCAGATCTTCCTCACCGACGTCGACCAGATCGGTATCATGAACGAAGTCTGGGACGCGTGGGTGGTGCAGGGCCATACGCCCCCGCGCGCCACCGTGGAGGCTCGCCTGGCCAATCCGCAGTACCTGATCGAAGTTGTGGTCACCGCCGCGCTCAAGTGAGGCTGGGGCAGCGAGATGGTGACGTCGACTGACCTGACCGGGCAGATTGCCGGCACGCCCGATGCCGGGCTGGTGGAGCGCGCCCTGGCGTTCGTGCGCGAGCGCGGCAGCACCGCATTGCTGCCCACCGGCGAAACCGTGCTCTCGCATGCCGAAGGCATGCTGCGCATTCTCGATGGCCTGCGCGTCGACGATGCCGCGCGCGCCGCGGCCTGCCTGTTCGCGCTGGCCGCGTTCGTGCCTGGCAGCGAGGCGGAAATCGAGCCGCTCTTTGGCGAAGAGGTGGCGGGGCTGGTCAAGGGTGTGCGGCAGTTGTTGCGCATCGGCGCGATCGCGGTGGGCCACAGTGGCGCGCCCGAGACCACCAAGGACGAAATCGCCGCGCGCCAGGAGCAGGTGGAGGCGCTGCGCAAGATGCTGCTGGCCTTCGCGCAGGACATCCGCGTGGTGCTGGTGCGCCTCGCCTCGCGGCTGCAGACGCTGCGCTGGCTGGCGCAGGTCAAGGCGCAGCCGCTGCCGGGGGTTGCGCGCGAAACGCTGGACATCTACGCGCCGCTGGCCAACCGGCTGGGGATCTGGCAGATGAAGTGGGAGCTGGAAGACCTGGCGTTCCGCTTCGAGCAGCCCGATACCTACAAGCGCATCGCGCGGCTGCTCGACGAAAAACGCATCGAGCGCGAAGGCTATATCGCCAGCGCCATCGCGCGGCTGCAGTCCGAGCTGGCATCGGCCGGGATCCGCGCCGAGGTGAGCGGACGGCCCAAGCATATCTACAGCATCTGGAAGAAGATGCGCGGCAAGGAGCTCGACTTTGCCGATCTCTACGATGTGCGCGCCTTCCGCGTGATCGTCGACGACATCAAGGATTGCTACACCGTGCTGGGCATCGTGCACCATATCTGGCAGCCGATCCCGCGCGAGTTCGACGACTATATTTCCCGGCCCAAGTCGAACGGCTACAAGTCGCTGCACACGGTGGTGATCGGCGACGACGGGCGCGCCTTCGAGGTGCAGATCCGCACCCAGGAGATGCATCACTTCGCCGAGTACGGCGTGGCCGCGCACTGGCGCTACAAGGAGGCGGGCAGCAAGGGCTATAGCGGCCAGTTCTCCGCCAGCGAGCGCTACGACGAGAAGATCGCGTGGCTGCGCCAGTTGCTGGCGTGGAAGGACGACGCCGATCATTCGGTTGCGCACGACGAGTCGCCCTGGGAGCAGCTCAAGCACGCGGCCATCGACGACCACATCTATGTGCTGACGCCGCAGGCGCGCGTGGTCGCGTTGCCGCAAGGCGCTACGCCGGTGGATTTCGCGTACTACCTGCATACGGACCTGGGCCATCGCTGCCGCGGCGCGCGCGTGGATGGCACCATGGTGCCGCTGAACACGCCGCTCAAGAACGGGCAGACGGTGGATATCATCGCCGTCAAGCAGGGCGGCCCGTCACGCGACTGGCTCAACGCAGAGCTGGGCTACCTGGCCAGCCCGCGCGCGCGCGCCAAGGTGCGCGCCTGGTTCAATGCGCTGGATTCGCAAGAGACCATGTCGCAAGGCCGCGCGCTGATCGATAAGACCTTGCAGCGCGAGGGCAAGACTGCTGTCAACCTGGATGACCTTGCCACGCGGCTGGGTTTCAAGACGCCGGACGACCTGTTCGCCGCGGTCGCCAAGGATGAGTTCAGCCTGCGCCATGTGGAGCAGGCGCTGCGGCATCCCGAGGGCGAAGCCGCGGTGGTGCAGAGCGAGGAAGAGGCCGTCACCAAGAAGAGCCGCGCCACCAGCGTGGCGCGCGGCGCCAAGAGCGGTGTGCTGGTGGTGGGCGTGGATTCGCTGCTCACGCAGATGTCCAAATGCTGCAAGCCGGCGCCGCCGGACGAGATCGTGGGCTTCGTCACGCGTGGGCGCGGTGTCTCGATCCATCGCCGCACCTGCCACACCTTCGGGCAGCTCTCGGCGCGTGCGCCGGAGCGCGTGATCCATACCGAGTGGGGTAAGCGCAGCGATGCCGTCTATCCGGTGGACATCCACGTGGAGGCGATCGACCGGCAAGGACTGCTGCGCGACATCTCCGAAGTGCTGTCGCGCGAGAAGATCAACGTCACCGGCGTGAAGACGCTGTCGAGCAAAGGCGTCGCGCGGATGCAGTTCACCGCCGAGGTTTCCGAGGCCACGCAGTTGCAGCGCGCGCTCGGTTTGATCGAAGATGTGGTGGGGGTCTTGCAAGCGAAAAGAAAGTGATGCTATACTTTCGTTCTCCGTAGGCTCGTAGCTCAGCTGGTTAGAGCACCACCTTGACATGGTGGGGGTCGTTGGTTCGAGTCCAATCGAGCCTACCAACGAACAAGCAGTAAGACGTAGGCGCAGTGCAGCAAGCGCCTACAGCGGTTAGTTTCAAGCAGTACCATAGGCTCGTAGCTCAGCTGGTTAGAGCACCACCTTGACATGGTGGGGGTCGTTGGTTCGAGTCCAATCGAGCCTACCAACGCATAGCAGTAAGAAGTACCGAAGCAGTCCGGTTGATCCCGATAACCTGGAACGGAAAAGGCGCCATGTTCAAGACACAGCGAACTACTACCGCTAATTAGCGACAGTAGTCGAGGTGCGCCTTCGGACCCGGTGGATTGGGGTTAAATCGAAAAACAACGCAGCCTTGGCTGCGTTTTTTTTCGTCTCTCGCTTGTTGGCTCCCTGCTATCCTGCTCGGTCGCCCGTGGGTGGATCCGAGCGAAGTCCCCGCTGCCTGGCTCATGCTGGTTACATGAAGTGGCATGAGCCAGGCGCTACAAGATGCTTTTTATTCGCTTGCCGGCCGCACGGCGCCGGCGGGTGGATTTCTGATGAGGTGCAAGATGATCGCAATCACGCTGCCGGATGGTTCCCGACGCGAATTCCCCGGCCCGGTAACGGTGGCCGAAGTGGCGCAGAGCATTGGCTCGGGCCTGGCCAAGGCTGCCCTGGCGGGCAAGGTGGACGGGCAGATGGTCGACACCAGCTTCCTCATCGAGCGCGATGCGGCTCTCGCCATCGTCACGGACAAGGATGCCGATGGCGTTGATGTGATCCGTCACTCGACGGCGCACTTGCTGGCCTACGCTGTCAAGGCGCTGTATCCCGAGGCACAGGTGACGATCGGCCCGGTGATCGAGAACGGCTTCTACTACGACTTCGCCTACAAGCGCCCCTTTACGCCCGAGGACCTGGTTGCCATCGAGAAGAAGATGGCCGAGCTCGCCAAGAAGGACGAGAAGGTAACGCGCGAAGTCTGGAGCCGCGACGAAGCCGTGAAACTGTTCGAGTCGATGGGCGAGAAGTACAAGGCCGAGATCATCGCCTCGATCCCGCAGGACCAGGAGATCGGCCTGTATCGCGAAGGCGAGTTCGTCGACCTCTGCCGTGGCCCGCACGTGCCGTCCACGGGCAAGCTCAAGGTCTTCAAGCTGATGAAGGTGGCGGGTGCCTACTGGCGCGGCGACGCCAAGAACGAGATGCTTCAGCGCATCTATGGCACGGCCTGGGCCAAGAAGGAAGACCAGGAAGCTTATCTGCATATGCTGGAAGAGGCTGAGAAGCGCGACCACCGCAAGCTGGGCAAGCTGCTCGACCTGTTCCACTTGCAGGAAGAGGCGCCGGGCATGGTGTTCTGGCACCCGAAGGGCTGGCAGGTGTGGCAAGCGGTGGAGCAGTACATGCGCGGCCGCCTGACGCAGGCCGGCTATGAAGAAGTGCGCACGCCGCAAGTGATGGATCGTTCGCTGTGGGAGAAGTCAGGTCACTGGCAGAACTACAAGGAAAACATGTTCGTCACGGAGTCGGAGAAGCGCGACTACGCGATCAAGCCGATGAACTGCCCCGGCCATGTGCAGATTTTCAATCACGGCCTGCGTTCCTACCGCGACCTGCCGCTGCGTCTGGCCGAGTTCGGCGCCTGCCATCGCAACGAGCCCTCCGGTGCGCTGCACGGGCTGATGCGCGTGCGTGGCTTTGTGCAGGATGATGCGCACATCTTCTGCACGGAAGAGCAGATCGTAGCGGAGGCCAAGGCCTTCAACGAGCTGGCGTTCTCCGTGTACGACGATTTCGGCTTCAAGGACATCGCGGTCAAGCTGTCGCTGCGCCCGGATCAGCGCGCCGGTTCGGACGAAGTCTGGGATCACGCCGAGGAAGGCCTGCGCCTGGCGCTGCGCGCCTGTGGCGTGGAGTGGGAAGAGCTGCCGGGCGAGGGCGCCTTCTACGGCCCCAAGGTGGAATACCATATCAAGGACGCCATCGGCCGGTCCTGGCAATGTGGCACGCTGCAGCTGGACCTGGTGCTGCCGGAGCGCCTGGATGCCGAATACGTCTCCGAAGACAACTCGCGCAAGCGCCCGGTCATGCTGCACCGGGCCATCCTGGGATCTTTCGAGCGCTTCCTGGGCATCTTGCTGGAAAACCACGCCGGCGCGCTGCCTGCCTGGCTGGCGCCGGAGCAGGTCCTGGTCCTGAATATTGCCGACTCGCAGGCGGAATATGCCGAAAACGTCGTGCAACTGCTGCAAAAACAAGGATTTAGGGCTAAGGCGGATTTGCGTAACGAGAAAATTACGTATAAAATCCGCGAGCATTCCCTTCAGAAGATCCCCTACCTCCTGGTAGTGGGCGACAAAGAACGGGATGCCAGTCAAGTGGCCGTGCGTGCCCGTGGCAACGTGGATCTGGGCGTGATGTCCGTTTCCGCGTTTGTGGAGCGTCTGCAACAGGACGTTGCCAGCAAAGCCTGATGGGATGAGCACGGCTTGTTTTTTGTCTTCTTGAGGTAACGCAACATCGCTACAGACAAAGGTCATCGCATCAATCGCGAAATCAGCGCACCCGAATTGCGCCTGGTCGGGGTTGATAACGAGCAGCTCGGCATCGTCAAGTTCATGGACGCGCTCCGCCTGGCTGAGGATAAGGACTTGGACTTGGTGGAAATCGCTCCTACAGCGGTGCCGCCGGTTGCCCGTATCATGGATTACGGCAAGTTCAAGTACGAGGAAGCCAAGCGCGCGCACGACGCCAAGCTGAAGCAGAAGATCATCCAGGTCAAGGAAGTCAAGTTCCGGCCGGGTACGGATGATGGCGACTACAACGTCAAGCTGCGCAACCTGAAGCGCTTCCTCGAAGACGGCGACAAGACCAAGATCACGCTGCGTTTCCGCGGCCGTGAGATGGCGCACCAGGAAATCGGCGCGCGTGTGCTCGAACGCCTGAAGGCGGACCTGGAAGAAGTTGGCCAGGTCGAGCAGATGCCGAAGATGGAAGGCCGCCAGATGGTGATGGTGCTGTCTCCCAAGAAGAAGAAGTAAGATTTTGCGCGTCGCTGCGGCCCGGAGGGGAATCCCTCCGGGCGCGGCGTCGTGCGAAAGCAGCGCAGAGGCCGCACGCGGCTTTAGCGCAACAATAAGTGGATGCGGGTTTTGCAAGTGTCGGCGCTAGCTGGCCACCTGCATGCATGTCATAGAAGCTGGAGTATTTCATGCCGAAGATGAAGACCAAGAAAAGCGCCTCCAAGCGCTTTACTGCGCGTCCGAATGGTTCGTTCAAGCGTGGCCAGGCCTTCAAGCGTCACATCTTGACCAAGAAGACCACCAAGAACAAGCGCCAGTTGCGCGGCACCCAGGACGTCCATGAGACGAACCTGAAGTCCGTTCGCGCAATGATGCCTTACGCATAACCCTAACGAAAACGAAAGGAGCATTACATGCCTCGAGTAAAACGTGGGGTCACTGCACGGGCCCGCCATAAGAAAGTCATCGTCGCCGCCAAGGGTTTCCGCGGCCGTCGTAATAACGTCTACCGTATCGCCAAGCAGGCGGTCATGCGTGCTGGCCAGTACGCATACCGCGATCGCCGCAACAAGAAGCGCGTGTTCCGCGCGCTCTGGATTGCGCGTATCAATGCTGCTTCGCGTGAGCATGGCATGACCTACAGCGTGTTCATGAACGGCCTGAAGCGGGCTTCGATTGAGCTGGACCGCAAGGTGCTGTCGGACATGGCTATTCATGACAAGCCTGCCTTTGCCGCCATCGTCAACCAGGTGAAAGCCACCGTTGCCTGATGCCGGCTCCGGGGTGTCACGCTAGTGTCTAGTGTGGCAGCCCGGGCAAGCACCGACCGCAAGGTCGACAGCATTTCCGCCGAATTTGCCTGAGCAGCGCTTGTCGCCGCGACGGCAATTCGGCCGGACCTGCAGAAACGGGGCTCCTCACCGAGCCCCGTTTTCATTTCGGATACCGTTTCGCGCGCCGTTCCCGGTTCGATGCAAGACGACATCCGAAACGAAGCCCGCGCCGCCCCCGGTGCCGCGCGGGCTCTGCACCCACATCGCACTTAGTGCCAACCCACGCCCGGGCCCAGCGTGACCCGGACGCCAAATTTATCGCCGACCGCCGCCATGTCTCTGGATCCGGATCAAATCGTCGCCGACGCCCAGGCCGCCTTCGCTGCAGCCAACGACAACGCCACGCTGGAAAACGAAAAAGCCCGCTTTCTGGGCAAGACCGGTGCGCTCACCGAGCTGCTCAAGAGCCTCGGCAAGCTCGACCCGGAAACGCGCAAGAGCGAAGGCGCGCGCATCAACCAGGCCAAGCAGCAGGTCGAGGCCGCGCTGCAGGCACGCCGCCAGGCGCTGGCCGATGCGCTGATGAACGCGCGGCTGGCTGCCGAAGCCATCGACGTCACGCTGCCGGGTCGCGCGGTTGCCCGCGGCAGCCTGCACCCGGTGATGCGCACCTGGGAGCGCGTCGAGCAGATCTTCGGCTCGGTGGGCTTCGATGTGGCCGATGGCCCCGAAATCGAAACGGACTGGATGAACTTCACCGCGTTGAACAACCCGGACAACCATCCGGCCCGTTCGATGCAGGACACCTTCTATGTGGATGGCCGCGACAGCGACGGCAAGTTGCTGCTGCTGCGTACCCACACCAGCCCGATGCAGGTGCGCTACGCGCGCATGCACGTGGAGAAGTACAAGGGCCGCGAGATGCCGCCGATCAAGGTGATCTGCCCCGGCCGTACTTACCGCGTCGACAGCGACGCCACGCACTCGCCGATGTTCAACCAGGTTGAAGGCCTGTGGATCGGCGATGACGTGAGCTTTGCCGACCTCAAGGGCGTGTACACGGACTTCCTGCGTAAGTTCTTCGAGCGCGATGACATCCAGGTGCGTTTCCGCCCCTCGTACTTCCCGTTCACCGAGCCGTCGGCGGAAATCGACATGGCCTTCGGCAATGGCAAGTGGCTGGAGATTTCCGGCTCGGGCCAGGTGCACCCCAACGTGCTGCGCAATATGGGCCTGGACCCCGAGCGCTATATCGGCTTTGCCTTCGGTTCCGGCCTTGAACGCCTGACCATGCTCCGCTACGGCATCAACGATCTGCGCCTGTTCTTCGAAGGCGACGCGCGTTTCCTGCGCCAGTTCGCCTGAGGCGCGTATCCGCGCCAGAGCACATCGTCACCGACACCCCAGAACAGAATACTTACCGGATCAGAAGCGCCATGCAATTCTCGGAATCCTGGCTTCGCAGTTTCGTCAATCCCGACAAGATTTCCACCGATGCGCTCTCGCACAGCCTGACCATGGCCGGGCTGGAAGTGGAAGAGGTCGGCCCGGTCGCGCCGCCTTTCAACAAGGTGGTGGTCGCGCGCGTGCTTTCCACCGAGCGCCATCCCAACGCGGACCGTCTCAACGTTTGCCAGGTCGATGCCGGCACCGGCGAGACCCTGCAGATCGTTTGTGGCGCGCCCAATGTGGCGCCCGGCATCCTGGTGCCTTGCGCGCTGGTCGGCGCGGTGCTGCCGCCGTCCGAGGCAGGCGGCAAGCCGTTCGAGATCAAGGTGGGCAAGCTGCGCGGTGTGGACAGCTTCGGCATGCTCTGCTCGGCGCGCGAGCTCAAGCTGTCGGAGGACCATGGCGGCCTGATGCTCCTGCCCGAAGATGCCAGGATCGGCATGGACATTCGCGAGTACCTGGACCTGGATGACCAGGTCTTCGTCATCAAGCTCACCCCCAACAAGGCCGACTGCCTGTCGATCCACGGCGTGGCGCGCGAAGTCGCCGCGCTGACCGGTGCCGCGCTGCACCTGCCGGAGATGAAGCCGGTTGCCGTGACGCTGGCCGACAAGCTGCCGGTGAAGATTTCCGCCCCTGACCTGTGCGGCCGTTTCTCGGGCCGTGTGATCCGCGGTGTGAACGCGCACGCGGCCACGCCGGCATGGATGGTGCAGCGCCTGGAGCGGGCGGGGCAACGGAGCATCTCCGCGCTGGTCGACATCTCCAACTACGTGATGCTCGAGCTCGGCCGCCCCTCGCACGTCTTCGATCTGGACAAGATCCACGGCGGGCTGGATGTGCGCTGGGGCCGCAAGGGCGAGCAGCTCAAGCTGCTCAATGGCAATACCGTGGAGCTCGACGAGCAGGTCGGCGTGATCGCCGACGACAAGGAAATCGAGAGCCTGGCCGGCATCATGGGCGGCGACAGCACCGCCGTGACGCTCGACACCACCAACATCTACCTCGAAGCCGCCTTCTGGTGGCCGGAAGCCATCCAGGGCCGCTCGCGGCGCTTCAACTTCTCGACCGATGCCGGGCATCGCTTCGAACGTGGCGTGGACTACGCCACCACGGTTGAGCATATCGAGCGCATCAGCGCGCTGATCCTCGAGATCTGCGGCGGCCAGGCCGGCCCGGTCGACGACCAGATTGTCAACCTGCCGCAACGCAAGCCGGTGCGACTGCGCGTGGCGCGTGCCGAGCGCGTGCTTGGCATCGAGCTGTCGCCTGCGGTCATCGCCGACGTGTTCCAGCGCCTGCAACTGCCGTTCGCCCGCGAGCAAGGCGAGGACGGTGAAGTGTTCGTGGTCACGCCGCCGAGCTATCGCTTCGATATCGAGATCGAGGAAGACCTGATCGAGGAAGTGGCCCGCATCTATGGCTTCGAGCGTATCCCGGCACGCCCGCCTATCGCCGAAAGCGAGATGCGCCCGACCGACGAAGCCCGCCGCTCGACCCATGCTGTGCGCCACGCGATTGCCGCGCGCGACTACCAGGAGGTAATCAACTTCGCCTTCGTCGAAGAGAAGTGGGAGCGCGACTTCGCCAGCAACGACAACCCGATCCGCCTGCTGAACCCGATCGCCAGCCAACTGGCGGTGATGCGTTCCACGCTGATCGGTGGCCTGCTCGACAAGGTGCGCTACAACCTCAACCGCAAGGCATCGCGTGTGCGGATGTTTGAAGTGGGCCGCGTGTTCCATCGCGACGCCTCGGTTGCCGATGGCGGCCTGACGGTGGCCGGCTATCACCAGCCGATGGTTGCAGGCGGCATTGCCTACGGCCCGGCCTTCGAGGAGCAGTGGGGCATCGCCACCCGCCCGGTGGACTTCTTCGACGTCAAGGGCGATGTCGAGGCGTTGCTGTTCCCGCGCGTCGCGCGCTTCGAGCCGGTATCGCATCCCGCGCTGCATCCAGGCCGAGCCGCGCAGGTGGTGATCGACGGCAAGGTGGCCGGCGTGATCGGCGAACTGCATCCGCGCTGGCTGCAGGAGTACGAACTGACGCAAGCGCCGGTCGTGTTCGAACTGGACCTGCAGGCACTGCGTGAAGTGGGCCTGCCCAGCTACACCGAAATCTCCAAGTTCCCGGCCGCCGTACGCGACCTGGCACTGGTGGTAAAGCAGTCGGTGCGCGTGCAGGACCTGCTCGACGCCATGCGCGAAGCCCTGGAAAAACAGGGCTCCGCCCGCTATTGCCAGAGCCTGGTGCTGTTCGACGAGTTCCGTCCGAAGGCGGCTTCGGCGGCCATTGGCGCGGACGAGAAAAGCCTTGCGTTCCGCTTGACCTTGCAAGATACTGGGGCGACCCTCCAGGACGAAACCGTCGACAGCGCGGTGCGTTGCATGGTCGAAGCCGCCGGCGCTGCATTCCAGGCGCGGATGCGCGGCTGATCCACCAGCTGACATGACAATGGAGCGCCCGGACTTCCGCATCCGGGCGGATCGCCACACCGAATGACAATGAACGATCGACACGCGTATCTCATGGCCTCTGCAATGGGTGAAGCAGGCGACCGCCAGGCAGCCTCGCTCGACGACGATACTTCCGACGCTCGCGTTGCCGAAGTGCCGACCCTCACCAAGGCCGAGCTCGCTGAAATGCTGTTCGACCAGGTCGGTCTCAACAAGCGCGAGTCCAAGGACATGGTCGAAGCTTTCTTCGACGTGATTCGCGAAGCGCTGGAACAGGGCGACAGCGTCAAGCTCTCCGGCTTCGGCAATTTCCAGCTGCGCGACAAGCCGCAACGTCCCGGCCGCAATCCCAAGACGGGCGAGATCATTCCTATCACGGCACGACGCGTGGTGACGTTCCATGCCAGCCAGAAGCTCAAGGGCCTGGTGGAAGAGCGTGCCGGCCTGGTGCCGGTGCCCGGCTGATCGTTTGCCAGCAGCACGACGACTCGTTATCCTGCTGAATTCCTGTATCACGCTTGTTTGCGCGCTAGCCCGCGCGAGCACCACAACTCTCTCCCGGCACGGCCTGAAGCCCGCCCATTCACCGTATGTCGGAACGATCCAGCGAACGCATCTTGTTGCCGCCGATTCCCGCCAAACGCTACTTCACCATTGGGGAAGTCAGCGAGCTTTGCGCCGTCAAGCCGCATGTGCTGCGCTACTGGGAGCAGGAGTTCACGCAGCTCAAGCCCGTCAAGCGACGCGGTAACCGGCGGTACTACCAGCATCATGAGGTCCTGCTGATCCGGCGCATCCGCGACCTGCTGTACGAACAGGGCTTCACGATCAATGGCGCCCGCAATCGCCTCGACGAAGGGCGGCAGCACAGCCATGCCGCCGCCGAGGACGTGCAGGCGCTGGCTGCGGAAGCCGCCGGTGACGCGCCGGTTTTTTCGCTCGACCTCAACAACCTGCGCAACGAACTGGTGGAAGTGCAGCACCTGCTCGCGCAGCTTCAACAGATCGCGAAGCACGAATAAAAAGTGCACTAATGACTAGCTATTTTTAAAAAGCTTCTGATATAATCTTTTTCTTTCGGGGCGTAGCGCAGCCTGGTAGCGTACCTGCATGGGGTGCAGGTGGTCGGAGGTTCAAATCCTCTCGCCCCGACCAGTATTAAGAAAAACCCGCACAGCGATTGTTGTGCGGGTTTTTTGTTGCCTGTTCAAAATGCCGGCACAAAACGCCGGCATTTGGCCCGGCCAAAACACGCGACAACGAGCCTGATCGAATTCGCCTTAATCTTTTCGAATCGACGCAGCCACCGCTGCCACCGGGATTGCTGACGCTGTAGTCAATTACATTGGCTACAGCCGGAGTAGGGCGAAGCATCTCTACTTCTGGATATCTGACCTGCCTTGCCACGCTGGTGGTGGCGCGCGGGTAGCGCTAAATGGACTAATGCATCTGTCCGATGCCGTTGCCGGCAAAATGTTTCACCATTGGGTGATGGCTGCCGTTGGCGATCCCACCGGGGTCTGAGCAACTCCTACATCACGGAGTTCGCTCCACAGTGGAGAGCGCCATGATGCCACCCGTGAAAACCAAGCACACCAACCTCGTGGTCGGCGAGCCCCTGGACTGGGATGCCGCCAGGGATGGGGAATTCTCGGGGCTGCCGGTGCACCTCGATGCGGCGCGCGGCGTGATGCATTCTTTCTGGCAACCCACGGAGCAGGACATTGCCAACATACTGGCAGGCATGCCTATCCGCTTGTCCGTGTTCGGTGAGGTGCACCCGCCCGTTGCGGTTGCGGTGACCAATGACGTGGTGGGCTAGGGAAGCCTTTTGCCGATCAATCAGGCCAATCAGGTTTGTCGCGAAGGGGCGGCGGACTCTACAATCAATCCATGGACTGTGCGGTGTGCATGTCTTCCCAGGCAGACGTTTGCTGTGCGCAGGGTCCCAGGGCACTGGTTTGGCCGGATGCCGTTTACCGCGTGCAACGCATACGATAGGAGTAAGGATGGCCAAACGCGAGCGCGCTGCCAGGGCCTTGCAGGATGAGGTGAGCCGGCGCATCCAGCGTCTTGATGACGTTGTGGAGGACGGCGCGAAGATCCGGGTGCCGGCACCGCAAGCGCATGCGCGCGATGCGCGCGGGCGCAACTGGGATATGAAGGCCTTCGGCAATGCCGCGGGTTATGAGAGGAGTATCCGGGCTGTGGTGGACAAGGCGCGTGACGAGTTCGACCTGACCGAGGTGCCGGGCCAGCAGAGCGCTGATCCCTTTGGCACTCCGCCCTCGCTGGAGTGAGCGTTTCGTTGGAGTAAGGCATGCACGCTTGCGATCTCTGCCATCTTCTCGTTGGTGCGCCGACCACGGTGGAGCCGCATGAGAACCTGGCCGCATCGGGTGCGGGTGCACTTGGCATGGACATCAACTCGCGCTGGGTGGACCGGCCCTGGCGCTGCACGGTCTGCGGCGCCTGGATGTTCCAGAACGCCGCCCACGGCGAGCCGCCCAATGTCTGGCGCATGGGGCGCCGCCCACAGGATCGCCCGCAGGACCGGACCTAGGCCCGGCAGCCCCTTGCCGCGGCTGACCGGACGCTGCGCTGCGGCATGCTACGATGGCCGCCAAAGGGAGACGCAATGAATGAATCCAGAACACAGCATTACCGAGGCTACGTGATTTTGATCTCGGTACAGCAGCATGAGCGCGGATGCCTGGTGAGTGCCTCGATCGTCCAGGAGGCCAAAGGCGCGGTGCGCAATCCGTCGCCGCTGCAGTCGTGGGTGGGGCATGAGCAGGGCGAACTCATGGAAGTCGCCGACCGGGCGCAGGCACGCGCTTGCCGGCTGATCGATGCGACGGTGGACCATGTAGCCTATGCCGCGGGTTGACTGATTGATCCTAGTGGCCTCGCAGGCCTTCCTGGCCATGCATTGGCTCGGGCAGAAGTTTCGCCGGCCAGCCTACATGGCGGGGGATCGCTGTCGTTAATCCGGGTATGAACTCATTCGATGCTTCCGAAGAATCCGCCGCAAATGCCGATGCCATGGGGTGGGGTTCGTCACCGCCCCATGTGCTGGCCGCGGTGCTCAACACCGCCCTGGCCGCCGAGGACCTGAGCGGCTTTGCCGCGCTGTTGTCCGACATGGCCCGCGATCGCGGCCTCAAAGGTGCGCGTGGCGCGCACCAGTCCATCTACGACATGCCCTATGCCAGCTTGTTGCCGCGCCAGCAGCATCTGCTGGCGGATGCGTTCGAGCTGCTAATCCGCCTGGGCCTGGAGTTGCAGCCGCGCAGGCCGCGCATGCTCGGCGACATCCCGGGGAGCCTCCTGGCGCACGGCAGCCACGAGATCCTTGCCGACTAGATACCACCATGATCTGAGCAGTAGTGCGCCATGGTGGGCACGGCGGCGAGGCTGCGTGCTAGCATCTCGCGATCAACCAGATCGCCGCCCTGACGGCGACGTATCGCCCGGACAGATGCCGATCCCGGCCGGGCGATGTTGCTGACACGGCACGCGCGCGCACGGCCGTGGTGTTCGAGGGGAGCGATCGCGTGTTGTGGAGGTTGCAATGAACGAAGACGAGCCTTTCGGGGTAGTGTTCGAGGATTTTCGCGTCATCTGGGTAGCCGAGCGGTTGCAGGATGGCACATGGACGGCGCGCTATTGCTGGAGTCCGGGTACGTCGGAGGCATCCGGCAAGGCGCTCCAGGCCGCAGTGCTCAGCGGCAAGTCCAAGCGGCTGCTGGGCGATTTCAAGACCGAAGAGGAGACCATCGATGCCATCAAGGCGGCGGTGCTGCTCGAGGCGAAATGGGGCCGGTGAATCCTGGTATCAAAGCCTAAGGTCCAAAACGGGTCCAAGGTCCAAAAGAGACCTTAGGCTAAATATGGCCTAAGGCTTGGAAAGCTCCGGCAGCACGATGCTGCTCCATTTCCACGTCCATATGCCTTGGCGCGTCAGGCCAATGAGAATGCGCTCGCCATTGTCCTTGGTGGCCGAGGCTTCCACGGTGTTCAGCGCCCGATAGGACAAACTGTATTTCAGCGCGTCCTTGGCGGCTTCCTCCTTGGCGTGCCCGGCTGGTTCGCCGTTGTTTTCCGCGGGTGCGGGGGCTGGGCGCGCGGGGGGGGCTGGCTGTGGCGCCGTGGCGGGCTTCTCGCCGGCCATGAGCGCCATGACGCCGGCCGGCGACACCATGGTGTCGATCATGGTGTTGATGACCGCTACGCCGATTGCCTGCCCGATGCCGGCAAAGGGCGTGTTCTGCAAGGCGGGCGTGCCGAGCTTTTTCTGCAGGGACAACGTCAGCTGCGCCTTCAGGCTTTCCCGCAGGGCCGGATAGTCGACATAGCGGGAGAACTTGTCGGCATCGCGCGTCTCGATGGCGGAGCGCATCTGGTAGAGCGCCCAGTAGGGGCTGGCGTAGCTGGTGGCAGCGACGACGATCGCCGCAGCAATCGCGGCTTTGACGGGTTTGTTCATCGGGGGTCCGGTGCAAGCGCGCTGGCTAAGGCCCCCATTGTCGCCAATCGGCCGCGCCTGCGTCTACCCGGCTTGCTGGCTGCGTTCCAGCAAGCCGATTTCCCGTACCGCCACCGACAGCATCGACAAGCCGGCCGCGCCCGATGCGCGCTGATCCGCCAGCATGCGCGAGAAGCGTTCGATCTGTGCCTGGCGCCCGCCGCGCCATGCCTCGATCAGTTTTGCCGGCGTATCCAGTTCCTGTGGCTGCGCCAGCACGCTGACCGTGAGCGCGCGCTTGAGGCGGTCGAGGTCTTCGAGCGTCGTGGTGCGCGCCAGCAGGTCCCAATGGCTGTCGGCTGGCAACGCCAGGGCGCGTTCGCGCAGCCAGCTAAAACTGAACTCCGTATCGAGCGCGAAATAGACGCCCGCCACCAGCGCCAGGCTGCGCTGCGTGGCCGCTGCCACATCGGCGATATCCAGTGCTGCCGCGGAGATTTCCCCCGCAGCCACGCGCAGGGCCAGTTCATCGTCCACGCCGGACTGGCTCAGGTCCTGCCGCCATTGCGCCAACGCGGTGGCCTCTGGCCCGGCCAACAGTGCGGGTAGCTGTGGCGTGAGCCAGGCCGCGGCTTCGGCGTAGCGCGCGCTGTCGCCATCGGTGGGGCCGCCCGCGTGTGGATGCCGCAGGAACCACAGGCTGGCATGGTCCAGCAGCCGTCCCACGGCGACGAACATGCGCGCCTGAACGGCATCGTCGACCTGGTTGTCCAGCGCGTCGATGCGCAGCCAGAGCGGATCCAGGCCGAACACGTCGCGCGCAATCAGGCAGGCGCGTACGATGTCCGCGGGCCGCGCATCGGTTTCTTCCTGCATGCGGTGGACAAAGGTGGCGCCGATGCGGTTGACCAGCGTGTTGGTGAGGTGCGTGGCCAGGATCTCCCGGCGCAGCGGATGGCGCAGCATGGTGTCGGCGTGCCGCTCGCGCAGCGGCTGCGGGAAATAGGCGGGCAGGAGGCCGGCCACCAGCGGGTCCTCCGGCAGCGCGGATGTGAGCAACTCGTCGTACAGCCACATCTTGCTGTAGGCCAGCAGCACCGCGCGTTCGGGCGAGGTGAGGCCCTGCCCGGCGGCCTTGCGCTCACCCAGTTCGTCCTCGGTCGGGAGGAATTCCAACGCGCGCTTGAGGCGGCCGGCGCGCTCAAGCCACCGGATCAGCCGGCCCTCCGCATCGAGCAGCGCCGCGGCGTTGCGCCCGGCAACCGACAGCGCCTGGCTTTGGTAGTAGTTGTCCTCGAGCACGAGCAAGCCGACTTCGTCAGTCATTTCCGCGAGCAGCTTGTTGCGTTGCTTCTCGGTCATTTCGCCATCCGCCACCACCAGTCCCAGGAGGATCTTGATATTGACCTCATGGTCGGAGCAATCGACGCCGGCAGAGTTGTCGATCGCATCGGTGTTGATGCGCCCGCCATTGCGCGCGAACTCGATGCGGCCAAGTTGCGTGAAGCCAAGGTTGCCGCCTTCGCCCACCACCTTGCAGCGCAGCTCGGCGCCGTTGACGCGCACCGCGTCGTTGGCGCGATCGCCCACTTGCAGATGGCTCTCGCGGCTGGATTTGACATAGGTGCCGATGCCGCCGTTATAGAGCAGGTCGACCGGTGCCAGGAGGATCGCGTGGACCAGTTCGGCGGGCGAGAGCACGGTCGCGCTGATGCCAAGGCTCGCCTGCACCTCCGGCGTGATCGCGATGGTCTTGGCGGTGCGCGCAAACAGCCCGCCGCCGGCGGAGACCAGGCTCATGTCATAGTCGGCCCAGCTCGAGCGCGGCAACTCGAACATGCGCTGGCGCTCGCGCAAGCTGGCGGCGGGGTCGGGGTTGGGGTCGAGGAAAATATGGCGATGGTCGAACGCGGCCACCAGCTTGATATGGGGTGACAGCAGCATGCCGTTGCCGAACACGTCGCCCGACATGTCGCCGATGCCGGCGACGGTGAAGTCCGTGGACTGGATGTCGACGCCCATCTCGCGGAAATGGCGCTTGACCGACTCCCAGGCGCCGCGCGCCGTGATGGCCATCTTCTTGTGGTCATAGCCGACCGAGCCGCCCGAGGCAAACGCATCGCTGAGCCAGAAGCCGTACTCGGCGGAGATCGCGTTGGCGTAGTCGGAGAAGCTGGCCGTGCCCTTGTCGGCGGCGACCACCAGATAGGGGTCGTCGCCGTCTTCACGCACCACCTCCGGCGGCGGCACCAAGGTGCCGGCGACGCGGTTGTCGGTGACATCAAGCAGGCCACGCAGGAAGGTCTGGTAGCAGGCAATGCCTTCCTGCAGGAAGGCGTCGCGGTCGTTCGCTGGCGGCGGGCGCTTGACCACGAACCCACCCTTGCTGCCCACCGGCACGATCACCGTGTTCTTCACCATCTGGGCCTTCATCAGCCCCAGCACCTCGGTGCGGAAATCCTCGCGCCGGTCGGACCAGCGCAGGCCGCCACGCGCCACCGGGCCGCCGCGCAGGTGCACGCCTTCCACGCGCGGGGAGTAGACCCAGATCTCGAACATCGGGCGCGGCTCGGGCAGGCCGGGCACCAGCGCGGGGTTGAACTTGAACGACAGGTAAGGGCGCGGCCCGCCGTCGGGGCCGTGGCGGAAATAGTTGGTGCGCACCGTGGCGTTGATCACGCCCAGGAACAGGCGCAGGATGCGGTCTTCATCAAGGTTGGGCACTTGGTCCAGCTCCGTGCCGATGGCTTGCTGCAGGCGCTCGCAGCGCGCGGCGCGGGCGCTTTCCGTGGCGGGGTCGAAGCGCGCGACGAACAGTTCCACGAAGCGCGAGGCGATAGCCGGGTTGCCGGTCAGCGCCCGCTCGATATAGGCATCGCTGAAGGTCGACCCGACCTGGCGAAGGTAGCGGGCATAGGCGCGCAGGATGGTCACATCGCGCGCGGCGAGCTCGGCGCGCAGCACCAGGCGGTTGAAGTCGTCGTTCTCGATCTCGCCGCTCCAGGCGCGCGCGAAGGCGTCCTCGAACAGCGCCTTGATGCGCGCGATATCGGCGCCAAGGTCGATGCCGGCCGCAACCCCATCGGCCATTTCCAGTCCGAAATCATGGACCCACACCGGTGCCGCGCCGTTGGGCTCGATCAGGTAGGGACGCTCTTCGTCCACGCGCACGCCAAGGTGCTCCAGCATCGGCAGGCTGAGCGACAGCGCGATCGGCTCGCGGGCGCGATAGACCTTGAAGCGGAATGCGCCGGGCGCGGCTTCGATGGGACGGTACAGGTTCATGGCGATGCCGCCGGTGGCCTGTGCCGCCTCCATCAGCTCGATGTCGCGCACGGCGATGCGGGCCGGGTAGTCCTCGCGGTAGCCGGCCGGGAAGGAGTCGCCGTAGCGGCGCAGCAGCCGGTTGCCTTGCTCCTCGCCGGTGCTGTCGAGCAGGGCGGCGGCAAGGTCGTCCTGCCAGCGGCGGGCGGCTTGCACAATGCGCTCTTCCAGCTCGTCCGGGTTGACCTCAGGCATGGTGCCAGGCTCGCCGCGCACGATCAGCTGGATGCGCGCGAGCGGCGACTCGGAGAGTTGCGGCGTGAACTCGCAGCCGTTGCCGCAAAAAGCGGTCATCAGCAGCTTCTGGATGCGCTGGCGCAGATCCGTGTTGTACTTGTCGCGCGGCACGAACACCAGGCAGGAGACGAAGCGGTCGAAGCGGTCGCGCCGCACGAACAGGCGGATGCGCTGATGCTCCTGCAGGCGCAGGATGCCCAGCGTGATGTGGAACAGTTCGTCTTCCTCGGCCTGGAACAGTTCGTCGCGCGGGTATTGCTCGATGATGGTCACCAGCGACTTGTAGAGATGACCCTTGGTCAGGAAGCCCGCGCGCGCCAGGATGTTGCCGAATTTGCGCCGCACCAGCGGGATGTCCTCGCACGACATCATGTAGGTGGTGGACGTGTAGAGGCCCACGAAGCGCCGCTCGCCAAAGAGCTTGCCGTTGGCGTCCGTCAGCTTGATGCCGACGTAGTCCAGGTAGCCGGGCCGGTGCACGGTGGAGCGCGAATTGGCTTTGGTCACGAAGATCGGCGACCTGTCTTCGATGACCGAAGTGGCCGCCGCGGGCAGCTCGGTCAGTGTCTCCTCCTCGGGAGGGTGCAGGCGTTCGCTCAGGATGCCGGTGCCGGAGCCGGGCACGCCGCGCAGGTAGTAGCGGTCGTCCTGGACGACCAGTTCATAGTCGCGCTGGCCGAGGAAAGTGAAATGCTCGTCCAGCATCCACTGCAGGAAGGCGCAGGCTTCCTGTGTATCGGGCTGGTTGCCATCCGGGCCCTGCGCCAGCGTGTCGATGGTGGCGCGGGTGATGGCGGTCATTGCCGGCCAGTCCTGCACCGCGGCGCGCACGTCGCCCAGCACGCGGGCAATGCCGTTGCGCAAGGCCTCCTGCGTGGCGGTGTCACCGCAGCGGTCCACTTCGAAATGGATGAAGGATTCGAGCCGGGGACCGCCGGCGGGCTCGCCCGCGGTGGTGTCGCCCTCGCCACCCAGGCCCACCTTGGCGATGGTACCGTCCGCGTTGCGCCAGACCCGGAAGACCGGGTGGATCGCGGAATGCAGGGCCAGCCCCAGCCGGTTGATCTCCATGGTGACGGAGTCCACCAGGAACGGCATGTCGTCATTGACGATCTCCACCACCGAGTGGTCGGAGTGCCAGCCGTGCTGCTCGAGGTTGGGGTTGTAGACGCGCAGCCGCGCATTGCCCGGGACAAAGCGCTGGGCGGTCTGCCAGTGCGCCATGACCGCGCCATAGAGATCGGCCACGTTGCGCTTGAGCAGGTCTTCGGCGTCGGCCAGGTCGTAGTAGTGCCGCAGGAATGGCTCGGCCTGGACGAACATGTCGCCGGGCAGGCGGCCCTGGGCGAACTGCATCAGGTCGGCCAGCAACTGGGCCTGTCGCGCTTCGCTTTCCGCCAGCATGGTGTCTCCCCCAGACGGCTGTTTTGGCAGTCCGTTGCCGGCACAGGCACCGCGCGACGCGCGTCGTGTGTTGCCTGCTTCCTGGCAGCATGACCGTGCTAACTACTGTAGAGCATAAAGGGCGGCACCGCGCACAATGTGCGCGGGCTGGCCTGGCCCGCTCCGGGCTGGCGCGGACGTTGCGATGTATGAGATTTACGACTGGTTTTCATGATTTTATATCGCCGCAGGAATGTGCCTGGCGTGGCTACACTGCCTGTCTGCGCCTTACCCGCCGGTAGGAAGCGCGAGCCGAGCTGGGCACCTGGCCTTGCCGCGGCGCGCGGCGCGGCCTTTCTGGCCGGGACGGGCATCATGGAGACATAAGATGTACAAGGAACGTATCCGGCTGGCCAGCCTGCTCGACAAGGTCATGCCGGCCGAGGCCGCGGCGGCGATGATCCGGGACGGCATGACCGTAGGCATGAGCGGCTTCACCCGCGCCGGCGACTGCAAGGCGGTGCCGCAAGCGCTGGCCAGGCGCGCGGCGCACGAGCCGCTGCGCATCACGCTGATGACTGGCGCTTCGCTGGGCAACGACACCGACAAGATGCTGGCCGAGGCCAATGTACTGGCGCGGCGCCTGCCGTTCCAGGTGGATGCCACCTTGCGGCGCAAGATCAACGCGGGCGAGGTGATGTTCATCGACCAGCACCTGTCGGAAACCGTGGAGCAACTGCGCGGGCGCCAGATCGCGCCGGTAGACGTGGCGGTGGTGGAGGCGGTCGCGATCACCGAATCCGGCGGCATCGTGCCGTCGACTTCGGTCGGCAACTCCGCGAGCTTCGCGATGCTGGCGCAGAAGGTGATCGTCGAGATCAACCTCAGCATGCCGGCCGGCCTCGAAGGCCTGCACGACATCTACCTGCCGACGGCGCGGCCACATCGCCAGCCCATTCCGCTGGTCTCGGTGGATCAGCGCATCGGCTTGCCTTTTATTCCGGTGGACCCCGCGAAGATCGCCGCCATCGTGATCACGCAAAAGGACGATAGCCCATCCAATGCGTTGCCGCCCGACCAGGAAACGCGCCAGATCGCCGGGCACCTGAACGATTTCCTGTCGCATGAAGTGCGCTCAGGCCGGCTGGCGCCTTCGCTGCAGCCGCTGCAGGCCGGCATCGGCACGATCGCCAACGCCGTGCTGCATGGCCTGGTCGATTCCCCGTTCCGCGATCTCACGATGTATTCGGAGGTGCTTCAGGACAGCACGATCGAGTTGCTGGACGCCGGGCGGCTGCGCTTTGCCTCTGCGTCATCGGTGACGTTGACCAGCGCCGTCTACGCGCGCTTCCTGGCAGACCTGGAGCGATACAAAGCGCGCGTGATCCTGCGCCCGCAGGAGATCAGCAACCATCCGGAGTTACTGCGCCGGCTCGGGCTGATCACCATCAACACGGCGCTGGAGTGCGATATCTACGGCAACGTGAACTCCACGCACGTGGGCGGCACGCACATGATGAACGGCATCGGCGGGTCGGGAGACTTCGCGCGCAATGCGCATTTGTCGGTGTTCGTCACCAAGTCGATGGCAAAGGCCGGCGCCATCTCCAGCATCGTGCCGATGGTGTCCCACGTGGATCACACCGAGCATGATGTCGACATCATTGTGACCGAGCATGGCCTGGCCGATCTGCGCGGCCTGGCGCCGCGCGAGCGCGCGCAGCAGATCATCGCTAACTGCGCGGATCCGTTGTATCGGGAGTTGCTGCGTGATTACGTGACGCGCGCCACGCGCCGCGGCGGGCATACGCCGCACCTCATCGAGGAGGCGCTGGCCTGGCACGTGCGCTTGCGCGAGGAAGGCACGATGGGCGGCACGAAGGCGGCCCTGGCCGCAGCCTGAAGCGGCTTGCGCTTGGGCCTTCCTTGTTGCTTTGCGGCCTTCATCCCTTGTTCGGTATCCCTTATCCCTTGAAGATGAGCACGGCCAGCACCAGGGAAGAAGCCATTAGGAGCAGCAGGTCTAGCATGATGGTCTCCGAAAGGGAGAGGTCCGGGATCGCGAAAGGGTAAGGCTGCGCTACGGTTCACGCTGTAGGCAGCCTTCCGGATCCATTCTCGGATATCTCTCACATTTCCACATGCGGCGCCATCTGGCTCAGATGGCGTTTCAAGCGGGCGTTTGGCATTGCCGTGGCGATCCCGTTGGCTGATCTTGCCTGTTCCCTGCAGCCCGGAAGGTGCGCTGGCGCACCTTCCGGCGAGACGGCCTGCTTGTTGCCTGCCGCCTGCCGCCTGCCGCTTCCGCCGCGGCTTACTGCTTGGCCTTGGCGCCGTCCGTGTACGGATCGAACTTGCCGGCCTTTGCGCCGTCCGTGTATGGATCGGGCTTGCCGGCCTTTGCCCCGTCCGTGTAGGGGTCGGCCTTCTTCTTGGTGCCGGAAGCGTTCAGGTTCGACTTGGTCGATTTCTTCGCGCCATCCGTGTACGGATCGAACTTGCCGGACTTGGCGGCGCTCTTGTTCGGGTCCGTCTTGTTGGTATGGGCGCCGCCATAAAGGTCGCCGCCATCGGTGTAGTTCTTCTGGGCGTGCGCCAGTTGCACGCCGCCAAAGGCGGTGAGGGCGGCGATGATCAGGGCGGGTACGGTCTTGTTGCGCATTTTCATCCTCGTGAGTAAAGCTTGGGTAGTTCGAGAGCAATGGCCACGGGCAGGGGGCATGGCCGCAAATATGGTCGTCAGACCAGGGTGACTCTACCGACTTGGGATGACCCTGCGAAGTTAATCTTTCTTCCCACTGTATTGAACCGCTTATTGGCCTGGCCGGCTATGCGCCAGATCAAGGCAAGCGTTGTTTTCAGGGGAGGCGGAAAGGGAGGGGCGAGGCGGGATTGCCGAAGGCGCGAGCCCTGGCAAGGCCCGGCTGCAAGGCAGCCGGGCCGTTGCGACGTTACCGGTTACCGGTTACTCGAGGGTAATGTTCTGGTCGCGTGCGATCTTCTTGCGCATATCCAACTCGCGCTTGATCTGCGCGGCGTATTGCTGCGGCGTGTTGCCGTCAGGGTAGGCGCCGCTTTCCGCCAGGCGGCGTTTCACGTTCGGGTCCTGCAAGGTCTTCACGGCAGCGTCATGCACCTTGGCGATGATCGCGGCAGGCGTGCCGGCAGGTGCCACCAGGCCGTACCAGGCCATGTTGTTCATGTCCTTCATGCCGGCTTCGGCAAAGGTCGGCACATCGGGCAAGCCGTCCACGCGCTTGGGCGCCGCCACCGCGAGGGCGCGCAGCTTGCCGGCCTGGATGTGCGGCATGGACGAGGGCAGGTTGTCGAACTGGCCGCTGACCTGGCCTGCCAGCGTGTCGTTCAGGGCGGGGCCCGATCCACGGTAGGGAATGTGGACCATGTCGGTCTTGGTCAGGAACTTGAACAGTTCGCCGTCGAGGTGGGAGATGCTGCCTTTGCCTGCCGACGCATAGCTGTACTTGCCGGGGTTGGCCTTGACCAGCGCGATGAACTCCTGCAGGTTCTTGGCCGGCACCTTGGGGTTGATCGTGAGCACGTTCGGCACATTGACCAGATTGGTAATGGGCGCGAAGTCCTTGATCGGATCGTAGGGGTTGCGGGCATTGGTGGCGGGGTTGGTCGCCATGGTGCTGACCGTCGCAACGCCCAGCGTGTAGCCATCGGGCGCGGATTTGGCCAGCGCGTCGGCGCCGATTGCGCCGCCGCCACCGCCGCGGTTTTCCACCACCACGACCTGGCCAAGCTCACGGCCGATGCCGTCGGCCACCGCGCGGCCCACGATGTCCGTGGTGCCACCCGCGGCGAACGGCACGATCAGGCGGATTGGCTTGGTCGGGTAGGTTTGTGCAAAGGCGCTGTGGCACAGGCCAAGAAGGGCCAGGCAAGCTGCGCTGCCGACATTCAATACTGCTTTCAAGAGAGGCTCCCGAGGGTTCTAGGTCTAATGACGGCCCGGGCGGGCGCGGGGGGTGGGGCACGGCGATCTGCGTCGCGCTGTTGCCCTCGTTCCTGCTTGCCGCGGGACGCTGGAGATGTCGGATGGGTTCCGTGATGCGGAACCATGTTCCGCATTGTGCTCCAGGCGCAATTCAACCGTGAAAGCGTAGCTGGCGGAATTGGTATCAACCCGCGTATGCGTCGCTGCGTGGGAAGGGTGGCCCAAGGTTGCCGCGCCCCCTGGAGAGATCCGGCGGGGTTTGGCGCGCCAATGGAAAAAGCCGGAAGCATTGCTGCTTCCGGCTTTTAGAATTCGCTGGTGGGGCGTGAGTGACTCGAACACTCGACCTACGGATTAAGAGTCCGCTGCTCTACCAACTGAGCTAACGCCCCAACGAAGTCCAAGATTGTAGATGACGATTTTTGACTTTGCAATAGCTGTTTTGCAATTTGTTTTTAGATATGTGCCTCCGGCCCAAGCGCGAATTTGCGGCAGTGTTCGAGGTAGCCGACCTCATGGCTGGCGATCAGGTCCAGCACGCTGGTCCATAGCCAGGACGGCGCATCCAGCTGCTTGGAGCGATTGCGCGCCAGCTCGCCCAGCCAGCTGCGCTGGGTGGCCAGGTCCATCTGGCGCGCGTGGGCGTTGCCGACCACCTCACCCAGGTACCTCGCTACGCGGCTGGCTTCTTCCTGTGACAGCGTCTCGATCTCCAGCTTCAGGTCCTGCGGCAGCAACTCGCGGATGAAGACTGCTTTGTCGAGCAGCTGCGCGGAAAGAATGCGATCGCCCAGTGCCGGCGAGAGATGGCGGGCGCCTTCCACGACCCGCTCGCCATTGCCGCGCGGCATGTTCACCTTGGGGTAGCCCGGCGCCGCAGCGTTCACCGCTTCTTTGATATCGATCAGGCAGATTTCGGGACTGGGGCTGTCATTGCTGCCAACGGACAGCAATACGGCGAAACGCAATCGTCCCAGCGAGCTGCAGCCCTTGACCCAGTAAGCGGCGTCCATTACCTCCACGCGCGCGCCGTCGTCGCGGGAGGTCAGCAGCGTGGCGAGGTGGGCGATCTCGCGCCGCTCGAAGAGGGCACCGATTGCGCGCCGCTCGTCCGCGGCGAGGCGCCAGAACCGTTTGCCGAGTGGAATGGAGGGCGTGGTGTCCTGCAGCCGTTCATGGGCGAGATGCTTCCATCTGCGCCCCAGGGCCAGGCGCATCACGGTACGTACCGCGGCAGGCCGGCGTGAAGTCAGGCCTGCCGCGGCATCGGGATTATCGAAAGCGCTCTCGTAGCCCAGCACCAGGCTTTCCAGCATGCGCGCGGTGATCACGCCGGGCAGGTCCGAGCCGCGCGCTGCGGTGGCCAGCGACAGCGCGAGGCGGATCAGGTCGTGCGCCGGGTTGCCGATCACGGTCTGGTCAAGATCGCGGATCTGGATGTCGACGCGGCCCTGGATATCGGCGATCGGACCAAGGTTGCCCGCATGACAGTCGCCGCAGATCCAGATCGCCGGGCCCTCGGGCAGGGTGTGCGGTTGCTTGGCCTCCAGCCATTCGTAGTACTTGCGCGTGTTGCCGCGCACGTACGCGTGGGCGGAGCGCGCCATCTTCAGGTTCCGGCACCGCATCAGCGCTTCCTGGCGTTTTGCTGGGCCGGGCGGGCGGGGTTCGCCGCCATGCTTTGCGCCGCGCTTCGTGACGGGCTTCTTGCTGCTTGTTTTCGTGGCCATGGAAGTCGGAGCGCCGGGCGCTGACAGGATATCGAGGTGGGCCGGTCGCCATCGGCCGGCACCTGATGCCAGCGTACTCCATGCCGCCTGAAATGGCTGTCAGCGCAACTCGGATTTCGTGCGCCTGGCCAGCGGCTACAATGCGCTCGTCTTCCCAGGCGCGCAATGTCGCTGCCGCGCTGAATCCAACGCCCGAGTCCGGAGCCCGTCATGCATGCCAGAGTCCTGCGCTACCTCGACGAGGTGGTCAGCCGCGGATCGATCCGCCAGGCCGCGCTGCATCTGCACGTGGCGCCGAGCGCGATCAACCGGCAGATCCTGGACCTGGAGGCGGAGCTGGGCGCGCCGTTGTTCGAGCGCATCAACAAACGCCTGCGCCTGACCCCGCTAGGCGAGATGGTGCTGGCGCACGTGCGCCAGACGCTGCGCGAGCACGAATTGCTGCGCAGCCGAATCGAAGCCGTGAAGGGCGTGCGCCAGGGTGAAGTCACCGTGGCGACCACGGCCGGCCTCGCCGGCTCGCTGATGCCGTCGCTGGTGCATGCCTTTCGCCAGCAGTACCCGGGCATACTCGTGCGCCTGCTGGATCTGCCCGTGGCCGACATTGTCAGCGCTGTCGAGCGCGGCGATGCCGATCTCGGTCTTGCCTACGATCTTCCCGATATCGCCGCCTTCCGCATCCTGGCCAGCAACGACTGGCATATCGGCGCGGTGGTGGCGCCCGGGCATGCGCTGGCCGCGCAGCCGTCGACGCTGCTCAGCGAGTGCCTGGCCTGTCCGCTGATCCTGCCCGCGCCGTCGATGTCGATTCGCGCCATCCTCGATGAGGCCTTCGCGCGAGCCGCGGTCGCGGTGTCGCCGGTCACCGAGACCACTTCGACCGCGCTGATGCGCCGCCTGGTCATGCTTGGCGCCGGCATCGCCTTCCTGAATCCGCTCGACGTGCTGGAGGAGCGGGAGCGCGGGGCGCTGGCCTGGGTGCCGCTGCGCGATGGCCAGCTGCCGTGCCAGACACTGCGGCTGGTTGCGCGTGCGCGCAATCCGCTGAGCGCCGCGGCGGAACTGATGGCCGAGCGGATTGGCGAGGGCCTGGTGGCGTTGTTTGCTGGCGTGCGCTAGCGGAGTTGCACCTGGCTGTGCTGTTTTTGTGCACACCGTCGGTGGAAATCGATGCTTTGCCAAGGCCTGCCGGCGTCTTAGACTGTGTGGGCCTGGCCGCATGACGTGCCGGGTATTTTCGCCACCAACCTGAAGATCCCGCCATGCCCCTCATCCTTATCAATGCCGACATCCTGGTGACCATGGATGCGCAACGCCGCGAAATCCCGGGTGGCGCACTGGTGGCGCAAGGCCCGGTGATCGAATGGGTGGGCGCCACCGCCGAGCTGCCGCCGCAATACCGCCGTCTGATCGGCGAGGGCGGTGCCGAGGTGATCGATATGCGCGGCAAGGTGGTGATCCCCGGGCTGGTCAACACGCACCACCACATGTACCAGAGCCTGACCCGCGCCGTACCGGCGGCGCAGGACGCCGAGCTGTTCACCTGGCTTACCAACCTCTATATGTTGTGGTCGCACCTGACGCCGGAAATGATCGACGTGTCGACCCGTACCGCGATGGCCGAGTTGATGCTGTCCGGCTGCACCACCACCAGCGATCACCTGTACCTGTATCCCAATGGCTCGCGCCTGGACGATTCCATTGAAGCCGCGGCGGCAATGGGCATGCGCTTTCACGCCGCGCGCGGATCGATGAGCGTGGGCCGCAGCAAGGGTGGCCTGCCGCCCGATTCGGTGGTGGAGGAGGAGCACGCCATCCTGAAGGACAGCCAGCGACTGATCGAGCAGTACCACGATGCTTCGCGCCACGCGATGCTGCGGGTGGTGGTGGCGCCGTGTTCGCCGTTCTCCGTCTCGCGCGACCTGATGCGCGAATCGGCGCTGCTGGCGCGCAACTATGGCGTGTCGATGCACACCCACCTGGCCGAGAACGATAACGACATCGCCTACTCGCGCGAGAAGTTCGGCCTCACGCCGGCCCAGTACGCCGAAGAACTCGGCTGGGTCGGCCCCGACGTGTGGCATGCCCACTGCGTCAAGCTCGATGATGAAGGCATTGCGCTGTTCGCCCGCACGGGCACCGGCGTTGCCCATTGCCCTTGCTCGAATATGCGCCTGGCGTCAGGCATTGCGCCGGTGCGCACAATGCGCGATGCCGGCGTGCCGGTCGGGCTGGGCGTGGATGGCAGCGCGTCGAACGATGGCGCGCATATGCTGGGGGAGGTGCGCCAGGCCATGCTGCTGCAGCGCGTGGGCTACGGGCCCGCCGCCATGAGCGCGCGCGAGGCGCTGGAGATCGCCACGCTGGGCGGCGCGCGCGTGCTGGGCCGCGACGATATTGGCGCGCTGGCGCCTGGCATGTCGGCCGATTTCGTGTCCTTCGACATGGCGCAGGTGGGCTACGCCGGCGCAGGCCACGACCCGGTGGCGGCGCTGGTGTTCTGCACGCCGGGCAATGTCGCCACCAGCGTGATCAACGGCAAGGTGGTGGTGCGCGATGGCGAGTTGCAGACGGTGGAGTTGCCGCGCGTCCTTGCGCAGCATCGCGGGCTCGCGCGTGAACTGTTCGAGCGCGCCAGGCAGGGTTGAGGCAACAATGGAATGTGCCGCGCGTGCGACCCCTCTGGAGAGGGGTCGCGGCATATCTGTAATGTATTCACACTAGGCCCCGGGTCGTTCCCTGAACGCCCCTGACCCTTCCCCAGCCCGCCATCGATCGCGGGCTTTTTTTTGTGCGTGTTTTTCGAGGGATGAATGGATGAATCGCCGGGGCCGTAGCAAGGGCGGTGACAGATGTGGAGCGCCAATGGAAAAAGCCGGAAGCATTGCTGCTTCCGGCTTTTAGAATTCGCTGGTGGGGCGTGAGTGACTCGAACACTCGACCTACGGATTAAGAGTCCGCTGCTCTACCAACTGAGCTAACGCCCCAACGAAGAAAAAGATTGTATCATGGTTTTTGAGTTTGTCAAACACCCTGCGTAATTTTTCCTGCATGAGGGTGCTCTGGAAATGCCGTGTGCGATTTCGCCGTCGTACGTGCAATGCCCGGGCAGCCTTGTTCCTTCTCCTTGCACCGAAGTCAGGCACTCACGCCGTGGGAACTCACCCGGGGTTTCGGCAGTCTTGCTTGGGGTGAGCGGGGCGTAGGCCTTTGCGGACGAGTCGGGCCGACCCATGTTAGGATGATTCTTCACTTGCAATGGAGGGCTGTACCGATGGATATCAAGTTCCAAGAGCAAGAGCGTTACGATATCAATAATGAAGGCTTGCTATTTCACGCCGTTGTCGACGGCCAACCAGTCACTTGCGTGGTGACCCGTGAAGCGCTGTGGGAAGGCTTCAGTGCCGACCAGGTGTTGTCGCTGGAAGAGGCGTTCCGCGCTGGACGTGAAACCATCGAGCGTGCCGCGGTGGTGCTGATCGAGCAGGGCGCTGCCCAGCCAGTGGTAGTCAAGCGCGCCCATGTGGCGCCGCTCTGAAGCGGATTCCAGTCCGGGCCGGTCATCGGTCCGATCCCGGGCTACCGCTTCAGGTCATTGCGGCTTCTCGCCGCCTGACGCCGGTTTCCCGCCGGCGTTTCTCTTTTTCATTCCCCGCGCTCATCACTGATCTTCCCGATCGCGCCGATTGTGCCGATCACGTTGATCGCGCTCAAGCCGGTTTTGCCGGGTAGCCCGGCCCGCCAGGGCGGCTAGCACATTCTTCGAAGATGCGTGCCTGGCATTGCGCGCAGCCCGCTGGATCGAGGCGCGCAATGATGGTGTGCAGCGCCTGCCGCTTGGTGGAAAAGATGTGCCCCTCGCCCAGCTTCAGCGCGAAGCCGGTCTGGTCCCACGTCTGCAGCACCTGCGTGCGCGGACGATGGAAATACAGGTCGCCGCCGGTGGCGCGCCGCTCGCTCAGTTCGCTTTCCCACATCTCCGCGCCGGCCAGGTCGATGAAGTTCATGCTCTTGGTCATGGCCAGCAGATGGATCTGGCCGGGATGGGCGTTGCGTGCCTCGTGCAAGCGGTCCGTCACGTACTGGACCGCGCCGAAGTAGATCGCGCCTTCCATGCGCAACAGCTTGAGCTGGGGGCATTCCGGCTGCGGGCGCTGCAGTTCGTCGAGCGGCGTAAAGCGCCGGTCGGGGTCGTCGGCGTCTGGCACCAGGCTGCGCACCGCCGGCCGCGAGGTGCGATAGAGATAGGCCACCAGTGACAGGATGGTGCCGAGCAAGACCGCCATCTCCAGGCGGATGGCCAGCGTGGCGACAAAGGTGCTGATGGCGATGGCGAATTCCGTGCGGCTCAGGCTGGCGATGCGGCGCAGCCGGCCGAAATCGAACAGGCCCCAGGCCACCAGCAGCAACATCGCGGCGATGGAGGCCAGCGGGATCTGCGCCAGCAGCGAGGCGCTGGCCGTGACCAGCACCACCAGCAGCAAGGCCGAGAAAATGCTGGCCAGCGGCGTCTGCGCGCCGGCCTCGTAGTTAGGCATGGAGCGGTTCAGCGAGCCGCAGGAGATATAGGCGGAGAACAAACCACCTGCGATGTTCGACAGGCCCTGCCCGATGAACTCGCGGTTGGCATCGATATGCTGGCCCGAGCGCAGCGCCACCGCCTTGGCGATCGAGATCGACTGGCCGAGTGCCACGATGGTCAGCGCGGCGGCGATGCCAAGCAGGTCTGGGATCGCCTGCCAGGAAATATTCGGCAGGTGGAAGGGCGGGATGGCCGACGGGATCGGCCCGACCACGTTGACGTGGTGCGCGCCCGCGCTCCAGCCCGGCGCATTGAGCAGCAGGGCGACGCCATAACCCGCCAGCAGGCCGATCAGCATGAAGGGCAGACGGCGCGAGACGCGCTTCACCGCTACGGTCACCGCCAGCGTGATCGCCGCTACCGTGAACGCGCTCCAGTTGATGCCGTCGGCGTTGTCCAGCAGAAAGCGCACCACGCCGAAGGCGCTCGTGCCCGTCGGCACGGCCAGCCCAAACAGGTCCTTGAGCGCATAGAGGCCGATCAGCGTCGCCGCGCCGCAGGTGAAGCCAAGCAGCACCGAGGGCGAGATGAAGTTGGCCAGCGTGCCAAGGCGCAAGGTGCCCACGGCAAGCTGCAGCAAGCCAACCATGATGGTGACGGCGAGCGCCAGGTTGATGTATTCGGGACTGCCGGCAAATGCCACCGGGCTCAGCATGGCGAACAGCGCCAGCGAGTTGGCGTTGGTCGGGCCGGACATCACATGCCAGCTGGAACCGAACAAGGCCGCCACGATGCAGGGAATCACGGCCGCGTAGATACCGTATTGCGGCGGCAAGCCGGCAAGCGTGGCGAAGGCCACGCCCTGCGGCAGTACCAGCACCGCGCCAAGCAGGCCCGCAACCAGGTCCGCACGCAAGGAGGCGCGGCTCACGCTGTGACGCCATGCCGGCAACAGGCGCCCGAGCATCCGGCCGGTCGTGCCCTGCACAGCCGGAGCGGTCATGCTTGCGGGTCTCGTTCGCTGAGGCTCACCAGCAATTCGTCGATCGCGCCATAGACCTTGCCCAGCCGCTCTGCGCCGATCATCTGCTCGAGCTGCTCATAGCGGCGGTCGATCAGCGGCTCCATCTCGGCGATCAGGGCACGGCATTTGTCGGTCAGCGAGATCAACTGGCGGCGCTGGTCCGTGGTGGAGCGCGAGCGCAGGATCAGGCCAGCTTCCTCCATGCTCGACAGCATGCGGGTAAGGCTCGGGCTCAGGATCAGGCAGGCATCGGCGAGCTGGTTAGGCTCCATCTCGCCTTGCTCGTTGAGGGTGCGCACCACGCGCCATTGCTGCTCGGTCATGCCATGCTGACGCAGGATGGGCCGGAAGCCCGCCATCAGCGTTTCACGGGCTTGCAGCAGCAGGTGGGGGAGGTTGCGGTGGCGGAAGGTAGCCGGTTTCATGCCCGCAAGTGTAGCCGTGCAGACGCCCGGACGCGAGCCGGTGGCTACCCGGATATGCCGGCCGCCGGCCTCGTGGCCGGCGCCTTGGCGCAACGCCTCAGCCCAGGTCGAGCGTGGCCACCACCGGCGTGTGGTCCGAGGGCTGCTCCCAGGTGCGCGGCACGCGATCGATCACGCAGGCGCTGCACGCCTCGCGCAGGGCCGGCGACAGCAGGATGTGGTCGATGCGCAGGCCGGCGTTGCGGCGGAACGCAAACATGCGGTAGTCCCACCAGGAGAAGCTCTTCTCCGGCTGCTCGAACATGCGGAATGCGTCGGTCAGCCCAAGTGCCTCCAGCGCCCGGAACGCATCGCGCTCCGGCGGCGACACCAGATTCTGCCCTTCCCACTTCTTGGGATCGTGCACATCCTGGTCTTCGGGCGCGATATTGAAGTCGCCCAGCAGCGCCAGCTTCGGGTACTTCACCATTTCCTCCTGCAGCCACGCGGTGATTGCCTGCAGCCAGCCGAGCTTGTAGGTGAACTTGTCGGAGTCCGGCGCCTGCCCGTTGGGGAAGTACGCGCACACCAGGCGCACGTCGCCATAGGTCGCCGCTACCACGCGCTGCTGGGGGTCGTCGAAGCCAGGGATATTGCGCACCACGTCGGTGGGCGTCGCCATGGTGGCGTTGCGCGCCAGGATCGCCACGCCGTTGTATGTCTTCTGGCCGGTGAACACACTGTGGAAGCCCGCGCTTTCCAGTTCGGCCAGCGGGTACTTGTCGTCGGGCATCTTCAGCTCCTGCAGGCACAGGGCATCGATCGGCGTATCGGCCTTTTCCTGCTCGATCAACCAGTCCAGTACCTGCGGTAGCCGGACCTTGAGCGAGTTGACGTTCCAGGTTGCGATTCTCATGTTCAAATGGCTTATTGATTGACGGTTGCCTGGGCGACACTGGAATTCGTCCCGGTGTCCCCCTGGTTTGCCCGCACATTATGAACGACCGCCGGGGCCACAGGCACTTCCAGAGGCAGGCGCCCTCAGGCCCAGGTCTCATGCAAGTGTCGCCACGTGACACGCGCATCTTTCCCTATCACGAACAGCGCCGAGGCACGCCGCTCGGAGGCGCCCGCGCTCCAGGCCTGCGTCTCCCGGTAGCTGACCGTGGCCGAGCGCGCGTCCTCATGCAAAAGCGTCAACTCATCAATCCTGATTTGCAGCCCGGGCCGGGCGCCGCGCAGTCGTGCGAACAACGCGGGAAAGCCGCCTGCCTCCATACGCGCACCGGTTGGCGAGATCATGCTGAAGTCCGGACCAAACCGTTTCAGCAGCGTCTCCAGTACGGCTTCGGGGCAAGCGGGGTTCGACAGCCATTGCTCGATCAGCACATGGGTGTCGGCGACTTCACGCAGGCAAAGCGCGGCGATGTCAGGCATGGATGGTGTTTCCTTCAGGAGCAGGCCGGGCGGCCCTATGGCTTGAACGAGCCCTCGATGGTGTAGCGCGATCCCGGATGGACCAGCCGCGCCAGCGTGATCGGCGAGCCCTGGCTTTCGGTGCGGCGGATCACGATCAGGCAGGGCTCGCTTGGCTTGACGCCCAGCAGCTCGGCCTCCTGCTCGGTGGGCAACTGCGCCTCGATGGAGTATTGCGCCTCCCATAGCGGTGCCACGGTCAGCAGGTAATTGGTGGGCGTGGTCTTGGTGAAATCCACGTCGAGATAGTCAGGCGCACGGGCGGGGTTGACGTAGCGATCCTCGCACAGCAGCGGCACGCCGTTCTCGCTATGCACGATCAAGGTGTGGAAGACCTTGCTGCCGACGGGCAGCCCGATGCGCGGCGCCAATGCCTCGGTGACGACTTCGGCGCGCGCCATGTGCACGTCGGAGCGGTGGCGGTGGCCCCGCTCAGTGATCTCGTCGTGCAGGTCGCGGATGGTCAGCGTGGACGATGCGCGATAGGGCTGGGTGGCGAACGTGCCAACGCCCTGCACGCGCTCCACCAGGCCTTCGGCCTGCAGTTCCCGTACCGCCCGGTTGGCGGTCATGCGGCTGACGCGGAACTGGCTGACCAGCTCGGATTCCGATGGCATCAGCGTGCCGGGTGGCCAGCGTCCGGCGCTGAGTCCGTCCTTCAGGTAGTTCTTGATGTGCGCGTAGGCGGCGGCGGGTGGCAGGTAGGTCATGGCACGCAGTTTACTTGACCGCGCTTGTCTAGCCAATTTCCATTGGCAGCGATTCTCCAAATTCAAGGCCGGCATGCGCCAGGAGAAAGGGGGCGGGTTTTGGCTGTGGGTTTGGCCCTGCTCAGGGTAATCCCGACTCGTTGATTTGTTGTCTTATCTTGTATATACAAGAATATGTGTCGCAATCGACGATTCCAGGATGCTGGAGGCGTGTGTGGACAGGCGAGAGGGTGACCGGAGACAACATGGCAAAGGTGAGCGCAAGGGCAAACGCGGGGATGAACATATTCCCGGGCTGGTATGTGGTTGGCGCGACACACGTGCTGCTGGCGCTGATATTTGGCGCCGCCTACTCGTTTGGCGCATTTTTCGCGAGCATCCAGGAAGGCTTCGGGGTGGGGAGTTCGTCGGCGGCTTCCGTGTTCTCGTTTACCGCGCTGATTTACTACGTGGTGGGCGTATTCTCCGGGTCCCTGGCCGACCGGATCTCCACCCGCCGGGTCATTGCAATGGGCATTGTCTCGCTGGCGCTGGGGTTTGCCATCGCCAGCATCGTCACGGATTCGCTGGCGGGGTTCCTGGTCGCCTTCTGCTCGCTGGTGGGCCTGGGTGTAGGCCTGGTCTACGTGCCAGCGGTGACGGCGGTGCAGCGCTGGTTCGTCAGGCACCGCAGCCGGGCGTCGGGTCTTGCGTTGGCGGGCACCGGGCTTGGCACGTTCATCGGACCGGTGGTGGCGGGCCTGCTGATGGAGCATATGAGCTGGCAGGCGACAATGCGCTGCTTCGCGCTGGCCATCGCCGTGGTCGGGTTGGCAATGGCAACGCTGCTAAAGGGGCGCCCGGAAGAGGCCGGCCTGTATCCCGATGGCGCGCCTGCGGCGCCTGGCGCAGCCCATTTGCCCCCGCCAACCGGGCTCAGCCTGGCGCAAGCCGTGCGCGGCGGGCGATTCTGGTGGTACTTCGGCGCCATCCTGCTGGGCTCGGTTGGCCTGTTCGCTGCGCTGGTCCATATCCATCCGTACGCGCGGCAGCACGGTTTGTCGTCCACGGCCGGGAATCTGCTGATCGGGCTGGTGGGTGCCGGCAATATCCTGGGGCGCCTGTTGCTGGGCGGGCTCGGCGACAGGCTGGGTCCAGGGCGGCTGCTCATGTGCCTGACGCTGATGCTCGCGCTGCTCAACGGCGTGTGGCTTGAGGCCACGAGCTTCCCGGCGCTGGCGCTGTTTGCCGTCCTGTTTGGCGCGGCTAACGGCGGTTGCATTTCCTTGTACCCGGCGCTGGCCGCGACATGGTTCGGCACGGCCAACCTCGGGGCGATCCTGGGTGCGCTGTATGTCGCGGTGGGCATTGCGGCGATGGCGGGCGGCAGCCTGGCCGGCTGGCTCTTCGATGCCTACGGCAGCTACTCGGTGGCGATTGCGGTGAGCGCAGGCTGCGCGTTGCTGTCGACCGCCTGCATTGCACGTGCGAGCCGCCATGAAAAAAGCGGCCCAGACCGAGCCGCTTAACCTTTTCTATTCTTCTATTGACGACGTGCGGCGTTAAGCCACCGCCATGCCGCCGTGCCGCAACAGTGCGTCGATCTGCGGCGCGCGGCCGCGGAACGCGGTGAACGATTCCATGGCTGGTCGGCTGCCGCCCACCGACAGGATTTCCCTGCGGTAGCGTGCGCCGGTCTCGGCGTCGAGCACGGTGCCGGAGAGCTTCGCGGCTTCCTCGAAGGCCGCGTAGACGTCGGCGGACAGCACTTCGGCCCACTTGTAGCTGTAGTAGCCCGCCGCATAGCCGCCGGCGAAGATATGGCTGAAGGTGTTCGGCCAGCGCGACAGCGGGTGCTGCGGCACCACATGGGCACGATCGTTGATCTCCCTGGACAGCGCCAGCACGGACTTCTCGCCCGCGGGGTCGAAGCTGGTGTGCAGGTGCATGTCGAACGACGAGAACACGATCTGGCGCAGCGTCATCATGCCGTTCTGGAAGTTCTTCGCGGCCAGCATGCGCTCGAACAGCTCGCGCGGCAGCGGCTCGCCGGTGTCGACGTGCGCGGTCATGTCGGCCAGCACCTCGTACTCCCAGCAGAAGTTCTCCATGAACTGCGAGGGCAGCTCGACGGCATCCCATTCCACGCCATTGATGCCGGACACGCCCAGCTCGCCCACCTGGGTGAGCATATGGTGCAGGCCGTGGCCGAACTCGTGGAACAGCGTGATCACTTCGTCGTGGGTGAAGACAGCGGGCTTGCCACCCACCGGCGCCGTGAAGTTGCAGGTCAGGTAGGCCACCGGGGTTTGCACGCGGCCGCCATCCAGCAGCTTGCGGCCTCGGGCGTCATCCATCCACGCGCCGCCGCGCTTGCCTTCGCGGGCGTAAAGGTCGATGTAGAACTGCGCCAGCAGCTCGCCCTCGGGCGAAACGACGCGGAAGAAGCGCGCGTCTTCGTGCCACGTCTGGGCCTGGTCGGCTTCGATGCGCACCGAGAACAGCTTCTCCACCACGCCGAACAAGCCCTTGAGCACCTGCGGCTCGGGGAAGTATTGCTTTACCTCCTGCTCGGAGAAGGCGTAGCGCCGCTCGCGCAGCTTTTCCGACGCGTAGGCTACGTCCCAGGGCGAGAGGTCGCTCAGGCCCAGCTCGCTTGCGGCGAATGCCTTGAGCTCTGCCCAGTCCTTCTCGGCATACGGACGCGCCTTGGCGGCCAGTTCGTCCAGGAAGCGCAGCACTTCGGCCGGGGATTGCGCCATCTTGGGCACCAGCGAGACCTCGCCGAAGGAGGCGTAGCCGAGCAACTGCGCTTCTTCGCGGCGCAGCGCGAGCTGCTCGCGCATATTGGCCGTGTTGTCCCACTCGGCCTTGCCCTGGCCGTACTGCTCGGCCAGTTCCGAGGCGCGGGTGACGCTGGCCTCGTACATGGTCTGGCGCAACGCGCGGTCGTCCGCGTATTGCAGCACCGGGAAGTAGGAGGGGAAGTGCAGGGTGAATTTCCAGCCCGGCTTGCCGTCTTTTTCAGCGGCATGGCGCGCGGCCTCCAGTGCGTCTTCCGGGATGCCGCTCAGGCGGCTTTCGTCCTCGATCAGCAGCGCGTAGGCATTGGTGGCATCGAGCACGTGGTCGGAGAAGGCCTTGGACAACTGGGCCTGCTGTTCCTGGATCGCGGCAAAGCGGGGCTTCTTGTCTTCGGGCAGTTCGGCGCCGCCCAGGCGGAAACCGCGCAACTCGTTTTCCATCAATTGGCGCCGAGCCGTGCTCATGGTGGCGAATTCGGGGCTCGCGGCGATGGCCTTGTACTTGTCATAGAGCGCCAGGCTCTGGCCCAGCGACGACCAGAACTCGGTCATGCGCGGCAGGTTGTCGCTATGCGCCTGGCGCAAGGGCGGCGTATCCGCCACCGCACTCAGGTGGCCCACCACGCCCCAGGCGCGTCCCAGCGGCTCGGTGGCGGCTTCCAGCGCTTGCACGGCATTGGCCCAGGTGGCTTCGGTGGCCGGGTCCTCGGCGCGGTCGACGGCGGCTTGCGCGGTCGCCAGCAGCACGTCCAGCGCCGGGCCGATGTGCTCGGGGCGGATCTCGGAGAAACGCGGCAGGTCGGTGAAATCCAGCAGCGGATTGTCGCCGTTTGCGTGATTTGCAGCGTTGGCTTGGTTGGCGGCTTGATCCATGACGTCTCTCTTGGCAGGGCCTGTAAGGGCAATGCCCCGCACATTGGGGCGGGGCGGCAGGATTTCCAGTGCCAGGCAGTACCCGGCGCGCACGGCGTCGGCACTGTCCGTGGCAGACCGATACGATGTTCAGCCGGCCGCGCGCTCGGCGGCTTCCAGCGTATTGATCAGCAGCATCGTAATGGTCATCGGGCCAACGCCGCCCGGCACAGGGGTGATGTAGCCGGCGACTTCCTTGACGCCGTTGAAGTCGACATCGCCGCACAGCTTGCCATTGTCGTCGCGGTTCATGCCCACGTCGATCACGGCTGCGCCGGGCTTGACCATGTCAGTGGTGATGATGTTGCGCCGGCCCACGGCGGCCACGATCACGTCCGCGTCGCGGGTATGGGCGCCCAGGTCGCGCGTCTTGCTGTTGCAGATGGTGACGGTGGCGCCTGCCTGCAGCAGCAGCATCGCCATCGGCTTGCCGACGATGTTGGAGGCGCCGACCACCACCGCGCGGGCGCCGCGCAGCGGGAAATCGACCGATTCCAGCATTTTCATGCAGCCATAGGGCGTGCACGGGCGGAACAGCGGGGCACCGGTCATCAGGGCACCGGCATTGGCCACGTGGAAGCCGTCCACGTCTTTTTCCGGGGCGATCGCTTCGAGCACTTTGTGGCTGTCGATATGCTTGGGCAGCGGCAACTGCACCAGGATGCCGTGGATGTGCGGGTCGCGGTTCAGGGCGTCGATGCGGGCCAGCAGGTCGGCCTCGGACAGGTCGGCGGGGTAGCGGTCGAGCGAGGAATGAAAACCATTGTCGTCGCAGGCCTTGACCTTGTTGCGCACATAGACCTGGCTTGCCGGGTCTTCGCCCACCAGGACCACGGCCAGGCCGGGCCGGTGGCCGCGTTCGGTCAGGCGGGCGGCGCGCTGGGCGGCTTCGGTACGGAGTTGCTTGGCAAGGGCGTTGCCGTCGATGAGTTGGGCTGGCATGGGGATGGGCGCTGGAGAGCTGGAGGTGGTCAAAGCGGAATTATAAAGGTTGACGCAACCCGGGGCGCAGGAGAGTAGGGCGCTGGTAGCATGGCTGCATGGATGCCCTGACCCCTTTTGCCACCGCCGCGGCGGCCGAGCATGCCGTCCTCATCGTGCTCAGCCTGGCCGCCATGGCCTGGGCGCTAAGCCGCCGGCCTTGGCAGCTGCTCAGGCGCGACGATTTGCAGCATGGCTGGCTGGGCGCACTGGTGTTGCTGGCGCTGCTATGGACGGTCCGCGCGACGTTGCCCGGCGGGCTGGCGATCCAGCTGTTCGGCGCCACCCTGATGGTGACCCTGTTCGGGCTGCCGCTGGCCTTGCTGTCGCTGTTCGTGGTGGATCTGGTGTCGTTCCTGGGGCTGGGCTACCTGGCTGGCGACACCTGGGCCCGGCTGGACTGGGCGGCGCCGTGGCCGCGCTATGTCTGGATGGGGTTGTTGCCGGCCTTGCTGTCGGCCGCGCTGCAGGGGGCCATGCGCCGGCTGCTGCCGCGCCATCCCTTTGTGTTCATCCTCGGCCATGGCTACTTTGCCGCCGGGCTGGCCGCCCTGGGCGCGGGGGCGGCGCGCGCGGTCTGGCGTAGCTACAGCGTGGGCGATGGCGTGCTGTCGCTACCCGATACGCTGACCGCCGTGCTGATCCTGGCGTTTGGCGAAGCCTTTCTCACGGGCATGCTGGTGGCGGTATTCGTGGTCTACAAGCCGCAATGGGTCGTGACCTTTCGCGACGAGGAGTACTTAGGGCGTTGAGCTGACACCCCCCGCAAGCTCGGCGGGGGGCTTCGGTGCTGGCCAGGCTGTTTCAGCTATTGCTTCAGCTGTTTTTGGACAGGGCCAGGCGAAGCAGGTCGGCCACGGTGTTGACGTTGAGCTTTTCCATGATGTTGGCGCGGTGCGCCTCCACGGTCTTGATGGAAATGCCCAGGTCGTCGGCAATCTGCTTGTTCAGCCGGCCGGCCACGATGCGCTCCAGCACCTGCTGCTCGCGCGTGGTGAGCTTGCCCAGCAGGTCCTTGGCGGCGCGCTGCTCGCGGGCGGCGGAATGGTCGGTGCGGGCCTTTTGCAGCATGCGCTCCACCAGCGATCGCAGTTCGGACTCATCGAACGGCTTTTCGATGAAGTCGATTGCGCCCTTCTTCATGGTGGAGACTGCCATCGGCACATCGCCGTGGCCGGTGATGAAGACGATCGGGATATTGATGTTTTCCGCGATCATGCGTTCCTGCAGCTCGGGCCCGCTCATGCCCGGCATCCGCACGTCCAGGATCAGGCAGGAGACCTGGCCCGAGTCGTAGGCGGAAAGGAACTGTTCGGCGCTGGTAAAGCTGCGAACCTGGTAGCCATTGCCCTCCAGCAGCCAGGTCAGCGAGTCGCGCATGGCTTCATCGTCGTCGACGATGAAGACGGTCTCGCCGCGGTGGGAGGTGGGGTTTGGCGTTACGGTCATGAAGTCTCCTGGGACATCAAAGTCATTTGCCGCCAAGTGTAACCGGGCCGGGCGGCAAGCGACAGGGGCGGCCCTGGCGCGCCTGATCCTGTCTTGTCAATGCCGCGCGGCCCGCTCGGCGTCGTGTTGGCCGATTATTGGTCGATCAGTGCCGGCTGCAGCGGCAGCATGATCTTGAACGTGCAGCCGATGCCGTCAGCATTGTTCTCCACCCACAGGCGCCCCTGGTGGGACTCGATGATGGAGCGGCAGATATTCAGCCCCATGCCCATGCCGTCGGACTTGGTGCTGAAGAACGGTTCAAACAGGCGTTCCTTCGTGGCCTCGTCAACGCCGGGGCCCTGGTCGATCACGTCGATGCGCATGTTCGGGCCGATCTCGCCCGGCTCGATGCGCGCGTGCAGGCGCACCACGCCGGTGGCGCGCAGCGCGGGCAGCCCGGCCATGGCCTCGACGGCGTTCTTGAGCAGGTTGACCAGCACCTGCTCGATCAGCACCGGATCGACGAACAGCACCACCGGCGGCGCCGGCAGCCGGGTCAGGATGGTGACGCGGCGGCGGGTGGCCTCCAGGTCGGCCAGCCCGACCGCGTCGGCCACTATGTCATGCAGCGCGGCTTCGCGGCGCTGGGGCTGGCTGCGTTTCACGAAGCCCCGGATGCGGCTGATGATGGTGCCGGCGCGCACGGCCTGCGCGGAGGTCTTTTCCAGGATCGGGATCAGGTCCTCGGCGGTGCTGCGCCCGGAGCGCAGCCGGGCCACCGCGCCCATGCAGTAGTTGTTGATTGCCGCCAGCGGCTGGTTCAGCTCATGCGCGAGCGACGACGCCATCTCGCCCATGGTGGTCAGGCGGCTGGTGAACTGCAGCCGTTCCTCATGCTGGCGCGCCATTTCCTCGGCGGCCTTGCGCACCGTGATGTCGGTGGCGATCTGCATCTGCGCCAGGTGGCCGTCGACCCACTGAATGTAGCGGCGGCGCACTTCGAACCATTTCTGCATGTCGGGAACGAAGACTTCCCGCGCGTCCGAGGAGTAGGGCATCAGCTCCGAGGCAGGCAGGCCGGCGTAGGCGTCGACGAAGTCGGTGGCGTCGCTGGAGACCTGCTCCTTGTCGACTTCGCCGCCGGCCAGCTTCAGGTGGCCCTCGGCTTCCCAGCCGAACAGCTGACGGTAGTAGCGGTTGGCGAACAGCAATTCGGGCTTGTCGGTGGCCAGCACGGACACCGCGGCGTCCAGGCTCTCCAGCACCGTGGTGAAGCGGTCGTGGGCGGCGGCGAGTTCCTCGCGGGCGCGCTTGGGCTCGGTGATGTCTGTCATCGAGGCCATCCAGCCGGTGTGCCTGCCGCGGCTGTCCACCAGCGGCGAGACATACATGCGGGCGTAGAAGCTGCTGCCGTCGCGCCGCATGGCGCGCATCTCATAGCCGCTGGCCGGGGACTTGCCCTGCAGCGTCAGGTCGATCTGCTTTTGCATCTCCTGATGGTCGTTGGGCGGCCAGTAGGGGAAGGGCGGCACGCGGCCGACCAGGTCGCTGTCCTGCCAGCCGGTCATGCGGCAGAAGGCAGGATTGACGTAGGTGATGCGGCCGTTCAGGTCGAGCGCACGCAACCCGATCAGCATCGAGTTTTCCATCGCGCGGCGAAATGACGTCTCGGCCAGCAGGGCGCGCTGCGCCTCGGAGCGCCGGCTGGTGTGGCGCCACATGCTCCACAGGCTCCACAACAGGAAGCACGACAGCCCCACCACTAGCCACAGCAGCATGTTGTTGGGCAGGTTGGAGGCGGGCGGGTAGGCGTCGGCGCGCAGCGACAGCGAGTGCCCCGGCGGGTCCAGCAACACCTCGTAGGACAGCGCGTTGCCCGGCACCGGCCGCAACGAAGTGCTGGCGCGGATCTGGTTGTTCTTGTCGATCAGCGAGAAGCGGTAGCGCTCGGTCAGCTCCGGCGGCAGCAGGTGGGTCAGGATGCCGTTGATGGAGTAGAGCGCGCCCAGGGTGCCGAGGAACTCGTTGTCCCGCACGATCGGCACCTCCATCAGCATGAAGCTGTCGCCGCGGTCGTTGACCAGCGGGCGCGAGTACACCACGCGCTGGGTTTCGCGGGCGGCGTCGAAGGTATCGAGCACCTCGGGCTCCAGCGGCTGGTCCTGGGTTTCGCGCAGCCGGCTGGCGAATTCGGAGGTGGACGGCAGCGACCAGCGCCCGCGCCGGGTCGCGTCCAGCCAGTTGACGAAGACGATTTCCGGGTTCTCGCGCAGGATTTCCTGCGCGGCGGTGCGGTAGGCGCCCTGGTCCAGCTGGGCGGCGGCGATGTCGCGCGCCAGCGAGGCCAGCTGGTCCTGGTTGCTCAGCAGGGACAGGCGCACGCGCTGCTGGGCCCAGGCCGCGTCGCGATAAAGCGCGTCGCGTTGCTGCTGGCGCTCGGTTTCATGGAGCGACCACAGGATCACGCCCATCGCCACCGTGAACAGCACGATTGCCACCAGCGGGATGAACATGAACCAGCTGGTCGCCACCAGGTTGCGCCAGCGCAGCCACCACAATCCGCGCGGCGGCCCGTTGACGGCGGCGGGCTCGTCCACGTGGCCAAGCGTATCGAGGGGCGTCAGCGGGTTGGGCGGGGCGACCAGCGTAGGGTCGCTGCCGCTCGCCTTGGCGGAGCCGGAAGCGGAGGGAGGGACGACTGCGGCGCGGAGGTGGGAAAAGAAATCTTTGAGGGACGGCATGGTGGGATTGACGACTGACCGACCAGTGTAGCGGGATTGCGGCGCCCCGTCGCTTGGGGTAAGCGCCAATGCGGCGCTGCGGCATTCCTGTCGAAGGCGCGGCGGGTGAATGGCGTTTGGCGGCAAGGGCTGGCGCAGTTTTGTGGTGCGCTGCCGCAATATTTCATATTGTAAGAAACCATATCGCAATTTGAAAATTGGGCTTGTCTTGCCCAATGTGCTTCCATAGAATCGGTCCGACCGAAAAGTGCGGACGGCAGTGCTGCGTCCGGTCCTGCCAGCCTCGCTGGCAAGCCCGGGTGAGGCGCTAGCGAAGGACCGTGCGAAGACACTCGCGGCCCGCGCGCCGTACCGTAGTCACACCGTCAGGCCGGGGCTCCCACCACAAGAATCAGGGGGCACCGAGGCAGGAATTCACCAGGAGACAGTCATGTCAGCTGTACCAGAGCAGATCCTCGGCGCAAGCAGCGCCAACGACGCCGATCCCCAGGAAACCCACGAGTGGCTTGATGCCCTGCAGGGCGTGATCGCCGCCGAAGGCACCGACAGGGCCGCCTTCCTGATCGACAAGCAGATCGAATACGCACGCGTGAATGGCGTCACCCAGCCGTTCCACGCTGAGACGCAGTACATCAACACCATCCCGGTGGAGCAGCAGGCCCGCATTCCCGGCGACCAGGACATCGAGCACCGCATCCGCTCGTACACCCGCTGGAACGCCATGGCGATGGTGCTGCGCGCCAACAAGCACACCAACGTTGGCGGCCATATTTCCTCGTTTGCCTCGGCCGCCACGCTGTATGACGTCGGCTACAACCACTTCTGGCACGCCCCGTCCGAGAAACACGGCGGCGATCTGGTGTTCGTGCAGGGCCACTCGGCCCCGGGCGTGTATTCGCGCGCCTTCCTGCTCGGCCGCCTGAGCACGGAACAACTCGACAGCTTCCGCCAGGAAGTCGACGGCAAGGGCATCTCGTCCTACCCACACCCGTGGCTGATGCCGGACTTCTGGCAGTTCCCGACGGTGTCGATGGGCCTGGGCCCGATCATGGCCATCTACCAGGCCCGCTTCATGAAGTACCTGCACAGCCGCGGCCTGGTGCAGACCGAAGGCCGCAAGGTCTGGGCGTTCCTGGGCGACGGCGAGACCGACGAGCCGGAATCGCTGGGCGCGATCGGCATGGCCGGGCGCGAGAAGCTGGACAACCTGGTGTTCGTGATCAACTGCAACCTGCAGCGCCTGGATGGTCCGGTGCGCGGCAATGGCAAGATCATCCAGGAACTCGAGTCCGAGTTCCGCGGCGCCGGCTGGAACGTGATCAAGGTGGTGTGGGGCAGCCGCTGGGACCAGTTGCTGGCACGCGACCACAAGGGCCTGCTGATGAAGCGCATGATGGATTGCGTGGACGGCGAGTACCAGACCTTCAAGGCCAAGGATGGCGCCTACGTGCGCGAGCATTTCTTCAATACCCCTGAGCTCAAGGCGATGGTGGCCGACTGGTCCGACGAGGACATCTGGCGCCTGAACCGCGGCGGCCATGATCCGCACAAGATCTATGCCGCCTACAGCGCCGCCAACGAGCATAAGGGTCAGCCCACGCTGATCCTGGCCAAGACCATCAAGGGCTATGGCATGGGCGACGCGGGCCAGGCCATGAATATCAGCCACCAGCAAAAGAAGATGCCGGTGGACGCGATCCGCCGCTTCCGCGACCAGTTCAACATCCCGGTCTCCGACGACAAGATCGAGGAAGTGCCGTACATCACCTTCGAGGAAGGCTCGAAGGAACTGGAATACATGCGCGCCCGCCGCATGGACCTGGGCGGCTACCTGCCGGCCCGCCGCCAGAAGGCAGAAGCCCTGAAGGTGCCTGAGCTGTCCGCCTTCGACGCGCTGCTCAAGGCCACCAGCGAAGGCCGTGAAGTGTCCACCACCATGGCCTTCGTACGGATCCTGAACACGCTGCTCAAGGACAAGCAGATCGGCAAGCACGTGGTGCCCATCGTGCCCGACGAGTCGCGCACCTTCGGCATGGAAGGCCTGTTCCGCCAGATTGGCATCTGGAACCAGCAAGGCCAGAAGTACGTGCCGGAAGACCACGACCAGCTGATGTTCTACAAGGAATCGCAGACTGGCCAGGTGCTGCAGGAAGGCATCAATGAAGCCGGCGCCATGTGCGACTGGATCGCCGCCGCCACGTCGTACTCGACGCACGGCATCCAGATGATCCCGTTCTACATCTATTACTCGATGTTCGGCATCCAGCGTATCGGCGACCTGTGCTGGGCGGCCGCCGACATGCGCTCGCGCGGCTTCCTGCTGGGCGGCACCTCGGGCCGCACCACGCTCAACGGCGAAGGCCTGCAGCACGAAGACGGCCACTCGCATGTGTTCCATGCCGTGATCCCGAACTGCATCTCGTATGACCCGACCTTCCAGTACGAGCTGGCGGTGATCATGCAGGACGGCCTGCGCCGCATGTACGCCGAGCAGGAAGACGTCTACTACTACCTGACGGTGATGAACGAGAACTACGAGCATCCGGAAATGCCGGCTGGCGTAGAGGGCGACATCGTCAAGGGCATGTACCAGTTCAAGAAGGGCGTGGAAAACAGCAATGCGCCGCGCGTGCAGCTGCTGGGTTCGGGCACGATCTTCCGCGAGGTGATCGCCGCTGCCGACCTGCTCAAGAAGGACTGGGGCGTGGAGTCGGACCTGTGGGGCTGCCCGAGCTTTACCGAACTGGCCCGCGACGGCCACGACGTGGAGCGTTGGAACCTGCTGCACCCGACCGAGCCGCAACGCGAGTCGCACGTGACCAAGAGCCTCAAGTCGGTGCGCGGCCCTGTGATCGCCTCGACCGATTACGTGCGCGCCTTTGTCGACCAGATCCGTCCCTTCGTGCCGCGCCGTTTCGTGGTGCTGGGCACCGATGGTTTTGGCCGCTCGGACACCCGCGAGAAGCTGCGTCACTTCTTCGAGGTGGATCGTCACTGGGTGACGCTGGCTGCACTGAAGGCGCTGGCTGACGAAGGTGCCATCGGTCGCGACAAGGTGGCCGAAGCCATCAAGAAGTACAACCTCGACCCCAACAAGCCGAACCCGATGTCGGTCTAAGCAGGCCGACTGCACGAACCCCCGCAGGAGCGGCAATGCCGCGCCGCAAGGCGCCGGGTTGATTCCCGGCGCCTTGCGGCGCGGCGGCGTGACAGATCACGGCGGTGAGGGTAACCTCACACGCTCGTGTTTGTCGTGCGCGCCGGCCTGCCCAGGAGACACTGAATGAGTCAAGCGATTGAAATCAAGGTGCCGGATATCGGCGATTACGACGCCGTTCCCGTCATCGAAGTGCACGTGAAACCGGGCGACACCATCAACGCGGAAGACGCGCTGGTGACGCTGGAATCGGACAAGGCCACGATGGACGTGCCTTCGCCCCAGGGCGGCACTGTCAAGGAAGTCAGGATCAAGATTGGCGACAACGTCGCCGAAGGCACCGTGCTGGTGATGCTGGAGCCCGCCGGCCAGGCTGCCACTGCGCCCGCCCCGGCCGCAGCCGCACCGGCTCCCGCGGCCGCCGCGCCGGCCCCCGCCCCGACGCCGGCCCCGGCAGCCGCCAGCGCTCCCGCGCCGGCCGCCGCCGCCGCCGCCGGCCCGGTCGAGGTCAAGGTGCCGGACATCGGCGACTACGACTCGGTCCCGGTGATCGAAGTCCACGTCAAGCCGGGCGACACCATCAACGCCGAAGACGCACTGGTGACGCTGGAGTCCGACAAGGCCACCATGGACGTGCCGTCGCCAGCCGCCGGCGTGGTCAAGGAAGTCCGGATCAAGGTCGGTGACAACGTCGCCGAAGGCACGCTGATCCTGATCCTGGAAGGCGCCGCCGGTGCTCCGGCCAGCGCGCCTGCTGCTGCTGCCCCGGCCGCTGCTCCCGCTGCTGCTGCCGCTCCGGCTCCGGCTCCCGCAGCCAGCGCCCCGGCGGCCGCGCCGGCTCCCGCGCCCGCCGCGGCTGCTCCGGTAGCCGGCGTGACCGGCACCGCTGCCCATGCCAGCCCCTCCGTGCGCAAGTTCGCGCGCGAACTGGGTGTGGACGTGTCTCGCGTGCCGGGCACCGGCCCCAAGGGACGGATCACCCAGGACGACGTGCAGGCCTACGTCAAGGGCGTGATGAGCGGTCATGCCGCAGCCCCGGCAAAGGCAGCAGCCGCCCCGGCGGGTGGTGGCGAGCTGAACCTGCTGCCGTGGCCGAAGGTGGATTTCACCCGTTTCGGCGAGGTCGAAAGCAAGCCGCTGTCGCGCATCAAGAAGCTCTCGGGCGCGAACCTGCATCGCAACTGGGTGATGATTCCCCACGTCACCAATCACGACGAGGCCGACATCACCGAGCTGGAAGCCTTCCGCGTGCAGCTCAACAAGGAATACGAGAAGCAAGGCGTCAAGGTCACCATGCTGGCCTTCATGATCAAGGCCACCGTCGCCGCGCTGAAGAAATTCCCGAATTTCAACGCGTCGCTCGATGGCGAGAACCTGGTGCTGAAGCAGTATTTCAACATCGGTTTCGCCGCTGACACGCCGAACGGCCTGGTTGTGCCGGTGATCAAGAACGCCGACAAGAAGGGCGTGATCGAGATCGGCCAGGAAATGAACGAACTGGCCAAGCTGGCGCGCGACGGCAAGCTCAAGCCGGACCAGATGCAAGGCGGCTGCTTCTCGATCTCCTCGCTGGGCGGCATCGGCGGCACGTATTTCACGCCGATCATCAACGCGCCGGAAGTGGCCATCGTGGGCGTGTGCAAGTCGTACCAGAAGCCGGTGTGGGATGGTAAGCAGTTCGTGCCACGCCTGACGCTGCCGCTGTCGCTGTCGTGGGATCACCGCGTCATCGACGGTGCGGAAGCGGCTCGCTTCAACACCTATTTCGGTCAGTTGCTGGCCGATTTCCGCCGCATCCTGCTGTAAGGCGGGCAGGGCGCGCCGGGCCTCGCGGCCATGCGCGCCCTTACCTGCAACGTCTGCAACCTGCAAACAGGAAGCGAGCCCATGACTACCTGCGTTGTCGTCAAGAAGGCCGGCGAAGTGGCGATTGCCGCCGACGCGCTGGTGACGTTTGGCGACACCCGGCTCACGCGGGCCTACGAGCGCAACCAGAAGGTGTTCCCGGTGGGTGACAGCTTCGTGGCGCTTGCCGGCACCACCGCGCACTTCCCGGTCATGCGCAGCCTGTTGGCCGGGCTGGGCGAGGATTGCCGGCTGGGTTCGCGCGATGACGTCTTCCGGACCTTCCTCAAGGTGCATGAAAAACTCAAGAACGAGTATTTCATCAACACCAAGGAGGACGAGGACGATCCTTACGAGTCCTCGCAGATCGTCTGCCTGATTGCCAATCCGGCCGGCATTTTCGGCGTGTATTCGTACCGCGAAGTCTTCTCGTTCGATCGCTTCTGGGGCATTGGCTCGGGGCGCAACTACGCGTTGGGCGCCATGCACGCGGTCTACGACCAGCCGGGCCTGGCCGCCCGCGAGATTGCGCGCATCGGGGTGGATGCAGGGGTGGAGTTCGACAAGAGTTCGGCAGGCCCGGTCGAGGTGCAGGTGGTGCAACTGGCTGACATGGCTGGCGACGGAGCAACCAATAACGATGGCGCGCCCCGCATCTGAAGCGGAGTGCGTTCTTGAGGAGCGAAACATGAGTGTGATCGAAGTCCAGGTGCCGGATATCGGCGATTTCGACGCGGTGGAAGTCATCGAGGTGCTGGTCAAGGCTGGCGATACGGTCGAGCAGGAGCAATCGCTGATCGTGCTCGAGTCCGACAAGGCCAGCATGGATGTGCCGTCGTCCGCCGCCGGCAAGGTGGTAGAGGTGCGCATCAAGGTGGGCGACAAGGTCGCCAAGGGCGCTGTCATCTGCACGCTGGAGAGCGAAGCCGCGACCAAGCCGGCGGCCGCGCCGGTCCCTGCACCCGCGCCCGCGCAGGTAGCCGCGCCTGCCGCGGCTGCGGCCCCTGCGGCCGCCGCGCATGCGGGCGGCGCGGATATTACCTGCGACATGCTGGTGCTCGGCGCCGGCCCTGGTGGCTACTCGGCCGCCTTCCGCAGCGCCGATCTTGGCATGAACACCGTGCTGGTCGAGCGCTACAGCACGCTCGGCGGCGTCTGCCTGAACGTGGGCTGCATCCCCTCCAAGGCGCTGCTGCACAACGCTGCCGTGATCGACGAAGCCAAGGCCCTGGCGGCCCACGGCATCCTGTTCGGCGAGGCCAAGATCGACCTCGACGGGCTGCGCCACTACAAGGAAACCGTGGTCGGCAAGCTGACCGGCGGCCTGGCCGGCATGGCCAAGGCCCGCAAGGTACAGGTCGTGCGCGGTATCGGCACCTTCCTCGACCCGCATCACCTCGAGGTGCAGGAAACCGAAGGTGACGCCAAGGCGACGACAGGCAAGAAGACGGTGATCCGCTTCGAAAAAGCCGTCATCGCCGCCGGCAGCCAGGCGGTCAAGTTGCCTTTCATCCCCGAGGACCCGCGCATCGTCGACTCCACCGGCGCGCTGGAACTGCCGGAAGTGCCCAACAAGATGCTGGTCATTGGCGGCGGCATCATTGGGCTGGAAATGGCCACGGTGTACAGCACGCTGGGCGCCAGCATCGATGTGGTGGAAATGCTCGATGGCCTGATGCAGGGTGCCGACCGCGACCTGGTCAAGGTCTGGGACAAGATGAACAAGAAGCGCTTCGACAAGGTCATGCTCAAGACCAAGACGGTCGGCGTGGAAGCGAAGCCGGACGGCATCTACGTCAAGTTCGAAGGCGAGCAGGCGCCGGCCGAGCCACAGCGCTACGACCTGGTGCTGGTGTCGGTGGGCCGCGTGCCCAACGGCAAGCGCATCGGCGCGGAGAAGGCGGGGGTGGCGGTCACGGATCGCGGCTTTATCGACGTCGACAAGCAGATGCGCACCAATGTGCCGCACATCTTCGCTATCGGTGACATCGTCGGCCAGCCCATGCTGGCCCACAAGGCGGTGCACGAAGCGCACGTGGCAGCGGAAGCCGCGCACGGCGAGAAGGCCTACTTTGACGTCAAGCAGATCCCGTCGGTGGCCTACACCGATCCGGAAGTGGCCTGGGCCGGCGTGACCGAAGACCAGTGCAAGGCGCAGGGGATCAAGTACAGCAAGAGCGTGTTCCCGTGGGCAGCATCGGGCCGTGCCATTGCCAATGGCCGCGACGAAGGCTTTACCAAGCTGATCTTCGACGAGGAAACCCACCGGATCATCGGCGGCGGCATCGTCGGCATGCATGCGGGCGACCTGATCAGCGAAGTCTGCCTGGCAATCGAGATGGGTGCCGATGCAGTGGATATCGGCAAGACCATCCACCCGCACCCGACGCTGGGCGAATCCATCGGCATGGCTGCCGAGATCTACGAAGGTGTCTGCACCGACGTCCCGCCGCCGCGCAAGCGCTAAGCACCGGACGTTAGCGACACGAGAGTGAGGCCCGCCGTATGGCGGGCCTTTTTACGTCTTGATTCGCAATTAACCGCCAGATTTTTTGCCGCATACGCTTGCGGCTGCGCCGGCCAAAGCTTGCCCGCAGCGGGGAGGGCGTGTGTCCGTGTGTCCGAGTGCCTGCTTGCCAATGTGTCGCAGGCAAAAAAATCCCGGCGCATGGCCGGGAATGAATCGATATTGGAATACATGGAAACCAGATACCGAGGAGACACCGTAGGAGGGCAGGGCGGCTTGGGTGTAGCCTTCCGTGCTGCCTTCGTTGGCAAAATGCGCTGGCCATGCCAGGCGCGCTTTGCCAACGAACCGGCCGAAGCCGGTCCGTTTCCTGCCGTCGCGGATTAGGCGGCGGTGGTGGCCTTCTTGGTCGCGGTGCGAGCCGTGGCGCTGGCTTGCTGTGCGGCCTTGGTGGCGGCGCTGGCGGCTGCCTGGAAGTTGGTCTCAGCGATTTCAACAGCTTGCTTGGTGGCCTTCTGGACCGACTCGTAAGCGTTGTTGGCGGCGCTGATCGCGGACTTCACGATGGCAACGGTCGACTCGGAGCCGGCCGGGGCGTTCTTGGCGAGGTTCTCGACCAGGGTTTGCACCTTCTTCGAGTTCTCGGCCAGTTGGGCTTCGGCGACCTTGGTGAATTCAGCCTGGGTTTCCGAGGCGATTTCGTACACGTGGCGGCTGTACGCCAGGGCCTTTTCGGCAACCGGCTGGACCAGCGAGGTCTGGAGGGCCAGGAATTCCTGGGCGTCCTTGGCCGAGAGGGCCTTCTTGGCGTTGTCCACGTTTTCAGCGAACGTGGCCTTGACGACTTGCAGGTTCAGCTCGACCAGCTTTTCGATGCCTTCGAAAGCTTTGGTGGTCAGGCCAAACAGGGTTTCGAGGTTGGCTTTTTGCGCTGCGGCGACTTGTTCCGGGGTGAAGCTCATGCTGGTCTCCAATAATGAAGTTCAAGGTCATGCAAAATTAGGCCGCCCAGATGTCAAAGCCATGACGGAATAAAGGCTAAACCTGTTTTCTCGTCAGCCAGCCCCAGGCGTAAGGGGGTTATCGGCGCGCTCCGCTTGCTCTGCAAAATCGATGGTGCGCCGCAACAATTCCAATTGTAGGGAAAAGAAAAACGGTGTCAAGGGCTTCTTGTGCAATGCACAAATAACTGTTGTTGAAGTCGGTGCACTGTCACATTTTGGCTGCGTAGCATCGGCAGGTGTGCCACGCCCGGCACCTTGTGGGGGGAGGAAGGGGAGGGGTGGCGCACCCCGGGGCCAGCACAGTGCTACCATCGCGGTCTGCCGGAATCGCCGTCTCCCAAGGGCGCGACCCGCCGGCCGATGCGCCACGGCCAAGTCGCCGCGACCGGCCGCCGCCGGTCAGCCTGCCCGCCTATGTTTGCCCTCATGCTCGCTTTTTACGCCGACCATTTTGTCCTGCCCCTACCTGAGGGCCACCGCTTCCCGATGCGCAAGTACAGCATGTTGAGGGAGACGGTCGAGCGCGATGTGCCGGGGCTGGTGCTGGTCGAGGCGCCGCGGGCCGGGGACGATGCCTTGCTGCTGGCGCACACGCCTGAATATGTCGGGAGCGTCTCCCGGGGCGAACTGGACCCGGCGCGCCAGCGCGAGATCGGCTTTCCCTGGTCGGACGCCATGGTCGAGCGCTCGCGGCGCTCCGCTGGTGCCACCATCGAGGCCTGCCGCGTAGCGCTGCGTGAGGGCATCTCGGTCAACCTGGCGGGCGGCACGCACCACGCCTATGCCGATAAGGGCGGTGGCTTCTGCGTCTTCAACGATGCGGCCATCGCCGCGCGCCAATTGCGTGGCGATGGCCGGGTGGCGCGCGTGGCCGTGGTCGACCTCGACGTGCACCAAGGCAACGGCACCGCCTCCATCCTGCGTGACGATCCCTTCGTCTTCACGCTGTCCCTGCATGGCGAGAAAAACTATCCCTTCCGTAAGGAGGCCAGCGATCTCGACGTAGGCCTGCCCGATGGCTGCGACGACGAGACTTACGCCCAAGCGCTGCAGGGCGCACTCGATACGCTGTTCGCGCGTTTCGCTCCCGACCTGCTCATTTATCTAGCCGGGGCCGATCCGCATGAGGGCGACCGGCTTGGACGCCTGAAACTGACGCTGGCCGGGCTGGCCCGGCGGGACTGCCTGGTGTTCGACGCGGCCCTGGATCGCGGCCTGCCCATTGCCGTGGCCATGGCCGGCGGCTACGGCAACCAGATCGAGAACACCGTCGCGGTGCATGCGCAGACCATCGCGCTCGCCTCGCAGTATCACGAACGCTATTCCAGGCGCGGCAAGCCGGACGCCGCGGGTGCAGGTGCGATCCTGCCCACCGGCGATATGGAGAAGGCACAACGATGAGTGCAACCAGCCAGGCCCACGCGGCGCGCGGCACCTTGTGGATGGCCGCCATGCCGTGGTTGTTCGTTGTGATCTGGAGCACGGGATTCATCGTAGCCAAGTACGGCATGCCGCACGCGGAGCCGATGACCTTCCTGTTTCTGCGCTTTGTCGGTGTGCTGGTGCTGATGGTGCCCTTCGTGTTGATGGCGCGCGTTCCGCTGCCGCAGCGCGCCGGCGCGACCGACTGGCGCATGGTCGGGCACATCGCGCTGGCAGGGCTGTTCCTGCAGGCGGGCTACCTGGGGGGCGTGTGGGCAGCGGTCAAGCTGGGCATGCCGGCGGGCGTCTCCGCGCTGATCGTCGGCATGCAGCCCATCCTGACCGCGCTGGCGGCCTCGCGCATGGGCGAGACCATCGGGCGGCGCCAGTGGCTGGGGTTGCTGCTCGGCATCCTTGGCGTGGGCCTGGTGGTGGCAAACAAACTGTCGGCCAGCGGGCTGTCCGCGCCAAGCCTGCTGCTGGCGCTCGGCGCCTTGTTCTCGATCACCTTCGGCACGCTGTACCAGAAACGCCATTGCCCGATGTTCGACCTGCGCATGGGCTCGGTGATCCAGTTCGCGGCGGCGGCGCTGGCCTGCCTGCCATTCATGTTCCTGACCGAAACCCGTCACGTTGAGTGGAATGCCGAGATGGTTGGCGCGCTCGCCTGGTCGGTGGTCGCGTTGTCCATCGGGGCCATCTCGCTGCTGTTCCTGTTGATCCGACAAGGCGCGGCCACCAAGGTATCCAGCCTCATGTATCTCACCCCGCCGACCACCGCCGCCATGGCGTGGCTGCTGTTCGGCGAGAGCTTCCCGCCGCTGGCCGCGCTTGGCATGGCCCTGGCCGCCGGTGGCGTTGCGCTGGTGATCCGCCGCTAATTTTCCCTTTTCGCGCTTTCGATGAAACCGACCGCAGATACCCGCAGCGCCTATCGTCATTTCCAGCCCATCACCACGCGCTGGATGGATAACGACGTCTATGGCCACGTCAACAACGTCATCTACTACAGTTATTTCGATACCGTGGTGAACACCTACCTGATCCGGGAAGGCGTGCTGGATATCGAGTCCGGCGACACCATCGGGCTGGTGATCGAGACGCAATGCAATTATTTTGCCGCGCTGAGTTTTCCCGACACGGTGGTGGCGGGCCTGCGCGTGGCGCGGCTGGGCAATTCGAGCGTGCGCTACGAAGTGGGCCTGTTCCGTAACGACGAAGACGTAGCTGCGGCGCAGGGCCATTTTGTTCACGTCTATGTGGATCGCGCCACGCGCCGCCCGGTGCCGCTGCCGCCCGCGCTGCGCGATGCGCTGCAGGCCCTGGTGTGCGAACCCGCGGATGCCGGTGCATGATCCGGCCCGCGCAAAGGAGCTGAGAACCATGGATTCACAGCAGAAACGGGGCGCCGCCCTGATCGATCAGGCCATCATCACGCGCCGCTCGGTGCGCGCGTTTCTCGATACGCCGGTGCCGCGCGACGTGGTCAACGAGATCCTGGCCGTGGCCAGCCGGGCGCCGTCGGGCACCAACGCCCAGCCATGGCGGGTCTATGTGCTGACTGGCGATGCCAAGGTGAAGCTGTCGGCCGACGTGCTGGCCGCTTACGACGATCCGCAGCGCGACAGCAAGTATCGAGAGGAGTATCCCTACTATCCACGCGAGTGGGTGGCGCCGTACATTGACCGCCGCCGCAAGGTGGGTTGGGACCTGTACAGCCTGCTGCAGATCAGCCGCGAGGACAAGGCGCGCATGCATGCGCAGCACTCGCGCAACTTCACGTTCTTCGGCGCCCCGGTGGGCATGATCTTCACGATCGACCGCATCCTGGAGCTGGGCAGCTGGCTGGACTATGGCATGTTCCTGCAAAGCATCATGGTGGCGGCGCGGGCGCGCGGGCTGGATACCTGTCCGCAGGCGGCATTCACCCAGTTCCACGCGGTCATCGGCAATCACTTGCGCCTGCCGGCGGATGAAATGGTGGTGTGCGGCATGGCCCTGGGCCATGCCGACCCCGCCGCCATAGAGAATACCCTTAGTACCGAGCGTGAACCGGTAAGCGGGTTCGCGCGTTTCTTATCTTGAGAAGTTGTCGGTGGCGAAGGCTCGCTTTGTGCCGTCGCTGCCGCTGCATGTTGGCTCGGGGCAACCCGATGGGCGGGTGAGAAAGATGAAACGGTGTGGAATTACCACAGTCGACGTCGGTCTTAATGCACGTGTCAAGTGATGTGTGCCCCGCATTTGCCGTAATGTGGAATTGTTTGCAAATCGAACTTTAAAGAGGCTGCGTAAGTCTTTAATCTTGCTAACAATTTCTTTTTTTCCTAAACTGGCGCAATCCTAGTTGCGCGCTGAATGAATCATGTTCCGGTCTGATTCCCCCCTATTTTTGCGATTCTTCGGCTCTACCCCTCTTACTTCGGTTGCGGCCTCCGTGCTGTTGACCGTTTCCATGCTGGCCGCCCCTGTGGCCGATGCCGCGACGAAAACGTCGGACACCGCAAAAACCAGCAAAAAGTCGGCAAAAGTCACCAAGTCCGAGAAAAAATCGGCAAGTTCTTCTTCCAAATCCGCAAAATCCAAGCAGGTCGCGACCAGCGGCAAGGCCGAGCGTGCCACTACGCGCAAGGTCGTGGTACTGAAAAACGGTAAGCGCACCGTGGTGGCGCAGCGCCAGGCGGCACCGGTTCGCGCGGCGTTCATCCCCGCGAAACCCTCGCTGGGCGAGGCGCTCGGCCTGCGTGACACCGAAGACGCGCTCGCGCTGCGCTCCAGCGTGGCGCTGGTGATGGATCAGAACTCCAACGAAGTGCTGTTCCAGAAGAACGCCGCCGCGGTCCTGCCGATCGCCTCGATCACCAAGCTGATGACCGCCCTGGTTGTGATGGACGCGCGCCAGCCGATGGACGAGGTGCTCACCATCACCGAGGAAGACCGCGACAACGAAAAGCACAGCAGTTCGCGCCTGCGCTTTGGCGCGCAGCTCTCCCGTCAGGAGGCGCTCCTGCTGGCGCTGATGTCCTCGGAGAATCGCGCCGCATCGGTGCTGGGCCGCAGCTACCCGGGCGGCCTGCCGGCCTTTGTGCAAGCCATGAACCGCAAGGCACGCGAGCTCGGCATGAACGACAGCCACTTTGTCGATTCGAACGGCTTGTCGAGCAGCAATGTCTCGAGCGCGATGGACCTTGTGCGCATGGTCAACGCGGCGTACCGCAACCCCACCATCCGCGAGTTTTCGACGCAGACCGAGCATGAGGTCAACGTGCTGGGCCGCACCCAGCACTACGTCAGCACCAACCGCCTGGTTCGCGGCGGCAACTGGGAGATCGGCCTGCAGAAAACAGGATTTATCTCCGAGGCTGGCCAGTGCCTGGTGATGCAGGCGCGCGTAAATGGCCGCAATGTGGTGATGGTGTTCCTGGATTCCGTTGGCAAGCTGTCCCGCTTTGCCGATGCCAACCGCGTCAAGGACTGGCTGGAACACGTGCAGACAGGGCCTGGCCGCCCTTTTCCGACGTCCCCAAACCTGACGCAGGGGCCTGGCAGCCCCACTAGCCCCCAGGCAATCCTGACCGCCCAGCAGCCTCGCGGCATCTGATGGCGGCGCCAGAGTGATCTGGCAGCCTGCTGCTTGCAGTCAAGAAAAACGCGCCGTCACCGGCGCGTTTTTCTTTGGGGCGCGGGCGGCGCGCTTAGAGCAGCTTGCCCGGATTCATGATGCCGGCCGGATCCAGCAACTGTTTGATGCCCTGCATCATGCGCAGCTCGAGCGGGTCCTTGAGGCGCAGGAAATCATCGCGCTTGAGCTGGCCGATACCATGCTCGGCACTAATGCTGCCGCCGTAGCGCACCACCTCGTCCAGCACTTCGGCGGTCAGCGCCTTGCCATGCTGCGCGGTCCAGTCGCGCTCCGCGCCCGCGGGGCGCGACAGGTTGTAGTGCAGGTTGCCGTCGCCGAAATGCCCGAAGATAAACGGGCGGATGCTGGGGCTGATGGCCTTGAGGCGCGCCTCCATCGACACCATGAAGGCCGGGATCTGCTCGATCGGCAGCGACACATCGTGCTTCAGGTGCGGCCCGTCGGCGCGCTGAGCCTCGGAGATTTCCTCGCGCAGCTTCCACAGGCTCTGCAGTTGCGACAGCGACGCAGAGACGGCGGCGTCCAGGCACAGCTCGCGCTCCAGCGCCTCGCCAATCACGCGCTCCAGCAGGACGTTGAGGGCGGCTTCGTCGGTGGTGTCGGCCAGCTCTACCAGCACATAGGCGGGATAGCGTTGGCTGAAGGGTTCCTGCACGCCTTCCGCGTGCTTGAGCACGAGGTCGACGCAATGGCCGGTGAAGAATTCGAAGGCTTGCAGGCGAGCGCCGCACTGCGCGAAGAGCAGCTCGAAGAGCTCCAGCGCCTGCAGCGGGGAGGCCACTGCCGCAAGCACCACCGAGCGTGCGTCGGTGCGCGGAAACAGGCGCAGCGCTGCCGCGGTAATGACGCCCAGCGTGCCTTCGGAGCCGATCAGCAATTGCTTGAGATCGTAGCCGGTGTTGTCCTTGCGCAAGGCGCGCAGGCCGTGAAAGATCTCGCCGTTGGGCAGCACGGCTTCCACGCCCAGCACCAGCTCGCGGGTCATGCCGTAGCGCACCACATTGACCCCGCCCGCGTTGGTCGCGAGATTGCCGCCGATCTGGCAGGAGTCCTCGGCGGCCAGGCTGAGCGGCAGCAGGCGATGCGCCTCCTGCGCGGCGCGGCGCAGGTTGCCCAGGATGCAGCCCGCTTCGGCGACGAGCGTGTTGGCGATGGTATCGATCGAGCGGATCGCGTTCATGCGATCCATGCTCAGCACCACGTTGGCGGGGCTGCTGTCCGGCGCGGCACCGCCGCACAGGCCGGTGTTGCCACCACGCGGCACCACCGGGACCGCGGCCTGCTGGCACAAGGCCAGGCAACGTGCCACTTCATCCACCGAGCGCGGGCGCACCACGGCCTGCGCATTGCCTCGGTAAAGGCCGCGCCAGTCGGCGAGCCACGGCGCAACCTGGTCTGGCTCGGTGGCGACCACGTCGGGGCCTAGCGCTTCGATCAGGCGGGGCAGGAAAGCTGAGTTTTGCATGATGGGTCTATCCGGAGTGGCAATGCGGCTTCAGGCCGCGGAATGAGAGGGCTCTTGGCCGCTGGTGAGGGACTCGCCACGCGCTGCCAGTTGCAGGCCCAGGCGCGCCGCCGCGCCGCGCAGGTGGGCTACTGCCGCGGCGCGTGCTTGTTCAGGGTCGCCCGCGCGAATCGCGTGGAAGATGGCCAGGTGTTCCTGGTGGACCCGTTCGGACAGGCCCTCCTGCTGGCGGGTATTGAGCCGCGCCACATGCACGGCCTGGTGCAGTTGCAGGTTCAGGTACTGCAGCAGCTGCAGGTAGTACTTGTTGTGGGTGGCGGTGGCGATCGCCACATGGAACGCGGTGTCCGCCTCAGCGCTGTGGTGCGGGTCGTGCAATTGCGCCGCGAGCCGGTCCAGCAGCGCCTGCATGCCGGCGACATCCTGCGCGGTGCGCCGCAGCGCCGCCAGCGCAGCGGCGGCGCTCTCCAGATCGAGCCGCAGCTCGTAGATGCTGGCCAGTTCGTCGCGATCAATGCCGATCTCCTGCGGCAGCTGGAAGCCGGCATTGCCCACGCGCGAGCGCACCGTGCTACCCACGCCCTGGCGGCTTTCAACCAGGCCTTGGGAGCGCAGGTGCTCGGTCACCTCGCGGATGACGGCGGGGCTGACACCGTATTGCTCGGCAAGCTGCTTGCCGGTCGGCAGCCGGGCGCCAACGGGGTAGGTGCCGCTGGCGATCTCGGCGCGCAACTGCTGGGTTACCTGTTCGGTGAGGGTAATGGCTTTGGTCCGCATGCCCAGCAGGATATAGCTATTCAGGTTATCTGAAAACTAAGGGTATATACCTAGTTTTCGGTTGGGGCCATGCGAGAGGGAGAGGGGGAAGGAAAGGGGAAGCGGGCGAGGCAAGGGTTCGGCGCGAAGGGCGCGTGGCTCCCCGCGCCGTCCACCCCGCCGTGTTCAGGCTGCGACGTCAGTCGCGTAGCCCATGCCGCGCGAGATCTGCAACGCGGTGTCCTTCAGGTTTTGCAGCCAGCTGTCCTGCAGGCGGTCGGCCGGGGCCGAGAGCGACAATCCGGCCACCAGACGGCGTGAGTCGTCGTAGATGCCAGCGGCGATGCAACGCACGCCGAGTTCCAGCTCTTCGTTGTCGCGCGCATAGCCGTTGGTGCGCACCCAGTTGAGTTCGCGCTCGAGCTTGATCAGGTCGGTGATCGAGGTGCGGGTGTGGCCGGCCAGCCCGGTGCGGGTGGCGTAGTTGCGAACGCGTGCCACTTCATCGGCGGCCAGGAACAGCTTGCCAACCGAAGTCAGGTGCAGCGGCGCGCGGCCGCCAATGGCGCGTACCACCTGCATGCCGGAGCGCTCGCTATAGGCGCGCTCGATGTAGACGATCTCGTCGCCTTGCCGCACCGACAGGTTCACCGTCTGGCCCGTCACGCGGTGCAGGGCCCGCATCGGTGCCAGCGCGGCGTCGCGTACCGACAGCCGGGCCTTGACCAGGTTGCCAAGCTCCAGCAGCCGCATGCCAAGCCGGTAGCTGCCCGGATCGGAGCGGTCCACAAAGCGGCAGGCCACCATGTCATTGAGGATGCGGTGCGCGGTGGAAGGGTGCAGCCCGGTGGTCAGCGACAGCTCCTTGAGGCTGACCGGATCAGCGTGCTGGGCGAGCGCATCCAGCAGGGTCATCATGCGTTCGATGACCTGGATGGACGTCTTGCCGGGGGCTTTGTCTGCTTCTGCCATGGGGAAATGTTGCCGTGCGGCAAATTAAGCGGTTGCCTGATTCTATCTCGCATTGTGAAAATTTCAATAGGTGAAATGGCATTGCCGAAAGAATCTTCGGATTTTGCTGATGGCGAATGTGTCGAAAAAGGCATGCAAAAATGCGGCGAATTCACCCCTGCCGTGCACGCTTTTGTATGCTGGCCGGTACGCAAGGGCGCATAATTGCGGGGTTTCGGGGTCTGGAAAAGGGAAACAATGCGAGTTGGTCTGTTCGCCACCTGCCTGGTGGACCTCATGCGTCCGGAAATCGGCTTCTCGGTGCTCAAGTTGCTGGAGAAGGCTGGCTTCGAGGTGATGGTGCCCGAAGCCCAGACGTGTTGCGGGCAACCTGCCTACAACTCGGGCGAGCGCACGGCATCGCGCGACCTGGCGGAAAAATTCCTGCGCGAGTTCGAAATGTTCGACTACGTGGTGATTCCGTCCGGATCCTGCGGCGGCATGGTGCTGCACCACTATGCGGACCTGCTCGGCGACGATCCCGAGTTGAATGGCCGCTATGAAGGCCTGCGCTCGCGCGTATTCGAGTTGACCGATTTCCTGGCCAACGTGGCCAAGCTGGGCGAGTTCGACTCAAAGTTCACGGGCCGCATTACCTACCATGACTCTTGCTCCGGTTTGCGTGAACTGGGCGTCAAGAGCCAGCCCCGCGCTCTCCTGGCGCAATTGCCCGGTGTGCAGCTCAGCGAGATGAAGGACTGCGAGGCTTGCTGCGGATTCGGCGGTACCTTCTCGGTCAAGTACGGCAATATCTCCACGGCCATCGTCGACGAGAAGTGCGCCAACATCAAGGCCAGCGGTGCCGATGCCGTGGTGCTGGGCGACCTCGGCTGCATGCTCAATATCGAGGGGCGCCTGCGCAGGACCGGCGACACGCGTACCCAGGTGCTGCATATCGCGCAAGTGCTCGCCGGTGATGCCTGATCCCGGCCAGCTGAAAAACAAACCTTAGCGAGATCCCCGCTATGCAAGTTCGCAGCATGGAGTTCAAAGCGCGCGCGGGCCAGAAACTGGCCGACCAGCGCCTGCAGCAGAACCTCAAGAAGCTCTCCACCAAATTCGTCACGGCGCGCGCCGACGCCATGCGCGACATCGACTTCGATGCCACCCGCGAGGCACTCAAGGAGCGCCGCGACCGCGCGCTGCAGAACCTCGACGTGTGGCTCGCCACCTTCGAGGAAAACGCCACGCGCCGCGGCGCCACCGTGCTGTTTGCCGAGACCACGGCCGACGCCGCGCGGCTGGTAGCCGAGATTGCGCGCAAGCACGGGGTGAAGAAGGTCATCAAGAGCAAATCGATGGTGACCGAGGAAATGCGCCTGAACCAGGTGCTGGGCGAGATGGGCGTGCAGAGCATCGAGACGGACCTGGGCGAATACATCCTGCAGATCAACGATGCCGAGCCGCCGTCGCACATCATTGCCCCGGTCGTGCACAAGGACAAGGAAGAGATCGCCGATCTCTTCGCCAAGGTCCACCACAAACCGCGCCTGACCGATATCCCGGAGATGACGCGCGAAGCGCGTGAAGTGCTGCGGCCGGAATTCCTGTCGGCTGACATGGGCGTGACCGGCGGCAATTTCATCATTGCCGAAACAGGCTCGGTGGCGGTGGTGACGAATGAAGGCAACGAAGGCATGTGCACGGTGATGCCGCGCGTGCACGTGGCCGTGACCGGCATCGAGAAGGTGCTGCCGACGCTGGAAGACCTGGCCACCGTGATGCGGCTGCTGCCGCGCTCGGCCACCGGCCAGGCCATCTCGAATTACTTTTCGCTGCTGACCGGCCCGCGCGCCGAGGGCGAGCGCGACGGTCCGGAGCATATGTATTTCGTGCTGGTCGACGGCGGGCGCAGCGGCCTGATCGGCGGCGATTTCCAGGACATGCTGCGCTGCATCCGCTGCGGCGCTTGCATGAACCACTGCCCGGTGTACCAGAAGATCGGCGGCCATGCCTATGGCTGGGTCTATCCGGGCCCGATGGGCAGCGTGCTGACGCCGAGCTATGTCGGCATTGCCAACGCGCTGGACCTGCCGCAGGCGGCCACGCTGTGCGGGGAATGCAACCGCGTGTGCCCGGCTTCGATCCCGCTGTCGGACCTGCTGCGCAAGCTGCGCGAGAAGCAGATGGAGCGTGGCCTGCGTCCCTGGCAAGAGCGGCTCGGGCTGCAAGTGTGGGGCTACGTGGCGCGCCGCCCGGGGCTATACGCCTTCGCCACCCGCATCGGCGCGCGCTTGCTCGCGCGCATGGGCGGCAGCAGCAAGCTGATTGCCAGCTTGCCGATGGCTGGCCGTGGCTGGACCGAGACCCGCGACCTGCCGGCACCGAGCGGACGCACGTTCCGCGAACTTTACAAAGAAAGGAGGGCGCGTTGATGGCCACGACCACGAACAATGCACCGGCGCTGGCAACGATGCGCGCCGCACTTGAACAACACATTGGCGGCCAGCTCGCGGCCGATGGCCTGGTGCGCAGCTGGCGCGAGGCAGCTCCCGGCCTGGTGCTGCCGCCGATGTTCGGGCAGGCGATGGAAGAACTGCTGCGCCGGCTGGAGATGGCGGCCGTATTTGCGCAGGATAGCTGCTCGTTCTCGAGCACCGCCGTTACCGACCAGCTCAAGCGCTGGCTGGACAAGGCGGCCACAGCCTGAGCAGCCACACGCCTTGCCCGAATGCAAAAGGCCCCCGCTTGCGCAGGGGCCTTTTGCATGGGTGCGTGGCTAAGCGAGCGCAGCGCGAGGCTCAGCCCAGCAGCAGGGCATCGTCATCCAGCTGCTCATGCCGCGTCTGCTCGAACATGCGCAGCAGGTCCGGCACGTCCAGCCCGGCGCGCTGGTCGCCCGACACGTCCAGTACCACCTGGCCCTGGTGCAGCATCACGGTGCGTTGCCCGTAGTCCAGCGCCTGGCGCATGCTGTGCGTGACCATCATCGTGGTGAGCTTGGCTTCCTCCACGATCTTGGCGGTCAGCTCCAGCACGAAGGCGGCGGTCTTCGGGTCCAGCGCAGCGGTGTGCTCGTCCAGCAGCAGGATGCGCGAGGGCTGCAGCGAGGCCATCAGCAAGCTCACGGCCTGGCGCTGGCCACCCGACAGCAGGCCGATGCGGTCGGTCAGGCGGTTCTCCAGGCCGAGGTTGAGCAGGCGCAGCTTGTCGCGGAATAGCTCGCGCGAGGGCTTGTTCAGCGCCGCGCGAAAGCCCCGGCGGCTGCCGCGCGCCATGGCCAGCGCCATGTTTTCTTCAATCGTCAGTGCCTCGCAGGTGCCCGCCATCGGGTCCTGGAAGACACGCGCCACCAGCGGGGCGCGGTCCCAGGCGGGCTTGCGCGTGACGTCGACGTCGTCGATCGTGATGCGGCCGGTGTCCACCATCTGATCGCCGCTGATGGCATTGAGGAAGGTGGATTTACCGGCACCGTTGGAGCCGATCACGGCAACGAACTGGCCCGTCGGGATATCCAGGCTGAGGCCGCGCAGCGCGCGCGTCTCGATCGGGGTGCCGGGATTGAAGGTGAGTTTCAGGTCTTGTGCGCGCAGCATCTCAGGCACCTCCGTTCTTGCGGCCGAACAGCTTCTTGCGGGTCCCGGGCAACACCAGGGCACCGGTCACCAGTACGGCAGTGACCAGGTTCAGGTCCTGTGCCTTGAGGCCGATGAACTCGCTGTTCAGGGCCAGCGCAATGAAGAAGCGGTAGAGGATGGCGCCCAGCACCACGGCCAGCGTGGTGTACACCAGCCGGCGCGCCGGCAGGATGCTCTCGCCGATGATCACCGCGGCCAGGCCGATCACGATGGTGCCGATGCCCATGGAGATATCGGAGCCGCCCTGGGTCTGCGCGAACAGCGCGCCCGCGAGGGCCACCAGGCCGTTGGACAGCGCCATGCCCGCCAGCGTGGCGCGGCCGGTGGCGATGCCCTGGGAGCGCGCCATGCGCGGGTTGGCGCCGGTGGCTCGCATGGCCAGGCCGAGCTGCGAGGAGAAAAACCAGTCCAGGCCAAGCTTGGCCACGACCACCACGATCAGCAGCAGCGCGGGGCGCAGCATGTAGTCGGGCAGCCAGTCCGGCTGCAGGATGGTGAAGATGGTCGACTCGGTGATCAGTGGCACGTTGGGCTTGCCCATGATGCGCAGGTTGATCGAGTACAGCGCGATCATCATCAGGATACTGGCCAGCAGGTCCATGATCTTGAGGCGCACGTTGAGCCAGCCGGTGACGAAGCCGGCAAAGGCACCCGCAACAATCGCCAGCGCGGTGGCGATGAACGGATCCTGGCCCGAGGCGATCAGCGTGGCCGCCACGGCGCCACCCAGCGGGAAGCTGCCATCGACGGTCAGATCGGGGAAATTGAGGATGCGGAAGGAGATCAGCACCCCCAGGGCGACGAGGCTGAAGATCAGGCCGATCTCCAGGGCGCCCAGCAGGGAAAAGAGGGACATGGGGGAAATCCAGTTGCTTGTGTCCGGCACGGGAGGCCGAATCTGAAAACGCCTGGCGCGCTGCCCGGGTCAGGCGGCGCGGCGCAGGCGTTTCCGGGGGCGGGCCCGGATAGAGCCACCTGCGCGCGAACGCGCAGGGTCAGCGTGCCGTGATTACTTGATGACGGTCTTCGCTTCCTTGATCAGCTCGGGCGACAGCGTCACGCCTTGCTTCTCGGCCGCGCCGGTGTTCACGAACAGCTCCAGCTTGTCGCTGGTTTCCGAAGCGATCGCGCCGGGCTTCTCGCCCTTCAGGATACGCACCACCACCTTGCCGGTCTGATGGCCGAGGTCGCCGTAGTTGATGCCCAGCGCGGCAACGGCGCCACGCTTGACGCTGTCGGTATCGGCGGCTACCAGCGGGATCTTCGACTCGTTGGCGACCTTGACCAGGGCTTCGTACGCCGACACCACGTTGTTGTCGGTGTTGGTGTAGATCACGTCGACCTTGCCGATCAGGCTCTTGGCGGCGGCGCCGATGTCGACCGTGCGCGGTGCTGCGGCTTCCTTCAGCGTCATGCCTTCCTTGGCCAGCAGCGCCTTCAGTTCCTTGACCACCACCACCGAGTTGGCTTCACCGGGGTTGTAGACCATGCCGACCGTCTTGGCCTTGGGCACCACGCGCTTGATCAGGGCAACCTGGCGATCCAGCGGCAGCTTGTCCGACACGCCGGTCACATTGGTGCCCGATGCGCTCCAGCTCTTGACCAGCTGGGCGGCGACCGGATCGGTCACGCCGGAGTACACCACCGGCACCGACTTGGTGGCGGCCACCACGGCCTGGGCCGACGGCGTGGCGATGGCCACGATCACGTTGGGCTGGTCGCCGACGAACTTGCGGGCGATCTGCGCGGCAGTGCCGGTATTGCCCTGCGCGCTCTGGTATTCCCACTTCAGGTTCTTGTCGGCGTCAAAGCCGGCGGTCTTCAGCTCGTCGCGCACGCCGTCACGGATGGCGTCCAGCGCGGGATGGTCGACGATCGAGAGCACCTTGACGGTCTGGGCCTGCACGGCGCCGCCGTACAGCAGCGCGAGGGCGACGGCGCTGCCCAGGATGGTCTTGGTCGATGTCTTGAGACACTTCATAATTTTTAATCTCCCCCGGATATGGGTTCTGGGTGATGAGCCGCGTTTCGTTCTCGATAAGAACTGGTCCGCCGTCTTGCCCGGCGGCGCGCTGCGCCAACCGGCCGGTCCATTGTGTGGGCGATACACCAGGCGGCAGGCTGGGGGACGCTCTTGTACAGCGGATACGACGGCGATAAGCCTGCGAGGATACCATTTTCGAGGCGGAATTTGCCCTGTTCCAGCGCGTCAGTAGGGGAAAACGGCAGGCCCGGAGCACGCGATGGGCGGCTTCGGGCGGCGCACCGTCCCCGGTGCCTGGAATGGGGAAACGTTACTGCGCCGGATTGTGGATTTCGGCGTGGATGCGGGCAATGGCCGCGGTGACCGCCTCGGGCAGCGGCGTTTGCCAGGCATCGATGTTCTCGCGAAGTTGTTCCAGCGAGGTGGCGCCGATGATGGTGCTCGCCGCGAACCAGCGCGAGTAGCTCCAGGCCAGCGCCAGCGTTGCCGGCGAGAGGCCGTGCTCGCGTGCCAGCGTCACGTAGCGGGCGGCCGCGGCCAGGCTTTCCGGGCGCAGGTAGCGCGGGCTCCAGTCGGGCGGGAAGCGGGTCAGTCGGCCCTTGGCCTGCGCGTCAAACACGGGGTGGGCGAGGTCGCCACCGAGGTACTTGCCGGTGAGCTGGCCAAAGGCCAGCGGGCTGTATACCAGCAGGCTGACGTCGGTGCGAAAGCACGCCTCGTCCAGGCCCTGCTCGAAGCTGCGGTTGAGCAGGTTGTACGGGTTCTGGATGGTGGCGATGCGCGGCAGGCCGTGCAGCTCCGCCTGCTTGACGAATTCGGCCACGCCCCACGGCGTTTCGTTGGACACGCCGACATAGCGGATCTTGCCCGCGCGCACCAGCTCGCCCATGGCTTCGAGCTGCGCCTGGATCGAGGCGCACTCGCGCTCATTGGCCGGATCGAACTGCTTTTGCCCGAAGATGGGCGCGTTGCGAGCGGGCCAGTGGATCTGGTACAGGTCGATGTAATCGGTCTGCAGGCGTGCCAGCGAGGCGTCCACCGCCGCGCGGATGCTGTCCGGGGTCAGGTCGCCGCCATTGCGGATCCATGGCATGCGCGCCGGGCCCGCCACCTTGGTGGCCAGCACGATGCGCTCACGCTGCTGGCGCTTGAGCCAGGTGCCGACGATGCGCTCGGTGCTGCCATAGGTTTCGGCGCGCGGCTTGACCGGGTACATCTCGGCGGTGTCGATGAAGTTGATGCCGCGCGACACCGCATAGTCGAGCTGGCTGTGGCCTTCGGCTTCGGTGTTCTGCTCGCCGAAGGTCATGGTGCCCAGGCAGATGCGCGAAACCTGCAGGTCGCTGCGGCCAAGACGGGTGGTTTCCATGGCTATCCTTGTGAGGCTGGGGTGATAAGGCGCAAAAACGGGTTTGGGCCGCGGCCGTCAGGCGCGCAGCGCGGCGGCGCATTCCTTGACCAGCACCGGGCCGCGGTAGATCAACCCGCTGTACACCTGCACCAGTTGGGCGCCCGCCGCGATCTTGGCTTGCGCATCCGCACCGCTGAAGATGCCACCCACGCCGACGATGGGCACCGCGTCCCCAACCACCGCGCGCAGGCTCTTGACCACGCGCGTGGAGGATTCGAACACCGGCCGGCCTGACAGGCCGCCAGCTTCCTCGCCGTGCGGCAGGCCCTTGACGGCGTCGCGGGCGATCGTGGTGTTGGTGGCGATCACACCGTCGATCCGGTGGCGGACCAGCGCATCGCCGATATTGCCGATCTGGTCGGCATCGAGGTCCGGCGCGATCTTGAGCGCGAGCGGCACGTAGCGCTTGTACTTGTCGGCCAGGCGCTGCTGGGCGTCCTTGAGCGTGGAGAGCAGGTGGTCGAGCTCGCTGGCGCCCTGCAGCTGGCGCAGGTTCTTGGTGTTCGGCGAGGAGATATTCACGGTGACGTAGCTGGCGTGCGGGTAGACCCTCTCCAGGCAGTGCAGGTAATCGTCCACCGCGCGCTCGATCGGGGTATCGGCGTTCTTGCCGATGTTCAGGCCCAGCACGCCGCCTTCAGCCTTCCAGCGCGACGCGTTCACATTGGCGATAAAGGCATCCACGCCGCCGTTGTTGAAGCCCATGCGGTTGATCAGCGCGTCCGCCTGCGGCAGGCGGAACATGCGCGGCCGCGGGTTGCCCGCCTGCGGGCGCGGCGTTACGGTGCCCACCTCGATAAAGCCGAAGCCGAAGGCGGCCAGCCCGTCGATGTAGGCGCCATCCTTGTCGAGCCCGGCGGCCAGGCCAACCGGGTTGGGGAAGCGCACACCCATCACCGTGCGCGGGTCATCGGCGATGGTATTGCCGATGCAGCCCGCCAGCCCCATGCGCTTGGCGCGGAGCAGGTTGTTGAGGGTGAAATGGTGAGCGTCCTCCGCATCCATCGAGAACAGGGCGGGGCGAAACAGGGGGTAGAGCGCGTTCAGCACAGGGAATCAGCTTGGAAGTCGGGACCAAGGCGGCATTGTAACGGTTGGGCCGGATCGGGTACTGCGCCGCTGGCGCGGGCATGACTCGCGCAGGCTGTCCGCTACAGGCTGTTTTCCGGGGCTTCGTCGCCGGGCTGCGGTGGCACGACCGGCACAGCGGTGGGCGACGCCACGGCGGGCGCCGCATCCCGCAGCGACGCTGGCGTCGCATCGAACGCGCGCCACTGGTTTGCGGTCAGCACCTGCAGCGGCTGGTAGCGCGCCTTGTAGGCCATTTTTCGGCTATCGGCGATCCAGTAGCCCAGGTACAGGTGGGGCAGGGCGAGTTCGCGGGCCTGCTGGATCTGCCACAGGATGTTGTAGGTGCCGTAGCTGGCATGCACCTCCAGCGGGTCGTAGAAGGTGTAGACCGAGGACAGGCCGTCGTCGAGCACATCGATCATGCTGACCATGCGCAGCCGCCCGGCCTCGGGCGAGCCCGGCGGCTCGCGGAATTCCACCAGCCGCGAGTTGACCCGGCTTTGCAGCAGGAACTGCTCGTACTGGTCGCGGCTGTCCTGGTCCATGCCGCCGCCGGCGTGGCGCATCGACTGGTACAGCAGGTAGAGCGAATAATGCTCTTCCACGTAGGTCAGAGGCGCCACCAGCGCCTGCAGGCTGCCGTGCTGGCGCCAGGCCCGGCGCTGGCTGCGGTCAGGGCGGAACTGGTCGACCACCACGCGGCACGGCGTGCAGGCGTGGCATTCATCGCAATAGGGGCGGTAGGTAAAGATGCCGCTGCGCCGGAAGCCGGCGCGCACCAGCCGCGAATAGACATCGGCATTGATCAGGTGGGCGGGCGTGGCGACCTGAGAGCGCGCCATGCGGCCATCGAGGTAGCTGCAAGCGTAGGGTGCCGTAGCGTAGAACTGCAACGCGGAAAGGGGGAGTTCCTTTAGCTTGCTCATGTGTCTGCAACGGCCAGGGATGAAACAGCAACGCGGGAAAGCCGATGGCGCGGCGACCAGGCCTTGCGGCGAGTGGCCAATGCGGCGCGCCCTAGGGCTGCACCTGGGTCCATCTCTGCAGCACCGTCTTGTCAAAACCCCACGGCACGATGTCCGGCTGGCGGGTGGCAATGCGGATATGGGCCGCAAACTCCGCACGCGGGATGGGACTCGCCCCGAGCGAAGCCAGGTGATCGGTTTCCTGCTGGCAGTCTATCATCGCCACGCCGTGGTTGCCGAGGAACGCGCACAGCGCGGCCAGGGCGATCTTGGACGCATCGGTGAGCCGCGCGAACATCGATTCGCCATAGAACATCCGCCCGAGCGCCACGCCGTACAGGCCGCCCGCGCGCTCGCCCTGGTACCAGGTCTCCACGCAATGGGCCAGGCCATTGCGGTGGAGTGCGCCATAGGCGGCGATGATGTCCTCGGTGATCCAGGTGCCGTGCTGGCCATCGCGCGGGGTTTCGGCGCAGGCCTGCATCACGGCGACAAAGTCGTCGTCGACGCGGACTTCCCAGTCGGGGTCGCGCAGCACGCGCTTGAGGGTCTTGCGAAAGGTGCTGGAAACGCGCAGCGCCTGCGGCGGCAGCACCATGCGGGGATCGGTGCTCCACCACAGCACCGGCTGGCCTTCGGCATACCAGGGAAAGATGCCTTGCCGGTAAGCCAGCAGCAGGCGCTGGGCCGACAGCTCGCGGCTGGCCGCAAGCAGGCCGGGCGCGTCGGAGCCCGGGCCGAGCGCACGCTCGACCGGCGGGAACGGATCATGCGGATCCAGCCAGGTGATCATGCGGGAAGTGCGGGCAACGTGCCCGGGTTCAGGGTTCGACCGTGGCCCGGGTGGTCAGCGGGCGCATCGGCTTGTCGATATCCAGGCTGTGCAGGCGGAAAGTGCCGTCGGCTAGCCGTCCCGCCGCGCGATCCGCGAAGAAGCAGCGCAACGAATGGATCACGGTGGGGAAGGCCAGTTCGTCCCAGGGTACGTCGGCTTCCTCGACCAGCTTTACCTCCAGGCTTTCCTCGCCCGCCGAGATGTCCAGGTCTTCCAGCGTTGCCAGGTAGAACATGTGCACCTGATGCACATGCGGCACATTCAGGATCGAGAAGAGCTCACCGATCTGCACCCGTGCCCCGGCTTCCTCCAGCGTCTCGCGCGCGGCGCCCTGCGCGGTGGTCTCGCCGATCTCCATGAAGCCGGCCGGCAGCGTCCAGAAGCCGTAGCGCGGCTCGATGGCGCGCTTGCACAGCAGGACCTTGTCCTCCCACACGGGAATGGTGCCGACCACATTACGCGGGTTGACGTAGTGGATAGTGCTGCAGTTGTCGCACACTGAACGCAGGCGCGAGTCGCCTTCAGGGATGCGCAGCACGACCGCATGGCCGCAGTTCGAGCAGAATTTCATGAGGGGCGTCCGGGAGGAATGGCGAAAGTGTATCAC
>NZ_LZZU01000011.1:0-94122 GCF_014170355.1 Cupriavidus sp. UME77
CGCCGCCCCCGTTGCCCCCACCTTCCCGGCCGGCGGCGTCTACGACACCCAGCCGGACGCCACCAGCGCCACGGCCACCACGCCTGCCCCGGAGATCGGCTGGCGGGACTTCTTTACCGATGCGCGCCTGCAGCGCCTGCTGGAACTCGCACTCAAGAACAACCGCGACCTGCGTGTGTCGGTACTGAACATGGAGGCAGCGCGCGCGCAGTACCAGATCAGCCGGGCCGGCCTGTTCCCGGCCGTCAACGCGGTGGCCTCGCAGAGCCGCTCGCGTACGCCGGAGAACCTGTCCTTCGCTGGCAAGACCATCTCCGGCGAGTATTCAGTTGGGCTCAGCGCGTCGTGGGAAATCGACTTCTTCGGCCGCATCCGCAGCCTGAACGACCAGGCCCTCGCGCAGTTCCTGTCGCTGGCGGAAAGCCGCAGGGCGGCGGAACTGGCCTTGCTGTCGTCGGTGGCGAACCAGTACCTCACCATGCTCGGCTTCGACGACGCGCAGGCCGTCACGCGCGCAACGCTGGTGACGGCCGAGGAGTCCTTGCGCATCACCAGCCTGCAGTTTGAAGTCGGCACGGGCTCGGAGCTGGCCCTGCGCCAGGCCGAAGGCGTGGTCGAGCAGGCGCGCGCCAACCTGGAAACGGAAAGCCGGTTGCGCGCGCAGTCCGAAAATGCGCTGGTGCTGCTGGTGGGCGAGCCGCTGCCGGATAACCTGCCGCCTGGCCTGCCGCTCAACAGCCAGGCCTTGCTGGCCGACATCCCGGCGGGCCTGCCGTCCGACCTGCTGACCCGGCGCCCGGACATCGCCGCCGCGGAGCAATCGCTGCGGGCAGCCAATGCCAACATCGGCGCGGCGCGCGCGGCGTTTTTCCCGCGGGTGACGCTCACCGGCAGCGCGGGCACGCTGTCGCCCACGCTGGGCGGCTTGTTCAAGCCGGGCTCCGCCGCCTGGTCGTTCGCGCCGCAGATCACCTTGCCGATCTTCCAGGGCGGCCAGAATATCGCCGCGCTGGACCTGGCGCAGGTACAGAAGCGCATCGAGATCGCCACCTACGAGAAGGCCATCCAGACCGCCTTTCGGGAGGTGTCCGATGGCCTGGCGGCGCGCGGCACCTTCGACAACCAGATCAGGGCGCTTGAGCGCTTCACCGGCTCGCAAGAACGGCGGCTGGTGCTGTCGGACCTGCGCTTTCGCAACGGGGTGGACAGCTACCTGAGCGTGCTGACCGCGCAGAACGACCTCTACAGCGCGCAACTGCTGCTGATCAACGCCCGGCTGCAACGGCTGACCAACCTGGTCGATCTCTACCAGTTCCTCGGCGGCGGCTGGATCGAGCGCGCGGGCGACACGCCCCGGCCCTCGGACGCGCCGCTCGACTACAGCGCGAACGCGCCGGGCCCGGCGGCCGCGCCGTAGCGTGCCCGCCGTGTGCCCGCCGTGTGCCCGCTGCGGGTCCGTCAGGCCAGCCGCTGGCAGCTATACGCCTCGGTCCGGTAGGGAAACGCCACGCTGGCCTTGCCGGCCAGCGCCGGGCTGCCGTCGATCACGGCCAGCAGCCGGGCGCGCACCGCGTCCTGCTCCGCGGCCGGCAGCGAGGCAATGAAGCTGACCGACATCACGCGGTCCACGATCACCTGCTGCGCGGGACCAACGTGCTCGTAAGGCAGGCTGGCCAGCCCCAGCTCGCCGAAGCCGCTGGCCGGGAACACCTTCTTCCAGTCACCCTTGTAGAAGCGCGGCGCGTCGCCCTCGAGCGGGGTCATGATGGCGGTCAGCTGCGCCACCCAGTCGACCGACTCATCGCGCACGTTCCACACCAGGCCGAGCTTGCCGCCCGGGCGCAGCACACGGCCGATCTCGGCCATGGCCGCGGCGTTGGCAAACCAGTGGAACGCCTGCGCGCAGACCACCGCGTCGACGCTGGCGTCGGGCAGCGGGATGGCCTCGGCCGTGCCCGCCAGCGCCTGCACTGCGGGCAAGGCGGCGCTTAGCTGGGCGCGCATCGCCGCCACGGGTTCCACCGCGATCACGCTGGCGCCGGTGGCCAGCAGCAGGCGGCTGAACTTGCCGGTGCCGGCGCCCAGGTCCAGCACCGTCTTGCCGGGCTGCAGGCCGAGCTCCGTCGTCAGCCAGGCGCCAAGCGCGCTCGGATAGTCAGGGCGCCCGCGGGCGTAGGTATCGGCCTGGCTGGAAAAGCCCTGGGCAGCGGCGTGGTGGATGTCGGTCATGGGTGCGTCTCTCTCTCGTGCGTTGGGCAGGCACTCCGGAGCCGGCCCCTTGCCGCAGCGGCCCTGGAAGTGGAGGAAGTGGAACTAGAACGAAGGCACCGGGTTCTCGCCCTGGCTTACCTGGTACTTGCCGTCCTGGAAGCGATAGCGCACCACTGCATCCAGCGATTTGCGCCGCGGCTTGGCCGCGCCTCCCGGTACTTTGACCTCCTGGCCCCGGAACGTCACGGTCAGGTCACCCGGCGTGTCCGCGCCAAGGGCAAATGCCGGTTTGCCCTCTACCGCATAGCAGACCTGCTCGCCGGCGTCCTGACTATCCGTGCCGCGTTGCGCGAGCACATCGGACTTGCCTGACAGCGCCTCCTCACATGGCTCAAGCGCGCCGGAATTCTCCGCGCCCATGGCCTCGCCGCTCAGCAGGGTGGAGATCTGCCCCGGCGCCAGGCGATAGAACGACGCCCAGCTGCCGCAATAGCCTTGCCAGCAACCGCCCCAGGTCAGGGTGAGCGCAAAGTCCGTGGCCGATATCTTCGCGATCGACGACTCGCCAAGCGAGCCTGGCCCGCCTGAGAAGTCGTAGCCGTCGACACGCCGGCTGAGCTGCCAGCCGCCAGGGCTTTCGCCACTGGCCGTGGCATCGCGCGTAAAGAAGTACGCGCCCAGCCAGGCACCCGCCGCGCGGCTATTGTTGCGCGTGCCCCCTTCCTCCACCACCATGCCCTCGGTCAGCATCACCGCATGGGTGTCGTCCAGCCGGATCACCTGGATTGGCTTGACATCGATGGTGCCCTCCACCAGCGGCGGCTCGCCCGTGCCCTTGTAGTCCGGGTCCGGCAACGCGGCGCGCACCACGCGGCCTTTGTCGTCGTCGCGCCAGGCGGGAAAGGCCAGCAGGATCAACGCCTCGCGCTTGAGGGTGTCAGCCTGCGCCACCGCGGCGGAGGCCGGCGCGGCCGGCGCGGACGAAGCGCCAGCCGCTGCAGGCGGGGCCTCATGCCGCGAGCAGGCGGACAAGCCGAGGCAAAGCGCCAGGGCCGGCGCCAGCATCCGCCTGGCTGTACGTCGGAAATCCGCAGAGGTGGCACGAAGCGAGCAAAAAATCATGTTGACGGCAGGCGCAAGGGCCGCGGCTGCGCGGCCAGGGATAGGGATAGGGATAGGGATAGGGAGGCAAGCGAGATTCACGCACCGCGGGAACCGCGGGAACCGCAGGAACCGTGGAAAACGGCCACGCGGATGCCGCGCACCGCACTATCCGCGAGCCGGTCCGTGCCGTCAAGGCGGGCCGGCTGCCATCCTGGCCCTCAAGCCGGAGCGTTGGGTGTGGAGGCGGAGCCCATGGCGGCCTCCAGCGCGGGCAGGTTGCCCTCGCCGAAGCCATGGTAGTTGTCGCGCTGGACGATTTCGAAGAAGAACTCGCCGGCCTCGCGGCGGGCAAAGGCTTGCAGGAAGGCCTCGCGCGTGCCGTCGGCGCGCAGCGCGCCGTCGACCAGGATGCCGTAGCGCCGCAAGGCCGCCAGATCCAGTCCGTGGCCCGGCACGCGTGCGTCGACAGTGTCGTAGTAGGCCGCGGGCGGCTCGACAAAGCGCACGCCGTTGCGCGCCAGGGCGCCGGCGCTGGCCACCAGGTCGTCGGTCGCCAGCGCAATGTGCTGGATGCCCTCGCCGTGATGCCCCGACAGGTAGTGCTCCATCTGGTCGTGGCGCTGCGTGCCTTTCTCGTAGATCGGGATGCGGATCAGGCCGCAGGGCGAGAGCAGCACGCGGGAATCGCTCGCGACATGCCAGCCGGCATTGACCTCATGGATCTCGCGAAAGCCCAGCACCTTGCGATAGAAATCGAGCCACTCCTCCAGATGCCCGGGGTCGACCGCCTGCGTCACGTGATCCACGCGGACCAGGCCGGCGCCAGCGGTAGTGGCGGCAGTATCCGTGGCGGCATGCGCCAGCGCGCGGAAATCCACGTCGTAGATGGAGATGTCGCCCACGTCGCCGGGCCGCCCCTCCTTGCCGCGCCAGCGGTCGATAAAGTAGATGATGGAGCGGCCAATGCCCTGGATGGCCGGGATATTCAGCTCCATCGGGCCAACCGTGCCGGCCTCGAACGGCCATGCACCCGCATCGACCGCGCGCGCGAATGCCGTGGCGGCATCGTTCACGCGGATGCCGACCGCGCAGATCGAGAGGCCATATTCGGAGGCATAGCGGGTGGCGAAGGAATCCGGCTCCGCGTCGACGATGAAATTCATCTCGCCCTGGCGGAACAGCTTCACGTTCTTGTGCCGGTGCTGGGCAATGGCATGAAAGCCGAAACGCTCGAAGGTACGCCCAAGCGCCGCGGGATCGGGGGACGCAAATTCGACGAACTCATAGCCCATGATACCCAGCGGGTTCTCCCAAGGCTGGAAATCGTCGGCGCGCGGCGAAAAAACGTCTGCCGGTCGGCTCATGTCTGCTCCTTTTTATGTGGTCCGTGGTGGCTGCGGGTGTTAGCCATCATAGCAAGGGCCGTGGCTTCGCTCTAGCCCGGGCGCCGTGCCCCCTTGGCGCCGTGCCGGGGGACGGCCGGCGGCAGCCGAAGCGTAGCCGGCGCCCCGCGCGCCAACAATGGGAGCGCCCCGGGCTGTCGCGCTATTCGTGCGCCAGCGCGCGATGAACGCACAAATCAAGGGTAAACCCCTATTTTGAATACCATCCCCGTAAAATGGTCTCATCCACCGGGGCAAACCCGAATTTCGCCCCATAAGCGCGCACATACGTCCGTCTATCGCGCATAGTGCGCATTAAATCTCTTGGTTCGCCTCATTTCACCCCTTAAGCTTGCGCTATCCACCTCGCTTCCCCCTTGCGGAACAGACGGCAATTGGCAACAGGCAACTGGCAACACGGACACCACCATGATCGACGGCAAGACCATCCTCATCGCGCACATCGGCTACCCCACCGAGTCCTTCAAGGCGCCGATGATCTACAACCCCTGGTTCGCGCAGCGCGGCATCAATGCCGTCGTGGTACCCATGGGCCTGAAAGCCGAGCACTTCGCCGACGGCTTGCGCACGCTGTTCCGGCTGACCAACCTGCGCGGCGCGCTCATCACCATGCCGCACAAGGTTTCCACCATGGCGCTGGTGGACGCGCTCACCCCGACGGCCCGCATCGCCGGCGCCTGCAACGCGGTACTGCTGCGCGACGATGGCACCTTGCTCGGCGATCAGTTCGATGGCGCGGGCTTCGTGCGCGGCATCCAGCGCAAAGGCTGCCAGTTGCAAGGCGCCAGCGTGCTGGTGTCCGGCTGCGGCGGCGTGGGTTCGGCCATTGCCGCGTCGCTGGCCGGCGCCGGGGTGGCGCGGCTAAGCCTGTTCGATGCGCGCGACGCCTCGGCGCAGGCACTGGCCGCGCGGCTGCAGGCGCACTACCCGCAATTGCAGGTCGACACGGGCTCGAACGATCCTGCCGGCTACCAGCTGGTGGTCAACGCCACGCCGCTGGGCATGAACGAGGCCGACCCCCTGCCCTTCGACGTCAGCCGCATCGACCCGCAAGCCTGGGTGGGCGAGGTCGTGATGAAGACGGAGTACACGCCTTTGCTGCGCGCGGCGCTGGAGCGCGGCTGCCAGGTCCAGGTGGGCACCGACATGTTGTTCGAGATGATTCCCGCCTATCTTGAATTCTTTGGCTTTGGCACGGCGACAGCCGAGGAACTGCGTGCCGTTGCCAGGATCGCCTATTGAGTGTTTGCCATCCGCGCGGTTTTCACTGCGAGTTCAACGGCTTAACTGGGCGGCCTCAAATCTGAAGTGCAACACCTTGCTTCGGGTAAGGTGTTCAGATGCAAAGCAGAACTTCGTACCAACAACTTCAGCCAGAGGAGCGCATGACGATTGCGAGCATGAGCCGAGCGCCGTCAGCCGTGAACTGAGGCGAAACAGTTGTGCGCTGCGTGGCTACGCGAGCCTGTCGGCGCAGGCCATGAGGCAGGCGCGGCGGGTTCAGGCGCGCCCGGTAGCGAAGCTCGATCCGCAACACGCTCGGTGGGGCGCGGTGCTGACTTTGCTGGATTGGAAGTGGTCGCCGCAACAGATCGCCGGTATCCTGAAGCGAGTGTGGCCCGAGGACCCCAGCATGCATGTATCTCACGAGACGATCTACACGGCCATTTACGCGCAGCCCAGGGGCGAGTTGCGCCGCCAGCTCATCGCCTGACTGCGCCATGGCCACAGCACACGCATGCCACGCAAGCGCGGGGTTGATCGACGCGGGCAGATTCCTGAGATGGTCAGCATCCATGTGCGCCCGCCCGAGGTCGAGGACCGCGTCATGCCGGGCCACTGGGAGGGTGACTTCATCAAGGGCGCGGGCAACAAGTCTTCGGTGGGCGTGCTGGTCGAACGCAGCAGTCGTCTGGTGCTGTTGGCCAAGATGGATGACGCTACTGCGGCCTCGGCGCTGGCCGGCTTTTCTGCCAAGCTCAATTCGATTGCTGAGCCGCTGCGCCAGAGCCTGACGTACGACCAGGCAAAGGAGATGACGCGCCACAGTGAGCTTAGCGCCCGTTTGAAAATTCGCCGCGGATGTGTTCTAACGTTCGGATGTGGAAAAAAGAACATCGAGAGCGGCAGGCAAGCATGGCGGCCAAGACAAAGCGATATCCGAGCGATCTGACGGACATGGAGTGGGCAGCGATGGAGGGACTGCTGCCGAAGCCCGCACAGCGGGGGCGGCGCAGGAAGGCTGATCTGCGGGAGGTCATCAACGCCTTGCGATACCTGGTGCGCTCGGGGTGTGGCTAGCGCATGCTACCCAAGGACTTTCCGGCCTGGCAAACGGTGTACTGGTGGTTTCGCCGACTGATGCGTCGGTTCCTGTTCCAGACGCTTCATGACGTAGTGCTAATGCTCGATAGGGAGTTGGAAGGCACGCAGCCTTGCCCAAGCGCGGGCGTGGTGGATAGCCAGTCGGTAAAGGCGCCAGCGGCCAAGGAACGCGGCTACGACGCGGGAAAGAAGATCGTCGGGCGCAAGCGGCATATTGCCGTGGATACAAACGGCTGGTTGCTGATGGTGAACTTGACGCCAGCGGACATCGCCGACAGTACCGGGGCGTTGGCGGTTCTGGAGGCCCTAAAGAAGCGTTGGCCGGGACTGAAGCATCTGTTTGCAGATGGCGCATACGATCGTCGCACGTTGATGGATAAAGCCGCGACGCTCGACTTCGTCGTGCAGGTGGTGCGCCGTCACGAGGATCAGGTTGGCTTCGCGGTGCTACCCCGGCGTCGGGTGGTGGAACGTACCTTCGGTTGGATGATTCGCTGGCGTCGCCTTGTCAGGGACTACGAGCGGCGTCCTGACGTGTCCGAGGCCATGGTCTATATCGCAATGGGCGGGCTGCTGCTACGCAGAATCGCCCATCCTTGAATTATCAAACGGGCTCTTAGCGCCAACACTGGCGTCAAGGTCTACTTCTGCGATCCGCACAGCCCCTGGCAGCGTGGCACTTGTGAGAACACCAACGGGCCGCCGCGCCAGTACCTGCCCAAGGGCACCGACTTGTCCGTGCACACACATGAAGAACTCGACGCAATTGCCGACAGCTTGAACAAACGACCTCGTGCTACGCACTGATACGACTCTTGGCAATGACGACATGGATGATATAGAGAGATACATGGAGCACCTTGAATATTGGAAACCTTAATGTTAGCCTTTTCGATAGATATAAAGAACAACAGCTAATTAATGACATAAATTTCGTGAATCTCGCGAGTCGTAATTGTAGAAAAAAATCTACAAAAAATCAAATTAATGGAAATATTTATCCAATAGACTTTAATACGTAATTACATTTACTGCTATCAGTAATTGATACAAAAAAATATACTCTTCTAACGAAGAAAAACTCTGGTTCGGTAAAGTAAGAAAACATAAAAAATTGGAGAATTTACTACACATTAACTTCCCAGAGAATTTTTCAACGTTTCTATAAGTTTGCGTCGGCGGTGGCGTAGTCTGGTCAGAAAATATGTGAAATTGAAAAAACAAGGCAATCCTATCCAGGAGAGGCATCGTCAATTACAGCACTAACTACTGTAGAACTGATCATGACCTACCCATGGATTTAGCTATCACATTTCTAAAAGACAATGAAGCCCATACAGGCTTCGACAAAAATAACAATCCTATCGTTAGAATGGAGCAACCTGGCGCAGGAAGAGGATACAAGCCTGGTAAACGTGACCCTCAAAATCCAATACTCAATGAAAACATGAACAAAGCAGAGGTGAAATTTTACAAAGTGAATACAGACCGCCTATTCACTGCATTCCAGACAGACTAAAAATATCAGCTCACTCTTAAATAAATCCAATTAAAATCCTGGAGTCATCAATATGTTAAAAGCCCCCTTCACTGAACTGCCTTACACTCCAACTGTTGCATCTATCTTGGCTGGACTTGATGTGGAATATAAAGATGAAGCATTCAAGACCGAACTTATAAAACTAGATCCAAGCAAAAAAGAGGACAGACAAAAAATAATAAACGATTACATAATAGCAGATCAGAGCTACTTACCTTATCGACATAGATTTGTTTTAATAAAAACACTCGAAGAGGCTTTGTCTGATAACAATTACGACTTCGACTCTTTATTTGAATACGACTACGACAGCAACAATCCCACATCCTCCCCGTGGGAGACCAGTAAAATAAAAACACCACGCAGTTTCTTTGAGGACATATTTCGAACCGCCAATGAAATCTGGAAAGATGATCTCCTGAAGGCCGCTTCTGAAGACCAATCCACATGGTGAAGTTAGACCGTATGCGACCAACCGCTACATCTTGATCAGAAAGTTAAATTTCCGCACTCAGAAGATCTTAAATTTTTGCCTACAACAACTGGAAATTTTTAAGACTCCTAAATCATTCATTTTTATTAAGTTACAGAGAGGCGTTGTTGCACAAATCTGCCCGGCGCACGGCGAGTTGACGTTTACGCGCAACGGTCTGAGAAGATAGCGCTGTAAACAATCGGGCCGGGTGCGTAGATTCTCGTCTTTTGCCGGGAAGATGCGCAGGGACATACAGAAGCAAGCCGAGCCCAAGGGCACCTATCGCGTCAAGAACTGGGCGCAATACAACGCCGGTCTGATTGCAAGGGGAGACGTCACGATGTGGATAGACCAAAGCGTGTTGGCGTCGCCCGGCGTGGGTGTATCCAAGCGCGGCCGCCCGTGCGTCTATTCGGATGCTGTCATTCAGATGCTGCTTGGCCTCAAGCAAGTGTTCCGCCCGCCGTTGCGCGCGCTGCAAGGCTTTGCCATTTGTGGGTAATCCCAAGCACTTGTGGGAGAGGGGCCGGGGGAGAGGGAGATACAGCCGTCGTCATGGCGTATGGCTTTGGCCTGTTCGACGCCTTCGGCTTGTGCATTGGATTTGTCAGGCCGGCGTGCCCGCCAGTTTCGCGGCGATGAACTGCAACGCCAGCCCGTACCCCTGGGTGCCAAACCCCGCCATCACCGCCTCTGCGATATCCGACAGGTAGGAGTGATGGCGGAACGCCTCGCGCTTGTGGACATTCGAGATATGTACCTCGACGAAAGGAATGGCGACCCCGGCAAACGCGTCGCGGATCGCCACGCTGGTGTGGGTGAAGGCGCCCGGATTGATCAGGATAAAGTTGACCCCTTCGGTGCGCGCTGCGTGGATGCGATCGACGATGGCACCCTCATGGTTGCTCTGGAAGCAGGCCAGGGACAAACCCAGCTGGCCGGCCTGCTGGCGCAGGCTGGCCTCGACATCGGCGAGCGTGGCGGCGCCATAGATCTGCGGCTCGCGCGTGCCCAGCAGGTTCAGGTTGGGCCCGTTCAGGACGAGTACGGATTTCATGGTGGTTCCTCTGGTTTTCTCGGATGGGTCTGGTTGATTGCCGCCGGCATGAAAGCCGCCTGGCTCAAGCGTCCACCGTCTGTACGATGCGCCCGCTGCGCGCGGCTTCGGCGATGGCTTCGGTCACGCGCAGATTCTGCAGCCCGTCATGCACGGTGACAAGCGGCGCGGCAGCGCCGCGGATCACGTCGCAGAAATGCGCGAGCTGGCGTGCGAGCGGGTCCTCGCGCGTGAGCTCGACCACGCTGGCCTGGAAGGGCTTGAACCACGAGCGGTCCTGGTCTTGCGCATAGGTCTTGAGCCGCATGGTCGGCACCGCGAGCGAGCCGCGCGTGCCGGCGATCACATAGCAATCCTCGTCCGGATAGCTGGCATAGTCCGCGTTCTCCCGCGAAGTCTGCTCCCAGCTGCGCGCCGAAGCCGCGCTATCGGACAGCATGAACGTGCCGAGCGCGCCGTTGGCAAAGCGCAGGCTGATCGCCACCGTGTCCTCGACCGGAAACTGCCGCGCGGCGTTCGACGCCATCGCCTGCACCGCCACGATCTCGCCGCACAAGGCCCGCAGGTTGCCGATCTCGTGAATCATGTTGATCAGGATCGGGCCACCGCCGCTCTGGCGGCGCCACGGCGCCGCAGCGAAGTAGTCATCGGGCTTACAGAACATCGCCGAGCCAACCACAGCCACGGGCGTGCCCAGCACGCCCTCGCGCACGATCTCGCGCGCGCGGGCCAGCAGCGGGCTGTGCGCGCGGTGATGTCCTACCAGCAGCTTTGCATTGGCCGCCTCGGCTGCCTGGCGCAGGCGCATGCCCTCCTCCAGGGTGTGCGCCACGGGCTTTTCAATCAGCGCCGGAACGCCCGCGCGCAAGCAGGCCAGCGCGTCTGCCACGTGCAGATTGTTTGGCGTGGCGAGGATCACGCCATCGAGCCGTTGCGCTGCAAGGAGTGCATCTAGCGAAGCGTACAAGGGCACGCCCGTCGCGCGCGCCACCTCGGCCGCGGCCGATGCGGGGTCGGCAATGGCGGCCAGCTCGCAGGCCGGGCTGGCCTGCACCAGTTCCATATGGCGGCGGCCAATCAGGCCGGCGCCGGCAATGCCGATTCTGAGCTTTGTCATTTGCCGTGCTGGTAAGGGATGAGCGTGGGGCGAGCCCCCGGGTGAGCCCCCGGGTGAGCCCCATATCCGGCCGCCTGGACAGGGGCCATCAGCACAGCGTACTGTTATACGTCGACACGATAATCAGGTGCCATGGAAACTCACAATGTCCCATCAGCGAACAATGATCCCTTCCTCCGGGATCTACGCCTGTTCTGCACCGTGGCCCGGCGCGCCAGCTTTATCGCCGGCGCCAACGAGATGGGCCTGTCCGCCGCGCATGTGAGCAAGCGCATCGCCTCCCTCGAGGCCATGCTCGGCGTCAAATTGTTCCACCGCACCACGCGCCGTGTCAGCGTGAGCGCCGACGGTGAAGCGGCCTTCCTGTGGGCGCAGAAGATCCTGGATGACGTCGAGAGCATGCTGGAAGCGGTTGGCGGCGCAAGCGCGGAGCCACGGGGCCTGCTGCGCATCAGCACCAGCTTGCGGCTCGGGCGCGACCACCTCTGCCCGGCGCTGTCCCTGCTGCGCCAGCGCCATCCCGCGCTCGAAGTCTGGCTGGAACTGCTAGACCGCCGCGTCGACCTGATCGCCGAGAACTTCGACCTCGACATCCGCGTGGGCGAGGTCCTGGAACCTCATCTGATTGCCCACAAGATCGCCCCGGGCAGCCGCATCCTGTGCGCCGCGCCTTCCTACCTGGCCCGGCACGGCCCGCCGCGGACCCTGGCGGAACTGGCGCAGCACGACTGCCTGCCCTTTCGGGACCGCGACCAACGCTTCGGGGTGTGGCGCATGGCCGGGCCCAACGGCATGGAGACGGTCAAGATCACCGGGCCCATGGCCTCCAACCACAGCGATATCGTGCGCCAATGGGCGCACGAAGGCTACGGCATCATCATGGCCTCGATATGGGACGTGGCCAGCAGCATCCGCAGCGGCGCACTGGTGCGCGTGCTGCCCGCGTACCACCAGCCGGCCGACGTATGGGCGGTGACCACCGCGCGCGCATCAAGCTCGGCCAAGATGCGGGCCTGCATCGATTTCCTCAAAGCGCAGCTGACGCAAGGACCACACGCGCTGGCAACCACCCTGGAAGCCGATGCAGAGTAGCGTGCCGCGCGTCGGAAAAGGGAGCGAACTGAAATCAACTGGTGCCATAGGACTCAAAAATCACTTTTCTAGTAGAAAGGACAACCTCGGTGAGGCTGCCACGCCCTTGGGACGGACGTGGGATCCGACCTTTCTCCGCAACGGATTGGGGTGCTATCCCGCTGGTAGAAACCCGACTTTTGCGCGCATATCGCGCCGTCTGCGCGAATAGCGCGCAAATTGCGAGAATTCGCCTTGTCGACGATCAAGGGATCGCTTAATTTCCAGCCAACAATGATTGGAGACGAAATTGGCTACTACCCTCAATGACCGTGACCTGCACGGCAAGCGCCAAACCAAGAAGGCGACCGCAAGCGGCTGGATCGGCTCGGCACTCGAGTACTACGATTTCTTCATCTACGCGACGGCGGCGTCGCTGATCTTCCCCCAGATCTTCTTCCCCTCGGGCAACCCCAAGGTCGCCATCGTTGCTTCGCTGGCAACCTACGGTGTCGGCTATATCGCCCGGCCCATCGGCGCCCTCTTCCTGGGCCACTGGGGCGACACCCACGGGCGCAAGAACGTGCTGGTGCTGTGCATGTTCCTGATGGGCTTCTCGACCGTGGCAGTCGGCCTGCTGCCGACCTACAGCCAGGTTGGCATGCTCGCCCCGGTGCTCCTGGTTATCCTTCGCCTGATCCAGGGCTTCGCGGTCGCCGGTGAAATCTCCGGCGCCAGCTCGATGATCCTGGAGCACGCGCCGTTCGGGCGCCGCGGCTACTACGCCAGCTTCACGCTCCAGGGGGTGCAGGCCGGCCAGATCCTGGCCGCCGCAGTCTTCCTGCCCCTTGCCTACTACATGCCGTCGGACGCGTTCAATGCCTGGGGCTGGCGCATTCCCTTCCTGCTGAGCGCCGGCGTGCTGGTGGCCGGCTTCATCATCCGCCGTGAAGTCTCCGAGACGCCGGCGTTTGCCAAGGAAGCCAAGGCTGGCGAAGTGGTGCGTTCGCCCATCATCGAAGCCTTCAAGTTCAGCTGGCGCGACATGATCCGCGTGGTGTGCATGTCCCTGATGAACGTGATCCCGGTGGTAGCCACGATCTTCGGCGCGGCTTATGCGGTGCAGCCGGCATACGGCATCGGCTTCGACAAGAGCCTTTACCTGTGGATTCCGGTGGCAGGCAATATTCTCGCGGTGCTGGTCATTCCGATTGTCGGCAACCTGTCCGACAAGATCGGCCGCAAGCCGCCGATCGTCATTGGCGCGCTTAGCTCCGGGTTGCTTTCCTTCCTCTATCTCTACGCCATCAGCATCCATAACGTGCCGCTTGCCATCGTGGCATCGCTGTTGATGTGGGGCATCGTCTATCAGGGCTACAACGCGATTTTCCCGAGCTTCTTCCCCGAGTTGTTCCCGACACGCTCGCGCGTGTCGGCCATGGCCATCGCGCAGAATATCGGCACCGCCGTCACCGCCTTGCTTCCCGCGCTGTTCGCCACCGTGGCGCCTCCGGGATCGGCCAATATCCCGCTGACGATCGGCGCGATTACCTTCGCCGTGACGATCGTTGCGGCCCTGGCAGCCCTGAGTGCCCGGGAAACCCACCGCATCCGCATGAGCGAGCTCGGCGAGCCCAGCGCCGCTCCCATGGACAAGCAGGACTACGACCGGCTGCGCGCCGAGGCCATGGGCGAGACAAAGGTGGCCCGGGCAGCCGCCTGATCGCACCACAGGCTAGGGAGCACAGAGCAGCCGGTCCGCCGCGGACCAGCGCTCTCTGAAGCCAGGTTCTGCCTCCGTCGCCCTCTACCGATATGCACTAGTTGGCGATATCGGCGATATCGCCGATATCACGGCCCTGTCACGCTCCTTTCACCTGATGTCGGTGCGATCGCACGCACCGAAAGGGGGCCCGTTTCTCCGAAAGCGCTGATACACAAAAGCGCAATCGAATGAAATTGAATTGAATCGAATCAAATCGAATTACCAATCCCACGTTTTTAAAAAAATCAATATCAATATTGATATCCATATGAAAAGTATCTGGAGGAGTATCGACATGAACAAGAAAGCCGCCGCCCTGCTCGTTCTGGGGAGCGCCGCCCTGCCCGCATTCGCCCAGCAATCCAGCGTCACCCTGTATGGCCTCGTCGACACCACCATCCGCTACTCCACCCACGCGAACGCCGCCGGCAACAGCAAGTGGGAAATGACCGATGGCGAACTCACCGGCAGCCGCTGGGGCCTGCGCGGCACCGAAGATCTCGGCAACAACCTGAAGGCCTTTTACATCCTCGAATCGGGTTTCAGCCCGGATACCGGCAGCAGCCAGCAAGGCGGCCGCCTGTTCGGGCGCACCGCGGTGATCGGCCTGGACGGCGATTTCGGCAAGCTTGCGCTGGGCCGGCAATACACGCTCGCCCACGAAATCCTGTCCTCCTACGAGGCCATGGCCTTCGCCAACAACTCCATCGTCGGCTACCAGGGCGGCAACTACACCGGCCTGCGCTACGACAACACCATCAAGTACATCAAATCGTTCGGCGGACTGCAGGCGGCGGCGGCCTATACCTTTGGCGAGGTCGCGGGCAGCATCAAGGCCAGCAACGCCAGTGCCGGCTCGCTGGTCTACAGCACCGGGCCAATCGAGGTTGGTGCCGTCTACCAGGTCACGCACGATGTCTCCTCGGCCTTCTTCGGCGCCGTGCCGGCCGCGCAGGCCAGCAAGCAAACCGTGTGGGGCCTGGGGGGAACCTGGAAGACGTCGCGCGCGCAGTATTACCTGGGCTATACCAACAACCGCCTGGATGTGGCCGACTACCGCAACAACGTGGGCTATATCGGCACGCGCGTGAATATCACCGAAGCCCTCAGCTTGATCGGCACCTTCCAGTACGACTGGCTCAAGCATGCCGGCGAGAGCGGCAAGCGCATGACCACCGCGGGCATGCTGGACTACAACTTCAGCAAGCGCACGGACGTCTATGTGGCAGTGGATTACACCCACCTGAGCGGCGCCTGGATCCCGCTGAACAGCTCGCCAAACTTCAACAACAGCGGCAATATGTTCGGCAACACGACCCGGCTGGGCTTCATGGCCGGCCTTCGCCATAAATTCTGAGGCGCGTAGCCGGACCTGGACAGGCAAGCAGACAGGCCGACAAATACCGACAAGAATACCGACAAGACTCGCATGCTCAATATCCTGGCGATCATCGCGCCGATCTACATCCTCATCCTGATCGGATTCGCGACGACCCGCGCCGGGCTGTTTGCCAAGGCCGACATGCGCGTGTTCGGGAAGTTCGTGATCAACCTGGCATTGCCGGCGCTGCTATTGCGCGCGCTGTCGCAACGCCAGGTTGGCGAGATTCTCAACGTCAGCTACCTGCTTGCCTATTGCATCGGATCGTGGGCGGTGATCGGCCTGGGCTATGCCTGGTGCCGGCGCGTCAGCCGGCTGAATCCTGCCACCAGCGCGTTCTATGCGATGGGCATGTCGTGTTCGAACAGCGGGTTCATCGGCTATCCCATCCTCCTGTTGACGCTGGCGCCGGTAGCCGGCGTTTCGCTCGCGCTCAACATGGTGGTGGAAAACCTGCTGGTGATTCCTTTCCTGCTCTTCATGGCGGAGCGCAAACCGGGCAGCGCGGGCCGGTGGCAAACGTTAGGCAAAGCGCTGGCCCGGCTGATCTGCAACCCGCTGATCCTTGGCTTGCTCGCGGGGCTGGCGGTGTCGGTGCTTGGCTTGACATTGCCTGCGCCGGTCACGCGCACCGTCGATACGCTGGCAACCGCCTGCAGTGCGCTCTCCCTGTTTGTCATCGGCGGCACGCTGGTCGGACTGCCCACCGGCGGGCTCGGCTCGCGGATTGTGCCCATTGTGGTGGGCAAGCTGGTGCTGCATCCGTTGTGCGTATTGCTGGCGATCACGATGCTGCCGATGCTCGGGCTGCCCGAGATCGACCGCTCGCTTAGCGCAGCGGCCGTGTTGATGGCGGCCATGCCCATGATGGGCATCTACGCCACCCTGGGCCAGGCCTACGGGCAGGAAGATTTCAGCGCTGTGACCTTGCTGATCACAACCATCGCTTCCTTCTTCACGCTGAGCGCGTTGCTCTTTTTGCTCGGCGCATTTCACGCGCTCCCCTGACAGGCTTGCCGGGCGCGGCGAGTCTCACAACACCCGCATGATCGAAATCGCCGTATCCTGCAGCACCCGCAGCACCCGCTCAAGCGCCTGCTCCGCGCTCTCGTCCCCGATCTGCATATTCACGCTGAGCGCGGCGATCACCTTCCCATGGCGATCCCGCAGCGGCACCGCCACCCCCCGCACGCCGATCTGCAACTGCTGCTCGACCAAGGCATAACCTTGAGCGCCGGCACGGCGGATTTCCGCCATCAGGCGATCCTGCTGCATGATCGTGTACGGCGTGTAAGGCGTCAGCACGCAGCCTTCCAGCCAGGCCTTGACCTTCTCCTCCGGCTCGGACGCCAGCATCATCACGCCGGACGACGCCAGCGGCGCCGGCACGCGCGCGCCTAGCACGAAGCCTGTGTTCATCACCCGGCTGGTGCCGGTGCGGCAGATAAACACCAGTTCCCAGTCGTCCAGCACGCTCAGGTAAGCCGGCTCGCCAACGGCGGCGGTGATCTGCTGCAGGAACGGCTGCACGGTGCGTGGCAGGCGCGCGGAGTCGAAGTACGACCAGCCGACCTTGAGCACGCGCGGGGTGAGGCTGAACAAGGTGCCATCGCTGGTGGTGTAGCCCAGATGCTCCAGCGTGAGCAGGTAGCGCCGCGCCGCGGTGCGCGTGAGGCCGGTGAGCTGGGCCGCCTGCGTGGGTGTCAGGCGCGGGTGGTCGTTATCGAATGCCTCCAGGATGGCCAGGCCTTTCTCCAGCCCGGCAATCCAGTCCCGACGGCTCAACGGTTCTTTATCCATAGCGGAAACCCTAATCTCGAGCGCCAGTCGCTCGCATACGCGCGATTGTCGCACGCCTGCGCGCGAATTGCGCTTGTTGCCACCTACGATCAGTCCTAATCTTGCCCTACACGAAGCACGCAGGATCTGACATGGACACCACAATCTGGCGCCACCCGAAATCGATCGCCACCGTATCGCTCTCCGGAACGCTCCCTGAAAAACTCGAGGCCGCCGCCGCGGCCGGCTTCGATGGGGTCGAGATCTTCGAGAACGACCTGCTGAACTTCGACGGCTCGCCGGCCGACGTGCGCCGCATCGCGGCCGACCTCGGCCTGGCCATCATGCTGTACCAGCCCTTCCGCGATTTCGAGGCCATGCCGGATGCGATCCGCGAGCGCAACATGGCACGGGCCGAGCGCAAGTTCGACGTGATGGAAGAGCTCGGCGCGCGCATGGTGCTGGTCTGCAGCAATGTGCAGGAGATCGCCATCGACGATCCCGCGCGCGCGGCGGCCGACCTGCGCGCCATGGCCGAGGCCGCGGCCAAACGCGGGATGTCGGTCGCCTACGAGGCGCTGGCCTGGGGCCGCCACACCCGGCGCTGGCGCCAGGCGTGGGAGATCGTGCGGCAGGCCGACCACCCCGCGCTGGGCCTGGTGCTGGATAGCTTTCACACGCTCGCGCTTGGCGACACGCTCGAAGGCATCGGCGAGGTGCCAGCGCAAAAGCTCTTCTTCATGCAACTGGCCGACGCGCCGCGGATGAGCATGGACGTGCTGTCGTGGAGCCGGCATTACCGCAATTTCCCCGGGCAGGGCGATCTGGCCGTCACCGAGTTTGCGCGCGCGGCAATGGACGCGGGCTATCGCGGGCCGCTCTCGCTGGAGATCTTCAACGACGAATTCCGCGCGGCGCCCGCGCGCCTGACCGCGCTCGATGGGCTGCGCTCGCTGATCTGGCTCGAGTCCGAGGCGGGCGGCCCGCCCCTGCCGGCGCCGCCGCGTTTCGCCGGCGTGGACTTCCTGGAATTCGCGGTGGACTACGTGACCGGGCGCGAGCTGGGCGCGCGCCTGCGTTCGCTGGGTTTTGGCCATGCGGGCCGCCACCGCTCCAAGGCGGTGGAGCTGTACCGGCAGGGCGGCGTCAACATCATCCTCAATGCCGAGCAGGACAGCGCCGCGGCCGAGCACTTCCAGCTGCACGGCCCCTCCGTGTGCGCGCTGGGCCTGAAGGTGGACGATGCGCAACGCGCCGTCACGCGTGCCCGGGCCCTGCTGTGCAAGGAGTGGCGCGAGCGCGTCGGCCCGCACGAGCGCCGCATTCCGGCATTGCGCGCCCCCGACGGCATGCTGTTCTACCTGATCGACGAACAGGGCTTGGACCGCAGCATCTACGAAAGCGACTTCGTGCTGGAACCTGGCGGCGCCGACAGCGCGGGCGCGGGGCTGATGGCCATCGACCATATCGCCCAGGCGCTGCCGCCGCACAGGCTCGACAGCTTCGTACTGTTCTACAAGACGGTGTTCGGCCTGCAGGCGCAGGCGCTGCACGAAATCGCCGATCCCTATGGACTGGTCAAGAGCCGCGCCATGGTCAGCGCGGAGCAGAGCCTGCGGATTCCGCTCAATGTCTCGGAGAGCAGCCGCACCGCGACCGGCAGGTTCATCACCGCCTACGCGGGCTCGGGCATCCACCACATCGCATTCCGTACGGCGGATCTGTGCGCGACGCTGGCGCAGGTCGTGCCCGCCGAGGCCGCCATGCTCCACGTGCCGGACAACTACTACGACGATGTCGGCGCCCGGCTCGGGCTGGACGATGCGGCACTGGAACGCCTGAGGCAACACCAGTTGCTATACGACAGGGATGCCGGCGGTGAATTCCTGCACGCGTACACCGAGCCCTTCCACGACCGCTTCTTCTTCGAGCTGGTGCAGCGCGATGGCTACCTCGGCTTCGGCGCGGCCAACGCCTCGCTGCGCATGGCCGCGCAAGCCCTGGCCAGCCGCAGCCGCCAGGCCCGTCCGGCCTGAAAAGCCGGCAGCGCCATCCCTTATTGGAGCGTCACATTGGAGCCTCGCATGCAAGACCCCTGCATCATCTCAGTCGCCATCACGGGCTCGGTGCCCCGCAAGAAAGACAATCCCGCCATTCCGATCTCGGTGGCCGAGCAGATCGAGAGCACGCAGCAGAGCTTCGAGGCAGGCGCCACGCTGGTGCATCTGCACGTGCGCGACGATGCCGGGAATTCCAGCTCGGACCCGACGCGCTTCGCCGAGCTGCAGGAAGGCATCCGCAAGCATTGCCCGGGCATGATCGTGCAGTTCTCCACCGGCGGGCGCGGGCGCGCCATGGAGCAGCGCGGCGCCATGCTCGACCTGCGCCCGGACATGGCCTCGCTGGCCACGGGCTCGGTCAACTTCCCTACCACCGTCTACGAGAACCCGCCCGACTTCGTGCGGGCGCTGGCCAAGGCCATGCGCGATTACCACATCAAGCCCGAGATCGAGATCTTTGACCTGGCGATGCTCTACAACACGGCGGACCTGGTCAAGGAGGGCTTGCTGCCGGCGCCGGTGCACGTGCAATTTGTATTCGGCATCAAGAATGCCCTGCCGGCACGCAAGGACATCCTCGAATTCCAGGTGGCGCAACTGGGCAAGGTACTGCCCGGCGCGACCTGGACCGCGGCGGGCATCGGCCGGCACCAGCTGGAGGTCAATCACTGGACGCTCCAGCTCGGCGGCCACTGCCGCACCGGCCTGGAAGACAATGTGCGCTGGGACAAGGACACGCTGGCCGCCAGCAACGCGCAGCTGGTGAGCCGGGTGGCGGGGCTGTGCGCGCAGTACGGCCGCGTCGTGGCCACGCCGCAAGAGGCCCGCCAGCTGCTCGGCCTGGCATGAGCTTCTTGCCCATACGTTTTGCTCGCCACGCATCTCGTGCTACCGTAGAGAAGACCGGATCCGGAGCCGAAAACGGCTCAACGCAAACTTGGATTTCGATAACCTCTTCTTCGTGGGCTTCATGGGCGCCGGCAAGAGCACCATCGGCAGGACGGTGGCGCGCCGGCTCGGGCTGCCTTTTTTCGATTCCGACCACGAAATCGAGGCGCGTTGCGGCGTGCGGATACCCACGATCTTCGAGCTGGAAGGCGAGGAAGGCTTTCGCGAGCGCGAAAGCCGGGTGCTGGATGAGCTCAGCCAGCGCAACGGCATCGTGATGGCCACCGGCGGCGGCGCCGTGCTGCGCCCGGAAAACCGCGAGATGCTGCGTTCGCGCGGCTGCGTGATCTACCTGTGCGCCTCGCCCGCCGAGCTGTGGCACCGCACGCGGCGCAACCGCAACCGCCCGTTGCTGCAGGTCGCCAACCCGCGCGCCACGCTCGAAGCGCTGTTCCAGGTACGCGACCCGCTGTATCGCGAGACCGCGCACCTGATCATGCCCCCGCATGGCGACAGCGTGGCGAATGCCGCCGGCCGCGTGCTGGAGCGCCTGGGCTTGAGCGAGCGCGTTCTGCCGCCTCCGGTCGATCCCTGAAGCCGCCCCCGGCGCCGCGTGCCGGCTACAGCACTATTCCCGTCGCCACCAGGCTCAGTGCTGCATGCCCCAGCGGCGCACGGTCACGCGCTCCAGCGTCCTGAACACCAGGTTCTCCACCAGCAGCCCGATCAGGATCACCATGGCCAGGCCGGCGAAGACGCGATCGGTGTACAGCTCATTGCGGTTCTGGAAGATGTACCAGCCCAGCCCGCCCTTGCCCGACGAGGCGCCAAACACCAGCTCCGCCGCGATCAGCGTGCGCCAGGCAAAGGCCCAGCCGATCTTCAGGCCCGAGAGAATGGCCGGCAGCGCGGCGGGCACCAGGATCAGCAGCACATAGCGCAGCCCGCGCAGGCCATAGTTGCGCCCGGCCATGCGCAAGGTGGCCGGCACCCCGCGAAAGCCCGCATAGGTATTGAGCGCCAGCGGCCACAGCACCGAATGGATCAGCACGAACACCAGGCTCTTGCTGCCCAGGCCAAACCACAGCAGTGCCAGCGGCAGCAGCGCGATGGCCGGCAGCGGGTTGAACATGGAGGTGAGCGTGTCCAGCACGTCGCGCCCCAGCTCGGTCGAGACCGCCAGCGTGGTCAGCACGAAGGCCAGCACGATGCCGCCGGCATAGCCTTGCAGCAGCACCGACATGGAGATGCCGGCCTTGGTCAGCAGCTCGCCATTGCCGATGCCTTCGGCAAAAGCGCCTGCGGTGGCGAGAAAGCTCGGCAACAGCAGGTCGTTGTCCTGCACGCGCGCGATGATTTCCCACAGGCAGGCCAGCACCACCAGGATCAGCGCCTTGCGCAGCCAGCCCTGCTGCCACAGGCGTTGCGGCCAGGGCAAGGCGCGCGCCACCGGCAGCGCGGTGAAGGGTTCCAGTACGCGCTCGTACTCCGCGCGGACCACCGTGGTGGCGGCAAGAGAGGGGGTGCTCGTGTATGTACTCGTCATGGTCAATCCTGGCGGGCGTTCAGCGCGCCTGCGCGGTGCGCGCCGGCGACGGCGCCGGGTGCGGCGTCTCGTCGAACAGCAGATGGTGGATGCGTTGCGCGGTAGCCTGGAACTCCGCCCCGCCCTGGCTGGCCAGGTCGAACTGGTGGCTGTTGAGCTCGGCGCGCACGCGCCCTGGGTGCGGCGACAGCAGCAGGATGCGGCTGCCCACCACCAGCGCCTCTTCGATCGAATGCGTGACAAACAGCAGCGTAAAGGCGGCGTCGTGCCACAGCGCCAGCAACTCCTCCTGCATGCGCCGGCGCGTGAGCGCATCCAGCGCGGCAAAGGGCTCGTCCATCAGCAGCACCTTGGGGCGCATCGCCAGCGCGCGGGCAATCGCCACGCGCTGCTTCATGCCGCCCGACAGGGTATGCGGATAGGCATCGGCAAAGTTGGCCAGCCCCACCTTGTCGAGGAAATGCAGCGCGCATTCGGACGCCTCGCGGCGCGACATGGCGCGCGACTGCATGAGCGGGAACATCACGTTCTGCCGCACCGTCTTCCAGGGCGGCAACTGGTCGAACTCCTGGAACACCACGATGCGGTCGGGGCCGGGCGCGCTGACGGGCGCACCCTCGATCCGGATCTCGCCCTCGCACGGCGCAACGAAGCCCGCCACGGCCTTGAGCAAGGTCGACTTGCCGCAGCCCGACGGGCCGAGCAGCACAAAGCGATCGGCCGCATGGACATCGAAGCTGACCTGATGGGTGGCGCGCACCACGCGCTCGGGGGTGCGGTATTCCAGCGAGACGCCGTCGACCTGCAACAGCGGCGCGGGGGCAGCGCGCGCGGAAACCACGCGTAGCGGGGAAGGTTGCGCGGTCATGTCAGCTGCCCTGCGCGGTGACCGGATCCTGGAAGAAATAATCCTGCCAGGATTTCGGCTGGTTGCGGATGGCGCCCACCCGGTGCATGAACTCCGCCAGCGCAAAGGTGTTCTGCGGCGCGACCTTGAACTGCACCTGCGGGTTCTTCAGGATCTTGACCAGCAGCGCGCGATCGATCTTGGCCTTGTTGACGCGGATATACAGGTCGGCGGCGGCTTCCGGGTTGGCGGTGGCAAACCTGGCCGCCTCGGCCAGCGCATCGACAAAGGCGCGGTAGGTCTTGGGGTTGTCGTTGCGGAATTTCTCGGTGGCATAAAGCACCGTGGCCGAGCTGGGGCCGCCCAGCACGTCATACGAGTTCAGCACGATGCGCGCATTGGGATTGCCGGCCAGTTCCTGCTCCTGGAACGGCGGGTTGCCGAAATGGCCGCTGATCTCGGTACCACCGGCGATGATGGCTGCGGCTGCATCGGGATGCGGCACCGCCACCGTCCACTTGTCCAGCCGGTTGAATTCCTTGTCGCCCCATTGCTTGGCCGCAGCCAGTTGCAGCACGCGCGACTGCACCGATACCGATACCGCGGGCAACGCGATGCGGTCCTTGTCGGTGAAGTCGGCGATGGTCTTGACCTTGGGATTGTTGCTGACCAGGTAGTAAGGGAAATTGCCCAGCGATGCCACGCCCTTCACGTTCTGCTTGCCGTGCGTGCGGTCCCATACTGTCAGCAAGGGGCCCACGCCCGCGCCGGCGATATCGATGGCGCCGGACAGCAGCGCATCGTTGACGGCGGCGCCGCCGGAGAGCTGGGTCCACTCCACCTTGACGTCCACGCCCTGCTGCTTGCCTTGCTTCTCGATCAGTTGCTGGTCGCGCGCCACGTTGAGCAGCAGGTAGACCACGCCGAACTGCTCGGCGATGCGGATCTTCCCCTCCGCGTGGGCCGCGCCCGTGGCCGCCATGCCGGCGGCGAGCGTCAGCGCGACGACGCCACGCGGCCAGCGGGCGGAGAAAAGACGGGAACGTAGCAAGGACATGCGGGACTCCGGTGGGTATTGCGGATACTGTGGATACGATGGATACGATGGAAGCTGTGTATTCGGCAGCGCGCAGTAGACGGGCCAGGCCCGCCCTGCCGCGTGCGATGCGTGCCGCTCAGACGGGCAGATCGCCTTCGATGGTGGTGCGGTACATCACGCGGCGCATGGCCTGCGGGCAGCCTGCTGCCAGATGCAGCAGCGAGCGGTTGTCCCAGAACACCAGGTCATGCTCCTGCCAGACGTGGCGGTAGATATGCTCGGGCTTGACGCTATGCGCGAACAGCTGCGCCAGCAGGTCGCGGCTTTCGTCTTCGGGCAGCCCCTTGATGCGCGTGGTGAAATGCTCGCTGACGAACAGTGCGCGCCGTCCGGTCTCCGGATGCGTGCGCACCACCGGCTGCAGCACGGGGGCCACTTGCGCGATCTGCTCGGGCGTCAGGTCGGGACGCCACGGGCTACGCTGTTGCAGCTCGGCGTATTTGGCCAGGTAGGTGTGCTCGGCTTTGAGCCCGTCCACCTTCGCCTTGAGAGGCGCGGGCAGCGTTTCCCAGGCCAGGTGCATGTTGGCGAACAAGGTGTCGCCGCCTTCGGCCGGCAATTCCTGGGCGTGCAGCAGCGAGCCCAGGCTGGGCTTTTCCTTGTACGAGAGATCGGAATGCCAGAAATGCCCGGCATCGCCCAGCCCGATCGGCTTGCCGTCCTTGAGCACGTTGGAGACGATCAGGATCTCGGGGTGGTTGGCAAGCTGGAACTGATGCAGCACATGGATCTGCAGCCGGCCAAAGCGGCGGCTGAACGCGATCTGCTGCGCGGGCGTAATGCGCTGATCACGGAAGACCACCACGTGGTAATCGAGATGCGCGCGATGGATGCGGGCGAAATCTTCCGCGGACAGCGGCTCGGCGAGGTCCAGGCCAACGATCTCGGCGCCCAGCGGCGCATCGAAGGGGCGGATCTCGAACCGGGCGCTGCCGGCGAAGGCGGCGGGCGCGATAGCACGGGAAGTTGAGGCCGGGTGGGTTCCAATCGTCATGACAAGCTCTTAAGCGGGGGACCGAAAGTGCGTAGCGGAACGCGCGCGGCACCGCGCCTGGCTGCTCAAGGCAACAGGCAGGCCTGCACCGCTTGTTCTTAAGCTTTGCACTGTAGTGATCCCGGACTGAAGCGGTCAACGAATGTAATCGCTACCGCTTATTCGCTTATCGCATATGGGCGCCTCACGTGATTTCAGCGTAGTCTCAACGTGCCGGTGCGCCACAGCCGCGGCGGCAAGGCACATTCGCCGTATCGGGCCGCGCGTCCGCGACGAAGCCATCGCGATTCGGCATGCGCACCTGCGGCAACGTGCGTGCATCCAGCACGGCATCCGCCGGCACGATGCCGTTCAAGTGCAGCAGATACGCGGTGACGGCATAGACCTCATCCGCCTTGAGGCTCTGCGGCGCGTTGTATGGCATGGCCCGGTTGATGAAGTCGAACACTGTCGTCGCATACGGCCAGAAGCTGCCGATGGTTTTCAACGGCGGCTTGCCATTCACACCGGCGCCTTTCAGGCTGCCGTGCCCGCCGACCAGCGCATCGGCCGGCTTGCCTTCTCCTTTCAAGCCGTGGCACGCGGCGCACTGGTTGTCGTAGACCTGCTTGCCAAGCGTCACGCTGCCGCTGCCTGGCGGCAGCCCGGCGCCATCTGGCGTGACATCGATGTTCCAGGCAGCGAGATCGCGCTCGCTGGCCTGCAAGCCAATGCCGTAGGTTTGCGCCTGTGCCTGCGCGCAAACCGCGGCCATCGCCAGTACGGCGGCGGCAAGGTGGGTACGGTGGGATTCAAGCGCGCGCATTGGCAATGCTCCCGTCGGCGCTGACGCGCCAGGCTTGTATGGCGTTGTAGTGGTAGGTGGACTCATAGCCGCGCGCGGCCACCAGCTGGTCCGGCAAGGGCTGCACATTGCCCGCCTCGTCGATGGCACGGCTTTGCAGCACGGCCGGGCCGCCCTCCCAGCGCCATGGCAGGCGAAAGCGCGTGAGCGCGCGGTCCAGCACGGGATCCTGCAACTGCGCCTCACGCCAGTTGCGCCCGCCGTCCACCGACACGTCCACGCGCCGGATGCGGCCGTAGCCGGACCAGGCGAGGCCGGAGATTTCGTAAAAGCCCTTGTCGCGCAGCCGGTGGTCCGGCGCGGGAAAGGTGATCACGGACTTCACGTCCATCATGAAGGTGAACTGGCGCGCGCTGCCGTCCGGCAATGAGTCCGTGTACTTGGACGTCTCTTCGCGCGTCATGAAGGGCGCGCGGCCGAGCTTGAGCCGGCGCAGCCATTTGATGCTCATATTGCCCTCGAAGCCCGGCAGGAACAGCCGCAGCGGATAGCCGTGCTCGGGCCGCAGCATCTCGCCGTTCTGCGCGTAGACCAGCAGCGCGTCTTCCATCGCCTTGGCCATCGGCACGCTGCGCGTCATGGTGGCGGAGTCAGCGCCCTCGGCCAGCAGCCAGGCGGCTTCGGGGTACACGCCCACCTCCTCCAGCACGACGGAGAGCGGCACGCCCGTCCATTCGCAGCACGACAGCAAGCCGTGGCTGATCTGCACGGAAGTGGCGCTGGGCGCGCGCCATTCGCGCCCGGTATTGCCGGAGCACTCCAGGAAGTGGATGCGCGAGACCGATGGCAGGCGCACCAGGTCGTCCATGGTAAAGATGCGCGGGCGCTCCACCAGGCCATGCACAGCGAGGCGGTGCTGCGCCGGATCGATCTGCGGGATGCCCGCGTGGTGGCGCTCGAACACCAGGCCCGTGGGCGTGATGATGCCGCGCAGGTCCTGCAGCGGCGTCATGGAGGAGTTCGCGCCCGGCATCGGCGCGGGGCCGCGGTTGCGCCGGATCACGTTCTTCTCGAACGCGGAGGGCTGGCCGTAGGCGTGCCACAGCACCGGCTCGCCGGGCGTGCGGGTCCAGGGCGGCACCGTCAGTACTTCGGCCCGCACGGGGGCGGGCGCACCGGCGGCGAGCGCCACGCCACCCAGGCCCGCGCCCTGGCGCAGGAAGCGGCGCCGGCCGGGCTGCGGCCGCCCGTTCTTGTTGTTGCTGGTCATTGGCTCAGCCCTTGTGCGTTCGGCACATAGCGAAAATGGCGCACTCTATGCCACCGCGCCGCCCCACGGAACGAAGGAAAGCGCATGCCCATATGCGTTGCCGCGTCACCATCGCCATCCGTGGTGCATATGCGCGCAGGCCATATCCAAAAGCAGAAACATTCGTTCTGCCGTGCCGATGGCGCCGCGTATCTTGAGAGCCGTTGGTGGAATTCTTCCCCACGAGCACAAGACACAGGACCACATCCAAGATGGCAATCACGCGACGAACCCTCCTCAAACGCCTTGCCGTATCCGGCCTGGGTGCCGCCGCATCCACCAGCCCGCTGAGCGCGTTCAGCGCCAGCGGCGGCGCCAGGCCCGACGTGATCCGCATTGGCGTGGCGCAGCCGGCCACCGGCACGCCGCCCACTTTCGCGGGCAGCTCCATGGCCATCGCCCATGCGCGCGGCTGGCTGGAAGAGGCGTTCAAGCCGTCAGGCACGCGCATCGAATGGCTGTTCTTCAAGGGCGCGGGGCCGGCCGTGAACGAAGCCATCAGCACCAACCAGCTCGATTTTGCGATGCAGGGCGACCTGCCCGCCATCGTGGCGCGCGCCGCCGGCCTCAAGACGCGGCTGGTGCTGGCCACGGGCGTGCGCACCAACATCTATATCGGCGTGCCGCCCGACTCCCCACTCAAGACGGTGGCGGACCTGCGCGGCAAGCGCGTGTCGCTGTTCAAGGGCACCAATATGCATCTGCCCGCATTGCGCCTGCTTGAGGCCAACGGCCTGGCCGAGAAGGACCTGCGCTTGCTGAACCTGGACACCGCTGGTTACCTGGCCGCGCTCACCACACGGGATATCGACGGCGCCATCGGCGCCATGGATATCCTGCGCCTGCGCGACAAGGGCGCGGTGCGCATCCTGTACTCCAGCAAGAACCAGTCGCCGATCTACACGCGCCAGAGCCATGTGCTGGTGACCGACGCGTTCGCCAGCAAGTACCCCGAGGCCACCCAGCAACTGGTCAAGACCGCGGTGCAGGCCGCGCGCTGGGCCTCCGACGAAAAGAACCGCGAAGACGTGCTGCGCACCTGGGCGCGCGCCGGCACGCCCTATGAGCATTGGAAAGAAGACTACGAAGGCGAACCGCTGCGCGTGCGGCTGAACCCGAACTTCGACCCCTTCCTGGTGAGCCGCTACAAGGACGCCACCGAGCAGGCGTACCGCCTGCGGCTCTCACGCGCGAAGTTCGACGTGGACCAGTGGATCGACCCGAGCTTCCTGAAGGCCGCGCTGAACGACCTGAGCCTGCAGAGCTACTGGCCGGTCTACCAGCCCAACGGCAAGATCCTCGGAGCCTGACGCGATGGCAGCCAACGATACCCTGGCGCTGCCGGCCGCGGCAGGCAGCGCCCCCGCGCAACGCGGCAAGCGGCTGCACGCCTGGCGGCCCACCCGGCAGCATGCCGCGTGGCTGCTGGCCTGGCCGGTGCCGCTGACGCTGCTGCTGGTCTGGTACGTGGCGGCGCGTTTGGCGTGGATTCCGCCGCAGGTGCTGCCCGCCCCCGACACCGTCTGGCACACGCTCACGGAGCTGTACCAGAGCGGCGAGCTGCAGGCCAACCTGGCCGTCAGCGCATTGCGCGTGGCGGGCGGCTTTGCGCTGGGCCTGGCCGGCGGGCTGGCGCTGGGCGTGGCGATGGGCCTGTCGCCCAGCTTCCGCGATTACGTCTATCCCACCTTCAAGGCCTTCAGCCAGGTGCCCGTGCTGGGCTGGCTGCCGCTGCTGATGCTGCTGGTCGGCATTGACGAAGCGCTCAAGATCATCCTGATTGCCAAGGCCTCGCTGGTACCGATCGCGCTCAATACCTACAAGGGCATCCAGAACGTGCCCACGCGCTATATCGAGGTGGCGCGGGTGCTGCGCTTTACCCGCTGGCAACTGCTGTCGCGGGTGGTGTTTCCCGCCGCCGCCGCGCCGATCTGGAGCGGCATCCGCTACGGCTTGACGCACGCGTGGCTGGCGCTGGTGGTGGTGGAGCTGCTGGCCTCCTCCGAGGGGCTGGGCTACATGATCGTGTACGGCCGGCAGCTGTTCCAGCTCGACATGGTGATTGCCGCGGTGATCGTGGTAGGCGCGGTGGGCTTCGCGCTGGACAAGGTGCTGGCGCTGGCCGAGCGCGCGGTATTGCGCTGGCGCAAGCCGGGGCTCTGAGTTGCGGCGCAAACCAACAGCAAAGGAAAACAACATGGCCGATGCCTCCACGACGCTGGCAACGAAATCCGGCAGCCCGCACTCACTGCGCATCCCGCGCGCGTTGCGCGGCTGGGTCCTTCCTATTGGCCTGATCATCCTGTGGTGGGCCGCGGTACGTTTTGGCTGGAGCACGTCGCCGCTGCTGGTGCCGGTGTCCAAGGTCTGGGCCACGGCGGTGGAGCAGGTGCGCAGCGGCGCGCTGTTTGTCGCGCTGTCGGCCAGCCTGTGGCGCGACGTTGCCGGCTTCGCGCTGGGTGCCAGCGCGGGCCTGTTGTTTGGCACCGCGCTGGGGCTGTCGCGGCTGTTCGAGCAACTGGTGGGGCCAACGTTCCACACCATCAAGCAGATCTCGCTGTTCGCCTGGATCCCGCTGATCTCGGTCTGGTTCGGGCTGGGCGACACCGCCAAGGTGGTGTTCCTGTCGCTCGCGGCCTTCTTCCCCGTGGTGCTCAACACCTTCGAGGGGATCCGCGCCGTGCCCGCCGATCTGCTGGAAGTGGCCAACGTACTGAAGTACTCGCGCCGGCAGGTGCTGCTGCGCGTGGTGCTGCCGTCGGCCTCGCCATCGATCTTCGCCGGCATCCACCTGGCGCTGATCTACGCCTGGCTAGCCACGCTGGGCGCCGAGTACATGCTGGTGTCCGGCAAAGGCATCGGCAACACCCTGACCGATGGCCGCGAGAATTTCTGGATGGACCTGGTGATCTTCGGCGTGATCGTGGTCGGGCTGGTCGGCTTTACGCTGAACTGGATCGCCAGCCGCATCGAGAGCCGCCTGCTGGCGTGGCGCGGGCGCTCGGTCGCCGCCTTCTGATCCTGAACCCATTGCTTCTGAACCCATCCCGGAGACCTGTCATGGCCCGAGCCGGCACGCTCGATATCGCGCACCTGCGCAAGCAATACGAAGTCAAGGGCGAGCCCCTGCCCGTCCTCGAAGACATCACGCTGTCCATCGCGCCCGGCGAGTTCGTCAGCATCGTCGGCGCCAGCGGCTGCGGCAAATCGACCTTGCTGCGGCTGGTGGTGGGGCTGGAGGAGGACTACAAGGGCGAGATCCTGCTCGACGGCAAGCGCGTGGTGGGCACCAGCCTGGACCGCGGCATCGTGTTCCAGGAGCACCGGCTGTTCCCGTGGCTGACGGTGGAGCAGAACATCCGCACGGCGCTGCTCAACGCCAACCTGACCGAGACCGAGAAGCGCCGCACGGTGCGCGAGCATATCGCGCTGGTGGGGCTGGCCGGCTTCGAGACCGCGTTCCCCCACCAGCTATCGGGCGGCATGTCCCAGCGCGTGGCCATTGCCCGCGCGCTGGTCACGCGCCCGGAGATCCTGCTGCTCGACGAGCCCTTCGGCGCGCTCGACGCCCTGACCCGCACTTACCTGCAGCAGGAGCTGCACCGCATCTGGCAGGCCGAGGGCATCACCATGATCCTGGTCACGCACGATGTCGAAGAAGCCATCTACCTGGGCGATCGCGTGGTGGTGATGGAGCCGCGCCCCGGGCGCATCCGGCGCATCCTGCCGGTGCCGCTGGCCCATCCGCGCGACCGCGCCGCGCTGGGCTTTGCGCGCGTCAAGGACGATGTGCTGCAGGAATTCACCGGGCGCCCGGCCGATCTGGCGGAGGCACCCATCAAGCGCGAACCCGATCCGGAAACCACCGACCGGCTGCCACCCAATATCCAGTTCGCGATCTGAATCGCGCCCCTCGCCCACAGGAGAATCCCAGATGACCCAGCAGCAAGCCACAACACAAGTCACGCTAGACATCCATCCGGTCGCCGGGCGCATCGGCGCCGAGATCCGCGGACTAAAGCTGGCGCCGGACCTCGATGCCGCCACCTTCGGCGCCGTGCGCGCCGCGCTGCTGCGCCACAAGGTGCTGTTCTTGCGCGACCAGGACCACCTGGACGACAAAGCCCAGGAGGGCTTTGCCAGCCTGTTCGGCACGCCCGTGCCCCACCCCACCGTGCCCTCGCGCGACGGCACGCGATTCCTGCTCGAACTCGATTCCGAGCACGGCGGCCGCGCCAACTCCTGGCATACCGATGTGACCTTCGACCTGGCCTACCCGCAGGTGTCCGTGCTGCGCGGCGTGGTCATTCCCGCCGCCGGCGGCGACACCGTATGGGCCAATACGGCGGCGGCCTACCAGGATCTGCCCGAGGCGCTGCGCGAACTGGCCGACCGCCTGTGGGCGCTGCACACCAACGACTACGATTACGCCGCCACCCGCAACACGGTCAGCACCGAAGCCATCAAGCGCTACCGCGAGGTCTTCACCGCCGCTATCTACGAGACCGAGCATCCGGTGGTGCGCGTGCACCCGGAAACCGGCGAGCGCACGCTGGTGCTGGGGCATTTCGTGAAAAAGCTGCTTGGCTACTCGTCCTCCGACTCGCAGCATCTGGTCTCCGTACTGCAAGACCACGTCCATCGCCTTGAGAACACGGTGCGCTGGCGCTGGCGCGCCAACGACGTGGCGATCTGGGACAACCGCGCCACCCAGCACTACGCCATCAACGACTACGGCGACGCGAAACGCGTGGTACGCCGGGTGACCATCGCGGGCGATGTGCCGGTCAGCGTGGACGGACGCCGCAGCGTATCGGTGAAGTCTGCGGCGCCCAAGCAAGCCGAGCCGGCCAACCACGCGGCGCCGGCGCGCGCCGCCGCGTAAGGGAGCCACGGATGAGCCAACCCGCACATCAGCGCCAGCTCAAGCTCGGCGCCTTCCTGCAAGCCACCGGCCACCATGTGGCGGGCTGGCGCCACCCCGGCGCGCAGGCCGACGCCGGGCAGAATCTTGCGCACTATGTGCGGCTGGCGCAAAGCGCCGAGGCCGCGCAGTTCGATACGATCTTTCTCGCCGACGGCGTCGCAATCCGCGCGCTTGACGATGCCACCCTGCCCCGCACGGCGCGCGCCGCCAGCTTCGAGCCGTTGACGCTGCTCTCGGCGCTGGCCGCGGTAACCGAGCGCATCGGCCTGGTGGCCACCGTCTCCACCACCTACAACGAGCCCTTTCACGTCGCGCGCAAGTTCGCCTCGCTCGATCACCTGAGCGGCGGGCGCGCCGGCTGGAATGTGGTCACATCGTGGTCCGACGCCGAGGCGCGCAACTTCAACCTGGACAAGCACCCCGAGCACGCCGACCGCTACGCGCGCGCCGAGGAATTCGTGGATGTAGTGACAGGGCTTTGGGACACCTGGGAAGACGACGCCCTCCTCTACGACAAGGCAAGCGGCCTGCATTTCGCGGCTGACAAGCTGCACGCACTGGATCACCACGGCAAGCATTTCCAGGTACGCGGACCGCTCAACGTGTCGCGCCCGCCGCAGGGCCATCCGGTCATCGTGCAGGCGGGCTCGTCCAAGGCCGGACAGGAGCTGGCGGCGCGCACGGCGGAGGTCATCTTTACCGCGCAGCAGTCGCTGGAGGACGCCCGGGCCTTTTACCAGGGCCTGAAGGGCCGGCTGGCGCGCTATGGCCGCACGCCCGACCAGCTCAAGATCATGCCGGGCGTGTTCCCTGTGATCGGGCGCAGCGAAGCCGAAGCGAAGGAGAAATTCGAAGCACTGCAAAGCCTGATCCATCCGGCCGTGGGGCTGGCCCTGCTGTCGCAGAACCTCGGCGGCGTGGACCTCTCCGGCTACCCGCTCGACGGGCCGCTGCCCGACGACCTGCCCGAGCCCAACGGCGCCAAGAGCCGTTTCCAGCTGGTGACCGGGCTAGCCCGGCGCGAGGGACTGACCATTCGCCAGCTCTACCTGCGCGTGGCTACCGCGCGCGGGCACTGGTCCATTCATGGCACCGCCGAGAGCATCGCCGATCAGCTGCAGGCGTGGTTCGAAGGCGGCGCCGCCGACGGCTTCAACATCATGCCGCCGTGGCTGCCGGGCGGGCTCGACGACTTCATCGAACTGGTGCTGCCGGAGCTGCGCCGGCGCGGGCTGTTTCGCGAGCGCTACGAGGGCAACACCTTGCGCGAGCACCTGGGCCTGGCGCGGCCGGCGCATCCGCGCGCGTTCGGCGACGCGCGGCAGGTGGCGTGACGGGCCTGGCATTGCCTTGCGAAGAAGCAAGGCTTGCCAGTTGGCCCGCCCGAGGCGACAGGGCTGCGCAAGCCCGGCCATGCTTGCACGGTCAGAACACGTGTTTCATCCCGACCATGGCACCAAGCTGGCTACCGCCGGGTGCGGGATTGGTGCCCGTTCCCGCATTGCTGACGGACAGCGCCAGGTTGCCGCCGTTGTTGATGAAGCCGGCCGTGCCATAGACGGAGGTGCGCTTGGTGAAGGCATAGACGCCGCGCGCCGCGAACAGCCATGCCTTGTCGGCGCTGTTGTGATAGCGCAGGTTGAACACCTCGCCGTCGACGCTGAAGGCCGGCGTCACCTGATACGTCACGCCGCCGTAGAACATGTCGCTCACCGGAGCCGGGCTGGCCCGGTTATCCCGGCGCAGCCAGCCCAGGCCGATCTTGGTGTCCCGGTTGACCAGCACATAGCCGTTGATGGACAGGCGGTCATCCGTCAGGCTGCTGCGGTTCAGCCCGGCGAAGGCGCCCGGGCCGCCGCGCAGCGAATCGTAGGCGGCTGCCACGCTCCAGGTCGCAGTGTCGTACTTGAGCATCGCGGACCACTCGCGGCAAGCGCGCTGGTCCGCCGGATTCTCTCCGGCGCAGTTGGTGCCCGAGGGGCTCGGGCCCGCGTTGACCGTATCGCGGCCGAAGCTGTAGGTGGCGCCGGCGGTCAGGCCGCCGAAGGTACCCTTGTACGAGATGGCATTGTCCGCGCGTGTATTGGGCAGGTAGCTATCCAGCGAGCCCGACCCGAAGGCGTTCGGCCCCAGGATGTCGGGATCGGCCATGGCCCAGAACAGCATGGTGTACTGCCGTCCCAGCGCGACCTGCCCCCAGTTCCCCGAGAGGCCCACCAGCGCCTGGCGGCCGAACAGGCGTCCACCCTGGTTGTTGGCGCCACTATCGGGCCCGAACCCGGACTCCAGCCAGAAGATCGCCTTCATGCCGCCGCCCAGGTCCTCGGTGCCGCGCAAGCCCCAGCGCGACGGCACCGTGCCGGTCAGGTTCGGCATGCGTAGGACATTGTCCTTTGCCGCGCCGATATGGGAGATGTATTCCACGCCCGTATCCACCACCCCATAAGCCGTCACGTTTTGCGCCGCGGCAACCACCGGGATCGCTGCCGCAATGGCTGCGACCGTATGCCCAAGTTTCATTGTCATCCTCCCGTTTCTTCTAGAATTTGGGGCAAGCCGGGGGCCTGCCGCCCAATGTCGGCACGCTATTGCGTGTTCTATGTGGTACCGCTCAGTGCGCGGCGATACGTACCGCTTGTCCGTCGGCCGCCGGGGACCGGCCAAGCAAGCCGACGCTGGCGATGGCTACCAGCAGCGGCAGGGCGAAGACGTAGTACAGGTTTGCGGTGGGCCAGCCCGCGTCGACCAGCGCGCCGGCGACCAGCGGGGCCAGCACCGCGCCGAAGCGGCCCATGCCGATCGACCAGCCCATGCCCGTGGTGCGGTTTTGCGCCGGATAGAGAATGGGCGCGTAGGCGTACAAGCCGACCATGCAGCCGAAGATGCCGCCACCGATGAACAGGGCCAGCAGGAACGCCACCGACAAGGTATTGGCGTACATGCCGAATGCCACCAGCAACAAGGCGGTCAGGACAAAGCAGCTCCACAGCAGCGGCTTGAGCCCGATGCGCGCGGCAAGGAAACCGAACAACGTGCCGCCCACGATGCCGCCCACGTTGAGCAGCACGCCGCCGGTAATCCCCTGCTGCGCCGACATGCCGGCCGCCACCAGCAGCTTCGGCGTCCAGCTCAGGACAAAGTAAAAGCTGAACATCACCAGGAAGAACGAAGTCCAGATCATCAGCGTCTGCATGGCGAGGCGACCGCCAAACAAGCTGCGAACCCCGCCCTGGGCCGGCACCTGCGCGGCGGCGCGCGCCGGCATTTCGGTAATGCGTTCGCGCCCCATGCCGGCGAGAAGCTTGTTGAGCTTGTCGACTGCGCCGGCCGGACGCCTGGCGATCAGGAAGTCCAGCGATTCAGGCAAGCGCGCCAGCACGACCGGGATCATGGCCAGCGTGACCAGCCCGCCGAAAACGAAGACGCTGCGCCAGCCGTAGTGCAGCAACAGCACGCCGGCGATGGCGCCGCCAATCGTCGCGCCCACCGGATAACCGGTGGCCTGCAGCACGATCGCGGTGCTGCGCCACTTGTCGGAGGCGTATTCGCCGGTAATGACGTTGATGCTGGCCAGCATGCCGCCGATGCCCAGCCCGGTGATCGCCCGCATGGCCGCCAGTTGGGTCACGCTCTGCGCGAACGCGGAACAGAGCATGCCCGCCGAGATCGTCACCAGGCAGAGCAGGATGACGGGGCGGCGCCCGAGCCGGTCGGCCCAGGGCGCCAGGAACAGCGATCCCGCCGCCATGCCGAACAGCCCGGCACTGAGCAGCACGCCAATCTCCTTGCCGCTCAGGTGCCAGTCGGCCGAGATATGCGAGGCGGTGAACGCCATCGCCAGTACGTCAAAGCCATCGAGCATATTGAGCACGATGCAGATCGCTACCGCCATGATCTGGAACCGGCTCATCTCGCCCTGGTTGATGGTTTCCCTGATGTCGAGCTTCATTGTCTACCTCCATGGTTTTATTTTGATTTACCCGGCCGATCCGATCGATCCGATCGATCTGGATTGACGGCAACTACAAATCCAGCACCAGCAAACCCGTCCGGGCGCGCGAGCAGCACGGCAGGAACTGATCGTTGGCTGCGCGTTCCTCGTCAGTCAGATAGGCATCGCGATGGTCCGGCTCGCCCGCCAGCACGCGCGTCAGGCAGGTTCCGCACACGCCCTGCTCGCAGGAGGTCTGGATCTCCACGCCATTGGCCGACAGCGCCTGCACCACCGTCTGTTCCGGCTCGACATCGATCACCAGCCCGCTGCTCTGGACCTTCACCTGGAAGGCGCCGGCGATGGCGCAAGGCACCTCGGGCGCGGCAAAATACTCCCGGTGGAGATTCGCCTCCGGCCAGCCGGCCTCTTTCGCCTGGCGCAGCACCGCATCCATGAAGCCGGCGGGGCCGCACACATAGAGATGCGTCTGCGCGCCGTGGCCGGCGAGCAAGCGCGGCAGGTCCGCACGATGGCCCTGCGGCTCATCGACATAGAAATGCGTGCGGTCCCGCAGGTCGTCGTGCGCAAGCCGCTCGCGGAACGCCGTGTGCGCCGCCGAGCGGGTGCAGTAGTGCAACTCGAACGATGCGCCGGTCCGCGCCAGGCGTTGCGCCATGGCGAGGATGGGCGTGACACCGATGCCACCGGCAAGCAGGATCGAATGCGCGGCGCCGGTAGCCAGCGCGAAGTGGTTCTTCGGCTCGCTGATCTCCAGCGTGGCGCCCACTGCCAGCGCGTGCATGGCCACCGATCCGCCCCGGGAGGCGGGGTCGCGCAGCACGCCGATCTGGTAGCGGTGGGTCTCGGCGGGGTCGTTGCACAGGGAGTACTGGCGCACCAGTCCCGGCCCGATCCGTACATCGATATGCGCGCCCGCGGTGAATGCCGGCAGTGTGCCGCCGTGCGGCGCGACCAGTTCGAACACGGCGATGCCCGGCGCCGCGTCGGCCTTGCTTGCGATCCTGACCTGCATCACGCGCCCTCCGCCTGCCCGGCATGACCGGCACGCTCTTGCTGCATCAGGCGATCGAGAATCCGCCGCGCCTGGACGCCGCCGGCATCGATGTTCAGCTTGAGCAGCTTGCGCTCGGGATTGGCCAGGATATTGCGCTGCTGCGCCTCCAGCATTTCCAGGTCTTCGGCGAAGATCTTGCCCTGCCCTTCGCGGATGGTTTCGGTCAGCTGCGCGTCGTCTGCCTTGAAGTTGCGCGCCATGCCCCAGAAGTACCAGATCGATGTCTCGGTTTCCGGCGTGATGAAATCCACCACGATGCTCGACGCCTTGTGCTGCGGCTCGGCGTGATACCCGCCCTTGCCCGCGTGCGCCACGCCCACCTCGATCATGACGTGGCTTGGCGGCGTGAAGCGGCAGATCTGCCAGCGGTCGCAAGGCACATCGTGCGCAAGGCCATTGCCGCGCAATGCCGCGGCCCAGAACGGCGGCGGCATGATGCCCTCCATATGCCGGCCGGTCACGACCGTGTCGCCCTCCACCTGGGTGGCGGGTGCCGCCTCTTCGATCTCGGCCTGCCCGATGCTGGAGGCATGGACGTATGTCTCGTGGGTCAGGTCCATGAGGTTGTCGATCATCAGCCGGTAGTCGCAATGGATGTGATACAGGCCACCACCGTGCGCCCAGTCCGCGCTCACCGCCCACTCCAGGTGCGGGATCGCTGCCGCGTCGGCCAGCGCGGCGTCGCCCGGCCAGACCCAGACAAAGCCATAACGCTCGACCGCCGGATAGCTGCGGATCGAAGGGAACCCGCCGACGCGCTGCCCGGCCATCCTGGCACATTTGCCGTCGCGGCCCATGGTCAGGCCGTGGTAGCCGCAGACCAGTTGCCCGTCGCGGACAAAGCCCAGCGAAAGCGGCGCGCCACGGTGCGGGCAGAAGTCCTCCAGCGCGGCGACGCTGCCGTCCTCGCCCCGGAACAGCACCATTTTTTCATTGCAGATCGTGCGGCCAAGCGGCTTTCCCGCGAGTTCGTCCGGCGTGCAGGCCACGTACCAGGTGTTTTTCAGAAACATAGCGATCCCCTCCCTGGCGCCCGATCGCGCCAAGGTTCAGTGACTTACGAAAGTGGATTAGGTCAGGCCGGGCGGCCTGCCCGGCGAATCAGGCTGCCGCCGAGCACCTGCGACATCGCCTGCTGGTTCTGCATGGCGATCTTGAGGTTGCGGTTGGCGATGCGGCTGTGTTCGCGCATCAGCGCTTCGGCGCGGGCGCCCTCGCGCAGCTCGATCGCCTCGACCACCGAGCGGTGCTGCGCCTGCGCAAGCAGCAGCATTTCGCGCGCGCTTTCATCGATGGACTGGACCATCACGAACGCGCTCGCGGAGGCGAACGGGATATTCATCACTTTCTCGATCTGCCGTGCAACCAGGGGGCTGCCGGCCGCTTCGGCCAGCAACTGGTGGAAGCGCGCGTTGAGATCGACATACGTGGAGAATTTGACCGCGGTCAGCTCGCCGGTGAGTGCCGTGTCGATTTGCGTGATGCAGTCGCGCAGGCCGCTCAGGATGGTCTGGCCGACACCGCGCTCCGCGGCAAGCCGCGCCGCCATGCCTTCCATGGTGCCTCGCAGTTCGATCGCATCGCTGATTTCACTTTCGGCGAAGGAACGGACCGCAAAGCCGCCGGACGGGATGGGCTCGACCAGGCCTTCTTCCTGCAGGCGGATCAACGCGGCCCGGATCGGGGTGCGGGAGACACCGAGGCGCTCAACCACCCACAGTTCGGAGATGCGGGCGCCCGGCGCGAGATCGCCGCCGAGAATCAGCTCCCGCAATCCGAGCAGGGCCCGAACCGCCTGGGAAGCGCTGGCGCCGGCTTTGCTGTCGCTGAGGTTGTCGTTGCCGTTGTCGTTGTCGTTGTCGGTCTGCATGATGCGTTGCCTCTACTTGTGGGGGCGAGCGTGTCCGGTGAAGCAAGATGGCCGCTCTTGAATACAGAGTGTATCCAGCGAAAAAGAACCAGGCAATACGAAAGCCGAAAACCGAGGGTAAACGTCGATAAAACGCCGAAAAACCGGACAAGACAAAGAAGTCAGCAGCCGATTTCACGAAGAAATTCGACCATCCAGCACACGTTGTATACAACTAAGAATCAAGGCCTGGCGCGGCAAATCCCGCCACCCGCGAAGCCAGAAACCAGCCTCCCGCAGCCGCACAAACAAAAACGACCCGGGCGCTCACGCGATCGGGTCGTTTTTTTACGTTACTTGCGTGGCGCGGTTCGCTAGAAAGCCGAACCAAGCCTCGTCACGCGTAACGCTCAATGCACCATCATATTGGCGTTCATGTTGTGCATGATCCACAGCGAGCCCGCCACCACGATCAGCAGGATCAGCGCGGTGAAGGCCAGGGCCATCACGTTCCAGCGCTGCTCCGACGAGCTGTCCAGGTGCAGGAAGTAGATCAGGTGCACGACGATCTGCACGACCGCCAGGCCCAGGATCACGGCCAGCGTGGTCGAGGCTTCCAGCGTGCCGCCCATCACCAGCTTGAACGGGATGACGGTCAGGATCACCGCCAGCACGAAGCCGATCACATACGACTTGACGCTGCCATGGCTGGCGCCCGCGGACGTGGTGCCGTGCGCGTCGTGAGCGCCGGCGGCAGAGACGTTGCTATGTTCCATTACATCGCTCCCATCAGGTAGACCACGGTGAACACGCCGATCCAGACGATGTCCAGAAAGTGCCAGAACAAGGCGAAGCAGGCCAGGCGCTTGGTCATGGTCGGGGTCAGGCCCTTGCGGGAGATCTGCCACATCAGCACGGCCATCCACAGCAGGCCGCTCGCCACGTGCAGGCCGTGGGTGCCGACCAGCGTGAAGAACGACGACAGAAAGGCGCTGCGCTCGGGGCCGGCGCCCTCGGCGATCATGTGATGGAACTCGTTGATTTCCATGCCGATGAACGCCACGCCCAGCAAGAACGTGATGCCGAGCCAGAACTGCAGGCGGGCACGCTGGCCGTTATGCAGGCAGATCATTGCCATGCCCGAGGTCAAGCTGCTGAACAACAGCAGGAAGGTCTCGACCAGGACGTAGTTCAGCTCGAACAACTCCTTGCCCGACGGGCCGCCTGCCACTTCGCCGCGCAGCACCGCGAACGCGGCGAACAACCCGGCGAAGATGATGCAGTCGCTCATCAGGTACACCCAGAAACCAAACACCGTGTTGGCGCTGGTGTCGTGATGGGCGTGATCGTGCGAATGATCGTGCGAGTGGGCATGCGCCTGGGCGGCGCCGTGCGCGGGATAACGCTGTAGGACTTCAGTCGTCATGGTTCAGGCCTGTGACGCAATGCGCTGGAAATGGCTCGTTTCGACCGCCTGGACTTCGTGCGCGGGCACGTAGTAGTCGATGTGGTCGTCGTTGCTGCGGAAGATAAAGCTGACGATCATGCCAACCAGGCCTACCGCCGCCAGCCACCAGATATGCCAGGTCAGGGCAAAGCCCAGCGCCAGGCTGAAGGCACCGATGTAGAATCCGGCGCCGGTGTTCTTCGGCATGTGGATCTGCTCGTAGTGCGCTTGTTGCTGCGGCACTTCGCCACGCGCTTTCATGTCGGCGAACGCGTCCAGGTCACGCACCACCGGGGTGTGCGCGAAGTTGTAGAACGGCGGCGGCGACGAAGTTGCCCATTCCAGCGTACGGCCACCCCAGGGGTCGCCGGTCACGTCGAGGAGTTCCTTGCGGCGGCGCACGCTGACCACGATCTGCAGGATCTGGAACAGGATGCCCAGGCCGACAAACGCGGCGCCGAGCACGGCCACGTACAGGTACGGGTTCCACGCCGGATTGTCGGTGTGGTTCAGGCGACGGGTCATGCCCATGAAGCCCAGTGCGTACAGCGGCATGAACGCCAGGTAGAAACCGATGATCCAGCACCAGAACGCGCACTTGCCCAGGCGCTCGTCGAGCTTGAAGCCGAAGGCCTTCGGGAACCAGTAGGTAATGCCGGCGATGTAGCCAAACAGCACGCCACCGATGATCACGTTGTGGAAGTGGGCGATCAGGAACAGGCTGTTGTGCAGCACGAAGTCAGCCGCCGGCACTGCCATCAGCACGCCGGTCATGCCGCCGATCACGAAGGTGACCATGAAGCCCAGCGTCCACAGCACGGGCGTGGTCATCTGCACACGGCCGCGGTACATGGTGAACAGCCAGTTGAAGATCTTCACCCCGGTCGGGATGGAGATGATCATCGTGGTGATGCCGAAGAACGCGTTCACGTTGGCGCCGGAGCCCATCGTGAAGAAGTGGTGCAGCCAGACCAGGAACGACAGCACCATGATGGCGCAGGTGGCGTAGACCATGCCCTTGTAGCCGAACAGCTTCTTGCCGGAGAACGTCGAGATGATTTCCGAGAAGATGCCGAATGCCGGCAGGATCAGGATGTACACCTCGGGGTGGCCCCAGATCCAGATCAGGTTCACGTACATCATGGCGTTGCCGCCCATTTCGTTCGTGAAGAAATGCATGCCCAGGTAGCGGTCAAGGCCCAGCAGGCCCAGCGTGACGGTCAGCACCGGGAAAGCGGCGATGATCAGCACGTTGGTGCACAGCGCGGTCCAGGTAAACACCGGCATGCGCATCAGGGTCATGCCCGGGGCGCGCATCTTGAGGATGGTCACCAGGAAGTTGACGCCGGTCAGCAAGGTGCCCAGGCCCGAGATCTGCAAGCTCCAGAGGTAGTAGTCCACCCCCACGCCAGGGCTGTACGCAATGCCGGACAGCGGCGGATAGGCCAGCCAGCCGGTGCGCGCGAACTCGCCGACGCCCAGCGAGACGTTGACCAGCATCGCGCCGGCAACAAACAGCCAGAAGCTCAGCGTGTTGAGGAACGGGAAGGCCACGTCGCGCGCGCCGATCTGCAGCGGCACGACCAGGTTCATCAGGCCCGTCATCAGCGGCATCGCGACGAAGAAGATCATGATCACGCCGTGGGCGGTGAAGATCTGGTCGTAGTGCTCAGGCGGCAGGATGCCCGGCGAGCCGTTGGTGGACAACGCCAGCTGGGTACGCATCATGATGGCGTCGGCAAAGCCGCGCAGCAGCATGATCAGCGCAACCACGGTATACATGATGCCGATCTTCTTGTGGTCGACCGAGGTGAACCAGTCGTTCCACAGCCATTTCCACTTGCCGAAATAGGTGATCAGCGCGCATAGCGCCACGCCACCCAGCGCTACCATCGTCAACGTGCCCATGATGATGGGCTCGTGGAACGGGATGGCATCCAAACTCAATTTGCCAAACATCTCTACTCCTAGGAATTCGAGCCCGGCGCCGGCGTAGCGGGCGCGGCCATGGACACCTGGCTCACGCCAAGGGTGTTGCGCGAGGTGCAGACGGGACCAAACGAGGTGCCGTTGCCGGCGATAGCGCCACCGGCGCCGTCCATGTACTTGTGCAGGATGCCGTGGTACAGCTGCGGATCGACCTTGGCGTACAGCGCCACGGGATTCGCCTCGCTGGGCTTGGCCAGCGCGCTGTAGTCAGCCAGGGTCAGCTGGTTCGACGAGGCGCGGACCTGCTTGACCCACGCCTCGAAGTCGAAGTTCGACACCGACTTGGCCTTGAACTTCATGCCCGAGAAGCCACCGCCGCTGTAGTTGGCCGACATGCCGTCGAACGCGCCGGTCTCGCTGGCGATCAGGTGCAGCTTGGTCTCCATGCCCGCCATGGCGTACACCTGGCTGCCCAGTTGCGGGATGAAGAAGGAATTCATGATCGAATCCGACGTGATCTTGAAGTTCACGGGGGTGTTCACCGGGAACGCGATCTCGTTGACCGTGGCGATGCCCAGGTCCGGATAGATGAACAGCCATTTCCAGTTCAGCGCAACCGCCTCGATGGTGATCGGCTTGACGTTGGATTCGATGGGCTTGTAGGGGTCCAGGTCGTGCGAGGACTTCCACGTGATGATGCCCAGCACCAGGATGATCAGGCAGGGAATCAGCCAGACCACGACTTCGATCCCGGTCGAGTGGGACCAGTCCGGCTCGTAGCGGGCCGACTTGTTGCTGGCGCGGTACTTCCAGGCGAAGGTGAAGACCAGCACGATCACCGGCACCACCACGAGCAACATCAGCCAGGTCGCGATCAGGATGATGTTTTTGACGTCGGCGCCAATCTGGCCCTTCGGATCTAGCACGGCCATGTTGCATCCGGCCAGCAAGAGCAGGGCGGCGCAAGGCATTAGCCGCGTCCAACGCGGAAGTTTGGGTATCTTCATGTCACGACTGGTTGAGTTGGCCACGGCAGCGACGGCGCGGCGTGATTTTGCTGCCAGATGCGGGAGCAAGAGGCAGGCTTAAGGCTTGGGGGAAACTGGGTCAGATCCGGGTCAAGCGACCGGTGTGCCGGGGGACGCGCCGATCAGCGGCAGCCTGGCTTGGTCCTTGTGGGACGGATCAAAGTGGGACTGCGGTGGTCCACACAGGAGGACGTCGGCGTGGCGCAGCCCGGCGAGCTTGCCTGGTGGGCAAGCAGGGTGTTCGGGTGAGGTTCGCGGTACGTCAGACATCGTGGCCGCGAATCTACCGCATCGCAGCATTGAGGGTAAACCCGTGATCTAGAACACACTGTTCAGAAAACCGGACAATGCAGCTTCCTCTGCCATCTCGACGGCAACACCCAATTAAGCCGAGACATTTTTGACTGCGGCAAGGTGTCGCAGGGGTGTGCGCCCTTGAAAGCAGCTGCACAAACCGCAACGCGCGTGCGGCGGGCGAAGCGGTGAGCAATACGGTGAGCAATGCGGTGGGAAAACAGGATGCCATGGGCCGCCGAAACACGCTTGCCACCGCGCGGCGCCCGCCGCGGTTCTATGCAAATGCAATAACCTTCGTTCCCCTCCTCGCGCGATTTCGCAACCATAGGGCCGCACCCCAACCTCAGACCCTTGCTACCGCATCGTCGACTTCGGAGAACATCGCAATGCATCCTTTCCGCCAATGGCTACCCGTTGTCGGCCGCGCCCTGGCCATCGCCGCGCTGTCCTGGTCCGCCGCCGGCCATGCCGCCGACGCGTCGGTCCGCGTGGGCTACCAGAAGGCCGGCCTGCTGGCCGTGCTCAAAGCGCAGGGCTCGCTGGAGAAAAAGCTCGCCCCGCTCGGCTTCAAGGTGGAGTGGAAGGAATTCCCCGCCGGCCCGCAGTTGCTGGAGGCGCTCAATGCCGGCGGCATCGACTTTGGCTACACCGGCGCGCCGCCGGCAGTGTTCGCCCAGGCGGCGCGCGCCAACTTTGTCTACGTGGGCGCAGAGCCCGGCGGCAAGACCAACGAGGCGCTGTTCGTGCTGGAGAAGTCGCCGATCCGCTCGGTGGCCGACCTGCGCGGCAAGCGCATCGCCTTGCAAAAAGGCTCCAGCTCCAACTACCTGCTGGTGCAGCTCCTGAACAAGCATGGGCTGGCCCTGCAGGATATCCAGCCGATCTACCTGCCGCCCGCCGATGCACGCGCCGCCTTCGAAAGCGGCAACGTGGACGCCTGGGTGGTCTGGGACCCGTACTACGCGCTGGCGCAGAAGGCGCTGAAGGTGCGCACCATCGCCGACTACGAAGGCGTGCCCTCCCCCTTCAACTTCTATGAAGCCGCCAACGGCTTCGTCAAGGCGCAGCCGCAAGTGGTCAATGCCATCCTGGAGCAACTGCGCGCGACCGGCCTGTGGGTGGTGAAAAACCCCGGCGAGACTGCCGCCCTGCTCGCGCCTGCCGTGGGCCTGGACACGCAGGTCGTGGAGACCTGGCTCAAGCGCGTGCCGTACGGCGCCACCCCGGTGACGCCCGAGGTGATCGCCGCCCAGCAGCGGGTGGCCGACCTGTTCCATGAGCAGAAACTGATTCCCGCCGCCGTCAAGGTCAAGGACAACGTCTGGCAGGCGAGCTTCCCCCTGGCCAGCCAGTAAGGGGGCAAGGCCCGAATCCAGGGCGGGCCCGCGCGGTCCGCCCCGGATGGCACACGCGAACCACGGCTGCTACCATGCCCGTTCCTGAGCGTATTCATTCCAACAAGAAGACAACGACATCATGAAAATCGAGACAATTGCCGTTCACGGCGGCTACTCCCCGGACCCCACCACGCGTGCCGTGGCCGTGCCGATCTACCAGACCGTTGCGTATGCGTTCGACAACGCGCAGCACGGCGCCGACCTGTTCGACCTCAAGGTGCCCGGCAATATCTACAGCCGCATCATGAACCCCACCAACGACGTGCTGGAGCAGCGGCTGGCCGCGCTCGAGGGCGGCGTGGGCGCGCTGGCGCTGGCGTCCGGCATGGCGGCCATCACCTATGCCATCCAGACCATCGCCGAGGCCGGCGACAACATCATCTCGGCCAGCCAGCTCTACGGCGGCACTTACAACCTGTTCGCGCACACGCTGCCGCTGTCCGGCATCGAGACCCGCTTTGCCGATGGCCGCAACCCGGCCGCCTTCGGCGACCTGGTGGATGCGCGCACCAAGGCGATCTTCGTGGAGTCGGTAGGCAACCCGCTGGGCAACATCGTCGATATCGAAGCCATCGCCAAGGTGGCGCACAGCCACGGCATCCCGCTGATCGTGGACAACACCGTGCCCTCGCCGTACCTGTGCCGTCCGTTCGAGCATGGCGCGGACATCGTCGTGCACTCGCTCACCAAATACCTGGGCGGCCACGGCAACAGCGTGGGCGGCGCCATCGTCGATAGCGGCAAGTTCCCGTGGGCCGAGCACAAGGCGCGCTTCAAGCGCCTGAACGAGCCGGATGTGTCGTACCACGGCGTGGTCTACACCGAAGCGCTCGGCGCCGCCGCCTATATCGGCCGCGCCCGCGTGGTGCCGCTGCGCAATACCGGCGCGGCGCTGTCGCCGTTCAATGCCTTCCTGATCCTGCAAGGCATCGAGACCCTGGCGCTGCGCCTGGACCGCATCACCGAGAACGCGCTGGCTGTCGCGCGCCACCTGAAGGCCAGCCCCAAGGTGGAGTGGGTCAACTTTGCCGGCCTGCCGGAGCACCCGGACCACGCGCTGGTGCAGCGCTACCTGGGCGGGCGCGGCCCCGGCATCCTGTCGTTCGGCCTGAAGAGCGGCGGCCGCGAAGCCGGCGCGCGCTTCCTGGACGCGCTGCAACTGTTCACCCGCCTGGTCAACATCGGCGACGCCAAGTCGCTGGCGACCCATCCGGCCTCCACCACGCACCGCCAGCTCGACGCCGCCGAGCTGAAGGCCGCCGGTGTCAGCGAAGACATGGTGCGCCTGTCGATCGGCATCGAGCACATCGACGACCTGCTGGAAGACCTGGAGCGCGCGCTGGCCGCAGCCTGACGGGTCGGTGGTAGCGCAATAGCTGGCGTTGCAACTCGGCGCTCGCAACAAGAAGGGCCGGTGGCACATGGATGCCACCGGCCCTTCTTGTCTTGCTCCGCCCTGGCGCCCGCTTAAGCCCGCCGCATAAGCCCGCCGCTTAGGCTCGATTGGGAAGCACAAATAAAAACGCCCACCAATGAGGCGGGCGCGAATCCAATTCCTTGGTGGGATTGGAGGAGACAGTTCAATCATAACCGCAATACGGGTTATCCCGCAACTACTACCCGATTGCGTATGCATATTCCGCAGCGCAACAGCCGTTGGCGTCACACGAACGCCTGCAAACCCGCATACAGGCATATGCAAGTGCGTTATAAGACTATGCATTTTTACTCGTTCCTTGAACGTATGCACTTCCCTACAATGGGCATCCTTGCTTGCCGCCATCCCGGTAAGCCACGATGCACACAAACAATACGGGGGAGCTTTAGATGAAACTGGGTTTCGGAATTCGACTGATTGCCGCGGTGCTCGCGCTCGGCGTGATCCAGACGGCCGGCGCGGCTGATCCGGACAAGAAGGAAATCCGCTTCGGCGCCACCGCTGGCCCTTACTCCGACCAGATCCGCTACGGCATCAAACCGCTGCTGGAAAAAAAGGGCTACAAGGTCACTATCATTGAGTTCAGCGACTACGTGCAGCCCAACCTGGCGCTGGCCGATGGCGCCATCGATGCCAATGCTTTCCAGCACGTGGCCTACCTGAAGAAGTTCTCCGGCGACCGCAAGCTGCAATTGTCTGAAGTCATCCAGGTCCCCACGGCCCCGATCGGCATCTACAGCCGCAAGCACAAGTCGCTGACGGAAGTGAAGCCGGGCGCATCGGTGTCGCTGCCTAACGATCCGTCCAACCTGGCACGCGCCATTGCCATGCTCCAGCAGATCGGCTGGATCACGCTCAAGGCCGGCACCGACCCGATCCGCGCCAGCGAGCGCGACATCGAAGGCAACCCGAACAAGCTCAAGCTGATCCAGCTCGAAGCCGCGCAACTGCCGCGCTCGCTCGACGACGTGGACTTCGCCTTCGTCAACGGCAACTTCGCGCTGTCCTCCGGCCTGAAGCTGACCGAAGCACTGAGCCTGGAGAAGATCCCCGACTACTACATGAACCTGGTTGCCGTGCGCACCGCCGACACCGGCAAGCCGTTCGTCAAGGACATCCGCGAGGCTTACCAGTCGCCGGAATTCAAGGCGACCACGCAGCAACGCTTTGCCGGGTTCCTGCCGCCGGCCTACCAGCGCTAAGCCAGGCCGCGCACCGATGGCGCGGCGCTGTCAGGGAGCCCCAATGCGGGGCTCCTTTTTTTCTTTGACGCGCTATCGTGCGCATCGGCACGCGCGGGCGCCAAAGCACACACTGCGCATCGGCTTCCAGAAATCGTCCACGCTGATGATCCTGCTGAAATCGCGCGAGACGCTGGAGAAGGCGCTCGCGCCGCTGGGCGCGACGGTGCAATGGTATGAATTCACCTCGCCGCCACGCCGTACGCGCAGAACACGACCTCACACAGACGAGAGGCCTCCACTTCGGAGGCCTCTCTTTTTTTTGCGCGAGGCAGACTCCGCTCATGCCAACAGACGCACCACTTCGGTGCCAAACACCCGCAAAAACCAGGGCATCCGGATATCCGAACAGCCAGATCGCGATTTATCCGGATATCCGAATGGCGCTCTTTGCACTTTGAAAATAGGCTGCCGGGCGGTCCTAAATTCGCCCGCAACAATGCCGTAAGAGCGAGCCAGGACCCTTCGCCCCCACCGCTCCAAAGGCTATCCGCCCGATGAGCCAAACATAAAAGATCCAATTATGCTGTCCTCCCTCCGCGCGCGCATCGTGGCCCTATCCGTGGCCATCGTCGTGGTGGCGCTCATCGCCAATGCCGTTATCAATCACGTGGTGGCAAGTTCGTACAACGACGACGCCATCGACAGCAACCTGGCCGCCGTGCAGAACGGCCACGTCGGCGCCATCGCCGACTGGGTGGCGAGCCACATGCAGATGATCGACTCGCTGCAGGACGCGGCAACGCAGCCCGACACCAACGCCGCCATCGCCGCGCTCAAGCAGGTCGCCAGCGCCGGCGGCTTCGTCATGACCTACATCGGTTTTCCCGACAAGTCCCACCGGTTTTCCGATACCGAAGGCCTGCGGCCCAACTACGATCCCACGTCCCGCCCCTGGTACAAGCAGGCCGTGGCCGCGGGCAAGCCGGTGGTCACGCCCCCCTACGTGGCCGCCAGCAGCGGCAAGCTGGTCGTGACCTTCGCCGTGCCCATCCTGCGCGACGGCGTGCTCAAGGGCGTGGTGGCCGGCGACGTGTCCATGGACAGCGTCATCGCCACCATCAAGGCCATCCACCCCACACCCGCCAGCTTCGGCGTGCTGACAACAAAGGACGGCAAGATCGTCGCCCACCAGGACGATAAGCTCACGCTCAAGCCCCTGACGGATCTGATGCCCGCGCTTGCTCTCGACAAGCTCGTAGCGCTCGAAGGCGCCGAGGCGCCGTTGCAGGTCGATGTGGACAATGCGCCCAAGCTGCTGCGGGCGCGCGGCGTGCCCGGCACGGACTGGATCGCTGTGATCGCGCTGGACAAAGGTGAGGCTACGGCAGGCATGCGCTCCATGCTGATGGCATCGGTATTCGTGCTGATCGTGATCGCTTGCGTGGCGGCCGCCATCGTCGCCGGGGTGACAGCGGTTTCGTTCCGAAGGCTGTCGGTGATTCGCGACGCCATGCGCGATATCGGTAGCGGGGATGGCGACCTGACGCGCCGCCTGCCAGCCAATGGCTCCGATGAGGTGGCGCAGATTGCGCAGGCGTTCAACGCGTTCGCCGAGAAGCTGGTCAGCGTGATGCGCCAGATTCGGGATGCCAGCGCATCTGTCCATGCTGCCGCTAACGAGATCGCGGCCGGAAACATCGACCTTTCGCGGCGGACTGAATCGGCTGCGGCGAGCCTGGAAGAGACGGCGGCCTCGATGGAGCAGATCACCGCGACCGTGAGCCAGTCTGCCATGTCGGCCAAGCAGGCTGATGCGTCTGCGATCGCGGCCTCCCAGGTCGCTGGCAATGGTGGCGCCGCCATTGGCGAGGCCATTCAGACCATGAGCGAAATCGAGCAGGCTTCGGTCAAGGTGTCCGACATCATCGGCGTGATCGAAGGCATTGCATTCCAGACCAACATCCTTGCACTGAATGCTGCGGTGGAAGCGGCGCGCGCCGGCGAGCAGGGCCGTGGATTTGCCGTGGTAGCCGGTGAGGTGCGCGGGCTGGCGCAGCGCAGTTCGCAGGCTGCGAAGGAGATCAAGACGCTGATCGAGACCACCGTCGACAGCGTGGTGTCCGGCTCCGGGCAGGTACGCCGCGCCGGAGACACGATGAATGCGATCGTCGGGAACGTGGACAAGGTGACCAGCATCATTTCCGAGATCACGAATGCGGCGCAGGAGCAGACCCGGGGCATCCAGGAGGTGAACCGGGCGGTCAGCCAGCTGGATCAGATGGTGCAGCAGAACGCGGCGCTGGTGGAGGAATCCACCGCGGCGGCCGAGGCGTTGCAGGGGCAGGCCGGCGCGTTGGCGGGGGTCGTGGGGCAGTTCAGGCTGGGCTGAAGTCCTGGGAGCCCATTGCGGGCTCCCGCATCCCGGTGTTCTCCCCGCTGCCTGAATGGTGCTATCACACGCGCAGCATGAATTCCACAAAGGCCTCCGAGCCAAGCGGGCGGCTGACTAGATAGCCCTGAATGGCATCGCATCCGGCATCCTTCAACTCCGCCGCCTGGCGTTGGCACTCGACGCCTTCCGCGATTGTTTTCATTCCCAGCGAACGAGCGAGACCGACAATGCTTCGGATGATCGCAGACGCCTTCTCCGAATCGGCCAGCGCTCGAACAAACGACTTGTCGATCTTCAGGGTGTCGATGGGCAGCCGGACCAGATAGCCGAGACTGGAGTATCCAGAGCCGAAGTCGTCCAGCGATGTGGATATGCCGGCTAGCTTCAGCGCGGCAAGAACGGACGTTGCCTTTTCGATATCGCTCACCAGACTGTCCTCCGTGACTTCGATGTCAAGCATTGCGGGGGAGACGTCGTATGCCCTCGCGATACGGAGAATCATATCTGTAAGTTCCACACAGAGAAGTTGCCGAGCCGACAGATTGAGGCTGATCCGCGGTATGGATACACCCAGCCGTCGCCATGCAACGATATGCCGGCAAACTGCATTGAGCAGCCATTCGACGAGGGCGCCTTCATATGGGGACTCAAGTACCACATCCAGGAATGCGTGCGGCATCAGCAATCCTCGTTCAGGATGACGCCAGCGAAGAAGCGCCTCAGCACCGATTGGGGAAGCATCCGCGAGTGCTATCTGAGGCTGGAAATGAAGCTCGAACTGGTTCGCGGCAAACGCCTCACGAAGATCCATGCGCAAGGCAAGGCGGTCACGCACGCCCCGCTCGAGTGCGCCATCGTACGCGCACACCTGAATTCGGCCAGATGACTTCGCTGCGTACATGGCCGTGTCGGCACGACTGAGCAATGCCTCGGCCGATTCCGGTGCTTCTCTCGCTTCTCTCAGTAGCGCGATGCCAATGCTAGCCGACAGGCAGACGGATCTTCCGCATGCCTCGAATGGCACTGCGAGCTCACTGAGTACCGCATGCGCGAACGCTTCTGCCGCGCTTTTGGTCGTATTGCGTAACAGCAGGACAAACTCGTCGCCCCCTACGCGCGCGGCGAAAAAATCAGGTTCGGGAATTGCGACCAGCCTTTTCGCAAAGCCGCGCAGCAGATCATCGCCGACAGCATGACCGAACGCATCGTTGACTTCCTTGAATTGGTCCAGGTCAATAAACAGCACAGCCAGGGAAGCACCATGCTTAAAGCCTGGTGAAGCGGCCTCGGCGACCGCGCCTGATAGCGCTTCCATGCACTTGCGCCGGTTGGGCAAACCAGTCAGATAGTCGTGACTAGCTTCAAACTCCAACAGCGCCGCGTGCTCGTGTTCGCGCGTGACGTCGCGAAAGAGTACCGTAATGCCATCGTCGTGGGCAAATGAGCGAGCCTCAAACCAGGTGTCGAGCGGTGCGTAATAGTCAGTATGCCGACCGGGGAGTCCGGTTGCCGCCGTCTGCTGATAGACGCGGTAGTAGCCGGAGTCCACCAAGTCCGGGTAACACTGCCAGATGTCGCGTCCCAGCAGGTTTTGCCGCTCCTGCTGCAAGTATCGTTCGGCTGTATGGTTGAGATAGGTGAAGCGCCACGATCTGTCTATCGACATGAATCCGTCGCTCAGGCTATCAAGCATGTCACCAAGGTGAGGCGGTGCGGGCTGTCGGGCACCGGCATCTTTCGGGCGGGGAGGACAAAAGTCAGGCTGTCGTTCCATTTTGTTTGGGGCCATCTGTTCGCGTCGGACCCAAAGGCATCGCACGTGCGCAAACCGCGGGGTCATTGCATTCTAGCCGCGTTTGCCACCGCCACGAACATTGGGATGCGCTCGCCCCCCCTGCGCGGCTGGATCTCTACGCTCCATTGTCGCCAAGCCGCCCTGCCGTCTCCGGAACGATGAACGCACCCACCAGGTAGATGATGGTGACAACCGCCAGGAAGATGCCCAGCACCATGGGCAGTTCGGCAGGGGTGCTGGCGCACAGCGAAGCGAACGTCGGCATCATGCCACCGACGGCAAATCCGATATTCCATGACAGGCCGGTCCCCGTGGCACGGATGCTGGTGGGGAACCGTTCGTTCAGGAAAATGAGGATCGGGGCGAAGCCGCTGCAGCCCAGCATGGCCAGCACCACGGCATACAGGCCGAGCGTGGTGGTGTCCGGCGCCGCCGGCATCCACTGGTAGAGCAACGGCAGCACCACCACGTTCAGCGCGCCGATCAACAGGAAGGCTCGCTTGCGGCCGATCATCGTACTGAGGTGGCCGGCAAGAATCGATGCCACGATCACACCCAAACTGCTGGCCATCAGGATGGCGGCAGACTCGCCAGCCGATGCCTTCACCACCACCTTGAGGAAAGTCGGCAGATAGCCGGAGGTCAGGTAGTAGGCGCTGCCACCGCCCACGGTGAGCAGGATGTTGACGAAGAGGACGCCACGGTACTGGCGGGAGAAGATCACGCGCAGCGGGTTCTCAACCGGCGCGGCATGCCCCTTGGCCGCCTGCAACTGCTTCCACAGCGGAGACTCCTCCAGCGAGTTGAAGATGAACAGGCCGAGCACCGAGCTGATGATGCCGGAGAAGAACATGCAGCGCCAACCCCAGGCATCGAACGCTTCCCCCGGAAACAGCGCGGTCATCGCCATGTAAACAATGGAAGCCAGCAGCGCCCCGAGACCCGCGCCACCGCCACCGACCAGCCCGGAAACGGCGCCGCGCCAGGACGGGGGCACCGATTCGGTACCGATGGTGTGGGTGGATGCCACCACGCCACCCACGAAGATGCCCTGCACCAGCCGCAGCAGGATAAACAAGGCTGGCGCAAGCAGCCCCACCTGACCCACCGTAGGCAGCAGGCCGAACGCCGCCGTGGACAAGCCAACGCCAGTGACGGCAACTACCATCGCCCCCTTGCGGCCGTGGCGGTCGGCATAAGTGCCGAAGATCGCCGAGCCGAGCGGGCGCATCAGCAGCGTCACGGCAAACGACGCATACACCGCCGCCAGCGACAGCATCGCGTGCTCCGACGGGAAAAACAGCCTGCCGATCACGGGCGCCACGAACAGCAGGATGAACAGGTCGAACAGGTCCAGCGCCCATCCCATGCACGACGCCGCCACGGCACCAAACACCTGGCGATTGCTCGCCGCTGGCAGCGCCTCGCTGATCGTCTCTGTACGCTTCTTTGCTACGGCTTCCATTGTTGTCTCCTTTGATTTGGATCTCTGCTTGGATCATTACGGCAGCGGGTGGCGCGCGGGCGGTGCCTTGCCGCCAGGCAAGCGCTCCCCCCGCGATGCTTGCCCCGTGGCAGCGGGCATCGTTATCCGGTTAGTTCGTCCGGGATGCGAGCGGCCTTGCCGGCGCGCCCGCGATTTCCATCAGCTGCCGCGGAACGCCGGCTTGCGCTTGCCGTGGAAGGCTTCCACGCCTTCGCGGAAATCGTCCGAGCTGCGCAGGCGGCTATAGCAATGCCCTTCCAGCTCGATGGCAATCGACAGCGGCGCGTCCTCGGTGTCGTTGAGCAGCTTCTTGGCGGTGCGCTGCGCCAGCGGCGAGAAGCCGCGCAGTTCGTCGACCAGCGCATCGGTGGCGGCTTCCAGCTCGGCGTCTGCCACGCATTCCACGGCGATGCCCCACTCATAGGCCTGCTTGCCCGAGATGCGGCGCGAGCGCATCACGATGTCCTTGGTACGGCCGATGCCCACCATCTTCTGCAGGCGCGCCGAGCCGCCCGAGCCGGGGATCTGGCCGAGCTTCTGCTCCGGCAGCGCGTACTGCGTGGTCTCGGTGGCGATGCGGAAGTCGCACGCCAGCGACAGCTCGAAGCCCACGCCAAAGCAGTAGCCGCGGTTGGCGGCAATCACCGGCTTGCTGCAGCGCGCCGGCGCCGCCACATTCCAGGCCAGTTGCGAAACATGCTCGGGCGATGCCTCCAGGAAGCCCTTGATATCGCCGCCGCTGGAAAAATGCTCGCCTTGCGAACGCAGCACGATCACGCGCACGCGATCGTCGGCATCCAGCGCTTCAATGACGGCACGCAACTGGTCGCGCGCCGCCATGGCGATCACGTTGTAGGGTGGGCGGTGCAGGATGATGTCCGCACGCTCGCGCCCGGCATCGATCTCCACGGAGAAGCCGTCGAGTTGCTGGAGCCGCTGCTGGTCGGGATGGATCATCTCGGTTGCCTGGGTCATGTCTTACTCCTTGATGGTATCGACAGGCGCGGCGTCCGCAGCCTGGTTGGGGTTGGGGTTGGGATTAGGGTCGGGGCTCATGGAATGCGGTGCCAGCGCGTATTCGCCGGCGGACAACTTGCGGCGCAGGATCTTGCCAACCGGCGACTTGGGAATCTCCTCCACGAAGACGTAGTCGCGCGGGCGCTTGAAATTGACCAGGTCGGAGCCGCGGCAGTAGGTATCCAGGGCTTGCGCGTCGATGTTGCCGCGCGGCTTGACGAAAGCCACCACCTTCTGGCCCCAGCGCGGATCCGGCACGCCGGCCACCGCCACCTCATCTACCGCCGGATGCAGCGACAGCACCGATTCGATATCGACCGGGGAGATGTTCTCGCCGCCGCTGATGATCATGTCGTCCACCCGGCCGCTGACGAAGAGGTCGCCCTCGGCATCGAAGTAGCCGGTGTCGCCAGTGAAGTACCAGCCATCGCGCAGCGATTTGGCGTTGGCGTCGTCGCGGTTCCAGTAGCCCTCGAAGGCCTCGTCGCCGCGCAGGTCGGCGATGATCTGGCCTTCCTCGCCGGTAGCCGCCAGATCGTCGGGTGAGCGGGCATCCAGGCGCACCACGCGCAGGCGCGTGTTGATGCCGGCGCGCCCGGCGCTGCCGGGCTTGCGGGTGGCGCGCTGGTCCACGCTGAAGGTGTACACCTCCGACGAGCCGTAGTGGTTCACGAACAGCTCCGGCTCGAAGGCCAGCGCAAGGCGGCGCAGCAGGCCGTCGCTCATCGAGGCGCCGGCAAAGCCGAGCTTGGTCACACTGCGCACGATGCAAGCATCGAACCCGGGATCGGCCAGCAGGTCGTGATACAGCGTCGGCACCAGGTACAGGCAGCTGATTCGGTGGGTGGCGATCTCCTTGAGCGCCTGTCCGGCGTTCCAGCGCCGCACGCAGACGAACAGGCCATCCACCAGCGCCATTGCCAGCAGCGAGCGCACGCCCATGGTGTGGTAGAGCGGCATCACCCCAAGGGTGCGCTCACCATGGCGATACAGGTTCTGCGCCACGTGCGCCAGCGCCGCGGCGCGCTCGTGCTGGTGGCGGCGCGGCACGCCCTTGGGCTTGCCGGTGGTGCCCGAGGTGTAGAGCATCAGCGAGACATCGCCCGCTTCTGCCACCGGGCCGCCATGCAGCGCGGCGCTGTCCAGCAGCGAAGCGAAGGACATCGAGCCGCCAGCCGCGCAGTCCAGCGCAATGCAGGGCACGGCCTGCGCCGCGGGGCTGCCCAGCACCGCATCGGCGCTGACCGGCTCGAACACCAGCGCCTTGACGCCGGCATCCTGCACACAGTAATCGAGCTCCTCCGGCTTGGCGCGCCAGTTCAGCGGCACCATCACGATGCCGGCGAACTGGCAGGCCCAGTGCAGCGTGGCCATTTCCCAGCGGTTTTGCAACACGACCAGCAGGCGATCGCCCGGCGCCAGGCCGATCTCGCGCAGGCCGGACGCCACGCACCGGATGCGCTCGTACCATTGCGCATAGGTGAGCATCAGGTCGCCGTCGACAATGGCGGGCGTGTGCGGGCTGCGCTCCACGCTTTGCAGGAAGGTGCGGCCTAGATCAAGCATCGCAGGCCTCCTGGCTGGCTACGCCGATGGCGGCAGCGCGCGCGCGGGCACGGCCGGCCGCTACGTCGAGCACGGCCGCCACGATTGGCGTATAGCCCGTACAGCGGCACAGGTGGCCGGACAGCATGTCGCGCACCTGCGCCTCGCTGGGTTCCGGCACGCGCTCCAGGTAGTCCGCGCACGACATCAGGATGCCTGCGGTGCAGAAGCCGCACTGCAGCGCGTGGTGGCGGCGGAAGGCTTCTTGCAGGTCGCCCAGTCCCTCGGCCGGCGCCAGCCCTTCGACGGTATCGATGGCCCGGTGCTCGGCCTGTACCGCCAGCATCAGGCACGAGCGCGCGGCAACGCCGTCAACGCGTACCGTGCATGCGCCGCAGACGCCGTGCTCGCAACCCACATGGGTGCCGGTGGCGCCGAGCTCGTGGCGCAGGAAATCCGACAGCAGCTCGCGCGGCTCGCAATGGCCGCTGCGCTCGCGGCCGTTCAGGGTCAGGGTGATGCGGCGTTGCTCCTGGCGCTGCATTACCTCGGCGGGCTTGCCGGAAACGGCGCCCTTGTTGGTTTTGCTCATTTTGCCTCCTCGATCACACGCATGCTCAGTTGCCGCACCAGGTGCCGGCGGTACTGCGCGCTGATATGGGCGTCGTCCTGCGCGCCCAGTTTCCAACTGAAATCGTTGATGGCCTGCTCCAGGTCCTTGCCCTGCAGGCGCGGCCAGGTTTCCAGCACCGGCCTGTCCGCCACGCCGCCAACCGCCAGCGCGATGGCGTCATCGGTCACGGTGGCCGCGCAGGCCACCAGCGCAAAATCGCCGTGGCGCGCGGAGAATTCGGCAAAGCCGTAGCGCGCCCCGGGGCGCCGCAGCGGAAAGCGCACCGCCTCCACCAGCTCATCGGGCTCGCGCGCCGTCATCAACATGCCCTGGAAGAAGCTGGCCGCAGGCAGCACGTGGCGGCGGCGGGCTGAACGCAGCACCACCTCGCCGCCCAGCGCGGTCAGCACCAGGGGCAATTCCGCGCTCGGGTCGGCATGGGCGACCGAGCCGCACACGGTGCCGCGATTCCGGATCTGGAAATGCGAGATATGCGGAAAGGCCATGGCCAGCAGCGGCACCTCGTCGGCCAGCGAGCGGCGCCATTCGACGCTGCCCTGCGTGGCCGCGGCACCCACCACCAGGTGAGCGTCTTCCACCCGCACCGTGTCCAGCTCGGCGGTGCGCGAGATATCGATCAGCAGTTGCGGCTGCGCCAGGCGCATATTGAGCACCGCCATCAGCGACTGGCCGCCGGCCAGCACGCGCGCGCCCTCGCCGCCACGGGCCAGCGCCTCGAGCGCGTGCTGCGTGGTCTCGGCGCGCAGGTAATCGAAAGCAGACGGTTTCATCGGCGTACTCCCAAGCGGGCCAGCAGTCGGGCAAGCCAGCCTTGCGGCCGTACCGGCTTGCCGGCGGCCTGGCGGCCGAGCGATTCAAACAACTGGCGCAGCACCACCTTGGCGGCGCCCTCCAGCATGCGGCCGCCCACGGCAGCGACCTTGCCGGATACCTCGGCCTCGTAGTCGTAACTCAGGCGCGTGCCGCTGCCATGCGGGACCAACTCCACCAGCCCGGCGCCGCGCGCACTGCCCAGCGAGGACATGCCTGCGCCTGCCAGCCGCAGCCGGCGCGGGGGATCGAGGTCCGACAGTGCGATCTCCGCCTCGAAGCGGGCCTTGATCATGCCAACCCCCACCGTCACATCGGCGCGGTAGTGGTTCTCGGCGGTGCGCTCCAGCGCGTGGCAGCCTGGCACTACCTTGGCCAGCGCCTGCGGGTCCACCAGCACGGCGAAGATGGCTTCGGGCGTGGCATCCAGATCCACCGAGCCGCGCGCGGTGAGCGCCTTGCCGCTGCCCTTGCGGGCCGCGGGCACGGCGGCCTCGCGCATCGCTTCGAGCAGCTCGGGGCGCGACGGCGGCGGATCGTCGAAGCCCACCATGGCCATCACCTTGGCCGGGGTCAGCGGCAAGCGGATGTCCTGCTCGCCGAGCGCGTCGGCCACCGCGTTGGCGATGCAGGGAGGCGTGCTCATGTTGTTGCCCTCGCCCAGGCCCTTGGCGCCGAGCGGCGTGAAGGGGCTGGGCGTCTCCAGGTGCACGATCACCGGGTCCGGCACCTCGCAGGTGGTCGGCATCAGGTAGTCGGCCAGCGTGCCGGACTGGAAGCTGCCGTCGGCGCCATAGCGAAACTCCTCCATCAGCGCCGCGCCCAGCCCTTGGGCGAAGGCGCCGCGGATCTGGCCATCGGCCAGCGCCGGATTGAGCAGCGTGCCGGCGTCGTGCGCGGTCACGTAGCGGTCGATGCGCACGCGCCCCGTGGCGCGGTCGATCTCCACGCCGCACATATCGAAGGCAAAGCCGTAGGCGGCCGAGGTGTTGATGCGGTCGTTCTCATCCGGCGCTTCCAGGTTGGGCGGCGACCAGAACACCGTCTCGCGCAGGCCCGGCTCCTCTCCGGCAGGCAACTGCTGGGGTGACCAGTGCGGCGCATTGCTCGCCACGCGCGTGAAGGGCAGGCCGGACTCGGGCGCGCCTTTGCGGGCAATGCGGCCGTCTTCGAACACCACCTCGGCGGGCGTGCAGCCGAACTGCGGCGCCACGATGCGCGCCAACTTGTCGCGCACCCGCTCGGCGGCCAGGTGCACGGTGCCGGCCACGGCGCCGGCGAAACGGCTGGAGTAGTTGCCGGCGGCGACCGACCATGCATCCTTGTGCGTATCGAACTCGACGTTCACGACCACGTCGGCCGGATTCACGCCGAGCACATCGGCCACCACCTGCGCGCACACTGTCATATGGCCCTGCCCGGCCGGCGTCGAGGCAATGGTGACCACCACGCCGCCGAGCAGGTCGACGCTGACCGTGGCGCTGGCGATGGCGCCGTTCTTCGGCCCCGCTTTCTTGCGCGCCTCGGCGGGCATGGCAGTGGTGATATAGCCCATGTTCGAAACCGACGGCTCGACGATGGCGGCAAAGCCGATGCCGTAGAGCCGGCCCTCGGCGCGTGCGACATCGCGGCGGCACGTCAGCTCGTAGTAGCCGCCTTCTTCCAGCGCGCGCGCCAGCGCCAGCTGGTAGTTGCCGGAGTCCAGCAACGCGCCCGCCGCGGCGCGATAGGGAAAGGCATCGGCGGCGACAAAGTTGCGGCGATACACATCGAGTGGATCGAGCCCGAGTTGTGTCGCGATGCGATGCACCAGCCGCTCCAGCGCAAAATACACCTGCGGGCCGCCAAAGCCCCGCACCAGGCCGGTGGGCGTCTTGTTGGTCATCACCACGCGGTTGCGCACCAGCAGGTTGGGGATGTCGTAGGCGCCAGTCAGGCAGCCGTGCATGCGGTAGAAGGTAGCGGGCTCCGGCGCGCGCAGATAGCCGCCGCAGTCTTCGATCTGGTCATAGGCCAGCGCTTTGATGCGGCCGTCTGACTCCACCGCGGCTTCCAGCGTGGACAGCCGCGCGGTGGCGGAGGTGGCCGCGCTGAGATGTTCGAGGCGGTCCTCCACCCACTTCACCGGCGCGCCGGCCTTGCGGGACGCCAGGCACATCAGCACCGCGTAAGGAAACACCGCCTGCTTCACGCCAAAGCTGCCGCCGGAATCGCGCGGGGCCTTGTGGCGCAGCCGGTTGGCCGGCACCTTGAGCGCCATCGCCATCACCGCATGCAGCGAGAACGGCCCCATGAAATTGGAGGTGACGTCGTAGCCTTCGTCACCGGGCAGGAACTCGGCAATCACCACGCCGCATTCGATCGGCGTGCAGGTGTTGCGCGGATAGTGCGCGGTCAGCGTGACCCGGTGCGGCGCGGCGGCAAAGGCGGCCTCGGGCTCGCCGTAGCGGAAGTGGCGGTCGCTCACCACGTTGGCGCCTACGCCGGGATGCAGGATGGGCGCATCGTCGGCCAGCGCGGCCTCGATCGATACCACCGGCGGCAACACGCGGTAGTTCACCCGCACCAGGTCGAGCGCGTCTTCGGCCAGGGCACGGCTCTCGGCCATTACCACGGCCACCGGCTCGCCCACATAGCGCACGCGGTCCATGGCCAGTGCCCATTGCTCCATTGGCGACTTCACGGCGACCACGAAGGGACGCGACCAGGCCACCAGGTCGGCGCCGGTCAGCACGGCATGCACGCCCGGCGCGGCAAGCGCGGCAGTGGCATCGATGGTGCCAAGTTCGGCATGCGCATGCGGGGAACGCACGATGGCCGCGTGCAGGGTGCCCGGCTTCACGCCCAGGTCGTCGCCATAGCGGCCACGGCCGGTGAGGATCGCGGCGTCCTCGAGCCGCTCCATCGAGCGCCCGACATGACGCTGGCGCGAGGCCGCGCCGGCCGCTGCGGATTCAAGGTGGATGGCCGCCGCTGCGGCGGGCAAGCTGCGCTTGTCGCTCATGACCGGCCCTCCCGCGTGGCGGGACTGGCACGGTCCATCTGGTTAGCGGGGATTGCGGGCCGGCACGGGGAGATGCCACGCGGCATGGGGCGAACGCCCGCTACCGCTGTCTCCAGTGTCGTGCCGGTCATGCCGCCAGCATCGTTCTGTCTCATTCTTGACTCCGTTCTGCGCGTCGGCCCCGACAGGCGAATCCGCCGGGGACATGCAACGTTGAACAGGAGCTTAGTGAGATTATGGTATTAGTTCTAATATTGTTTTTTGATTATGCTTATCAGTTCCGATGATGTCACTCCAGATGGACTTTAGCTGGCACATCGGGGCTGCTGACGCGCCATGGATAAGGGTTTTCCCCCGATAGTGGCCAGGCGTTCCGGCAACGCAACAGCAAAAAATCTGATACGATCACTTCACGCTAACAGATTTTTTGATACCAAATCGATCACTTGGCATGGACATCAAACAGATCCAGTACTTCATTGCGCTGTTCGAAGATGGCTCCGTCACGCGCGCGGCCAAGCGGCTGAATATTGTGCAGCCGGCGCTCAGCATGCAGATCGCCAAGCTGGAAGAGGAGTTCGGACAGAAGCTGTTCGATCGCATCCCGCACGGGATGGTGCCGACAGCGGCCGGCCGCATGATGTACCGGCTGTGCCTGCCGATCACGCGGGACCTCGCCAACGCCAGGCAGCAACTGATGCAACGCGAGGAGCAGGTGGCCGGCAACATCTCCATCGGCATGGTGGCGTCAGAAACGGAAAGCGTGCTGGTGGGGTCGCTGGTGCGCTTCAACGCGCGCTACCCGAATGTGGAGGTATCGGTGGCGGACGGATTCAGCGCCACGCTGATCGACCTGGTCTCCGCCGGCCAGCTCGACGCGGCCGTGGTGCATAAGCCCCGTGGCAAGCTCTCGCTCCATGTGCAATCCCTGCATGACGAGGAAATGGTGCTGGTCACCAGCGCCGAGCATGGCCCGGAACTGCCGGCGGCGGTGGAACTCACCAAGCTGCCCGGGCTGGAACTGGTGCTGCCCACCAAACGCCACGGCTTGCGCGGCGTGCTGGACGCGGCCACGCAACTGGAAGACGTGACCCTGCAGCCGAAGTTCGAGATCGACATCCTCGGCACCATCGTCCAGTTCGTCGAGGCCACGCGTTTTGCCACGGTGCTGCCGCGCATCGTGGTGCAACGCGCGGTGGACGAGGGCCGGCTGCGCATGTACCCCATCCTGGCGCCGCGCATCGTGCGCCACCTGGTGTGCGTGAGCCATCCGCAGCGCCCGCTCAGCACGGCAGCCGATGCGCTGATCGCGATCGTGGCCGAGGAGATCCGCAGGGTGTCAGGCACCGCCGGCTGATCGGGGTGCGCGGCATCAGGAAGGGCACGATACGGCAGGCTACTTTCCGGATCGTGCCGGCTTCGAGCTAATGCGCCGGAAAGGCGTCAACAGCAACACGCAAAATAAGTCCCCATGGGTCAGGCAAATCGGTAAAGTTTTTCCGGGTTAGCGACCAGGATCCGGTGGAGTGTGGCGCTGCGGGAAAGCGCGGGTCGTACACGTGCATGTGGCTATCGCAGGCGTTGGCAGGCGCTGCTAGCACCGGTGGCCGGTCGCCTTCGGAATGCGGCACGGCTTGGCCGCTGCCTGCTGACTCGGAGCACTGCATAGCGCCGTTGGCGCCTGCCGCCGGTGCCGCCCAGGATCAGCGACGCGTCCAGACGGCAGGGACATGGGATGGAACTGCGGGCACCCTGCCTACTCCAGCGTCACACCTGCGGCCTTGCCCACGCGCGCCCACTTGGCGATGTCGGCCTTCTGGAAGGCCGACAACTGCTGCGGGGTGCCACCGACCACCTTGACGCCCAGCTTGTCCAGGTGTGCCACCACTTCCGGATCCTTCAGGATACGGTTGATCTCGGTGTTCAGGCGTTGCACGATGGTCGCCGGCGTGCCGGCTGGAGCAAACACTGCCTGCCACTGCTCGGCCTCGAAATCGGGCACGCCCGCCTCGGCCATGGTGGGCACCGCCGGCAAGCTGGCCACGCGCGCCTTGGTAGCCACGCCAAGCGCGCGCAGCTTGCCACCCTGCACATGCGGCAAGATGGGCGCGGTGGGCGCAAACATAAAGTCCACGTGGCCGGCCATCACATCCTGGATGGCGGGGACGTCTCCCTTGTAGGGCACGTGGGTCATGTCAACCTTGCGCTCCTCTTTGAGCAGTTCGCCGGACATCTGCAGGATGGTGCCGCTGCCGCCCGAGGCAAAGGTGACGGCGCCGGGCTTTGCTTTGGCGGCAGCCAGCAGCGCCTGCACGTTGCGGTACGGGCTGTTGGGGCCGACGATCAGCACGCTGGGGATAGTGCCGATCATCACCACGGGCTCGAAGGACTTGATGGCGTCATAGGGCAACTTCGGATTGAGCGCCGGGTTGATTGCGTGCGACGCGGTGGACGCGCCCAGCAACGTGTAACCGTCGGCCGGCGCGCGTGCCACGAAGGCTGAGCCGATGGCGCCAGTGGCGCCGGGCCGGTTCTCTACCACCACGGTGGTGTGCAGCGCCTGGCCAAGCTTCTGCGCGATCAGGCGCGCCAGGATGTCGGTGGTGCCGCCGGCCGGATACGGCACGACATAAGTGATCACCCGATTGGGCCAGTCAGACTGCGCCGAGACACTCGCCGTGACGCACGCCAGCAGGGGAATGCAGAGCGTGATAAACAATTGCCTGAGTTTCATTGGAACGGTCTCCTTGGATCGCTGTTATCCGACATCGGCATCAGGGGCCAAAGCCGTAGAGTCTTCGGGGGTTATCGGCAAGAACTTGCCTGGCCAGTGCATCGTCGCCGCACCATTGCCGGAAGAGCGACATCAGGTCGCCGTCATCTGGTGACGAGCGGCCCTTGGCAATGATTGTTGGGTGTGGCCAGTCCGATCCCCAGACCATCTGGCCGGGTGCGCATTCGAGATAGCGACGCGCAAGCGAAGCGACGTCGCCGTATAGTGGTGGTCCTTCCCTGGACTCAATGTAAGGACCAGACAGCTTCACCCAAGCCCTGCCCTCACCCAACAGGCTTGCAATTACCTCGAACCCAGGTTCGAACTCGGCCCCTCCGAATGGCAAGTGCCCGTAGTGGTCAAATACGATGCGAGCGGGCAAGGTCTTCAACAGTGGTTGCATGTGCGGCAACCATGCGGCGGGCGCATTGAGTTGAATATGCCAGCCCAGAGGCGCGACACGCGCAGCCAGCGGCGCAAGCATCTCCATGTCTACCGGGCCGGGCATCGTGAGGTTGAACCTGATGCCTCGAATGCCGGATGCATGCAGGCTTTCGAGCTCCCTCTCGGTAATGGAGGTGTCCACCACTGCGACGCCACGGGCCTCCACGCCCAACTCTCGCAGGGCTGCCAATGTGGGCCTGTTGTCCGTGCCATAGGTCGACGGCGTGACCACTACGGCTCGGGTGGTTCCCATCGCCCCCTGCACCGCCCGGTAGTCCGGGACGAGCGCATCTGGTGGTCGCAGCGTTGCAGTCCCTGCAGCCGGATAGCGGCTATCGTAGACGTGCATATGGCAATCGCAAGCGTTCGCAATGGAGGGTTGGCCAAGGGCTCTCATCTAATGTTCTCCGAACCAGGCTCGCGCGAAACACCGCGGTGCCTGGACGATTTTTCCGATCGGGATGCCCTGCCTCTTGCCAGCGCGGCTCATCCAGCGTTGTGTCACGTCGGCTCTCCGTCTCGCCGCCACAGCGGCATGCCGGCCACATCCATCTCTATGCGCAGGATGTCTCCCGCCGTGGAGTCTGTCGCGAATAACGTCTTGCCGGCGGGGCCGCCAAAGGCGAGATTGGTCAGCGAATGCCCGGCGGGGCCGCGCAGCACCTGCACCGGCTCAGCGCGATGGCTGAGCACCCACACATAGGCCAGTCCGGGGTTCGCCACCAGCAGCCGGCCCGATACATCCATGGCCAACCCGTCAGGGCCACTCGGTCCATAGGAGGTGAAAAACTGCCCGGTCTTGGACACGCCGCCATCGGCGAGGATGGGCATGCGCCAGACGCAATTTGCCCGCGTCACCGCGACGAACAGGAATTTCTCATCGGGTGACAGCACGATACCGTTCGGGCTGGGCACATTGGAGAGCAGCAGTTCCAGCCGCCCGGCCACGGTCAGTCGGTAGACGCGTCCGGTCGGGTCGTGCAGTCCGGTCTGCCCCTGGTCGGTGAAATAGATGTTGCCCTGCGAATCCAGCGTAAGGTCGTTGACTCCCTTGAAGCTCTCCGTGTGGCGGCGGTCCAGGTATGGCTTTGCACTGCCGACGCGTACATCGACAAGCATCAGGCCACGGCGGTAGTCCGTTACCAGCAGTTCGTTCGCGTTGAGGAACTTCATGCCGTTGGGCTCGCCGTCCCACTGCGCCACCACGTTCCACTCGCCTGCCGGGTCGATGCGCAAGACGCGCCCATTGGGTATATCGCCGACATAGAGGTTGCCCTCCCGGTCAAATACAGGCCCCTCCAGAAAGCAGTCGATTTCGCGTCCGCCCTGGTTGGCATCCGCCCAGGCCGTTCGCCTGCGTTGGCGATAGCGCGCCGGCATGCTGGTAAACACGTCGAACTCTCGGACTTCCGGGGTATTCAGCAGGAACATGGCAATTTGGCTGTGCGCAGTGAATGGATAAGGGTTGTCAGTATCTGCCGCTGGCTAGCGGCGCGGTAGCCCGCACTGCGTCAATCAGCCGTTAAACCCAACGCCAGGGCGATCTGGCTATAACCTGCCACCTCGCGCTGGACCAGGCGCACATGCGCTGGCACGACTTGCATGCCGGACTTGTGTTGCCGGTACTTGCCGGTGCTCATTGCTTTTCAAACGCCGTGTTGGCAGCGATCTTGCCCCAGAACGCCGTGCGTTCTGAAAGCTGCCGCGCGAACGCCGCGGCATCCCAATAGCCCGGGTCCGCGCCAATGCCTTCGGCAAAGGTCTTCATGTCCTGCGACGCCATGGCAATGGCCACTTCCTTTTGCAGGCGATCCGTCACCGCCGCCGGCGTGCCGCGGGGCGCCCAGAGGCCGGTGAAGTTGACCACGCCATAGCCCTTGACACCCGCCTCGGCAAATGTAGGCACGTTGGGCAACGCGGGCAGACGCTTGTCGCCGCTTACTGCCAGCAGCCGCAGGCTGCCGCCCTTGACCTGCCCGATGACCCCGGGCGTAGAAGCAATCTGGTAGTCAATGGTGCCGCCGAGCAGCGCCAGCGTGGCCTCGCCCGCGCCCTTGAATGGCACGTGCATGAAGTGAGCGCCCGTCGCCATGCCCAGTGCCTCGCTGGCGAAGTGCGGCGTGGTGCCAGCGCCGCCGGAACCATAGCTGACCTTGCCGTCGCCCGCGCGAGCGGCCGCCACCAGATCGCCCATGGTCTTGAACTTGCTGTCCGCTTTGACCGCAACAGCCATGGGAGCAAATACGAAGGCCGCCACCGGTTGCAGGTCCGTCGCATGGTCGAACGGCAGCTTCTTGAAGATATGCGGCAGCAGCGAGAACGTGGTGTCGTTGGCAAGCAGCGTATAACCATCGGCCGGGGCGTGCACCACTTGCGAGATACCAATGGTGCCGGTGGCGCCCGCCTTGTTCTCGACGAAGAAACTCCGGCCGGTCTGCTCCGTAAGCCGCTGCGCCATCTTGCGGGTGACAGCATCCACGGCGCCGCCCGGCGGATAGGGCACGATGATCCTCACTGACTTGGCCGGCCATGTCTGTGCGTGCACGGACATGGCGATCCACGCAAGCGCGCCCACTACGCCGCGGCAAAGGGCCAAGGCTAAAGGTGATCTGGTTGTCATTCTTTGTCTCCAACTATTACTATTTTCTTGGGGTAATCGCGCGTTCGTGTGCGTGTGCACGCCACGCGTCGCCCTACGATGGCTAGCACCCTTCTCCCCGGTGGGGAGAGGGAGTGAAAGACCTCAGGCACTTCAAACGATCTGGGCGCATCCGGTCAGCTTCGCGCTGCGCCGCGGGCAGCTTCGTTGCGCCTTAGCCGGCTTTGGCCAGCGCCGGGGCCTCAGCACGCGCCAGCACACCTAGCGTGTTCCGCGCCGCCGCCACGCCCATGTTCACGTACGCGGTGCTGGTCACGCCGCCAATGTGCGGACTGAGAAGAAAGCCAGGCTGGCCGTGAAAGATATGCGGCACCGTCATCGGTTCGACCGCGAAGCTGTCCAGCCCCGCCATGGCAACCTGGCCCGAGCGCACGGCTGCCAGCAATGCTGGCTCATCGACCAAGCCGCCCCGCGCCGTGTTGACGAGGATCACGCCATTCTTGCAGCGCGCCAGCGTTTGCGCGTTGATCAGTTGCCGGTTCTCGGCGGTCAGCGGGCAGTGCAGTGAAATCACGTCCGACGCTTTCCAGATCGTTTCCAGGTTCACGGGCTCGATATAGTCCGGCTGTTCCTTGGCAAACGGATCGAAGCCGATCACGCGCATGCCCATGGCATCGCACATCCTGGCAAAGCGCTGGCCGATGGCGCCCAGGCCAATCAGGCCGATAGTGGCACCTGCCAGCTCAACGCTCTTGTGCGTGGCCTTGTCCCAGTGCCCGGCATGCATACGCGCATTGAGCAGCACCACAGATTTGGCGCAGCCCAGCAGCAGTGCCAGGGCCTGCTCGGCCACCGCGGCGGCATTCGCACCGACGGCGGCTGTCACCTCGATGCCGCGTTGTGCCGCGGCGGCCTTGTCGATGGTGTCGGTGCCGCTCCCGTGCTTGGAGATGACCTTCAGCGCAGGCGCCGCGTCCATGATTTCCGGCGTCACTGCGCCGTAGCGCACGATGATGCCGACCGGGTTGTGGCGCTGAGCCAACGCCACCAGGTCGGCGGCCTGGGGCGTCTTGCCGGCGTAGACGATCTCAAAATCGCCGAGCAACGCCTCGGCTTGTGGTGCCAGGTCGGCTGCGGTGACGAGGATGGCTGGCTTGTTGCTCACAGCGTCTCCCCTTCTTTCAACACGCCCGCGGTGATGAGCGAGGCAACCAGCCACGGCGCGTTGGTCTTGCCTTCCTTGATCTGCGCAATGCGGCGGGCTTCGGCGGCTTCCTTGTGCTCGGCGAGCGGCAGCAGCGACGCGATCTTTTCACGCTCGACCACCACCAGGCCGTCGGCGTCGCCGCAGATGAAGTCGCCAGGGTTGACCGTGACACCACCGACCGAGACCGGGTGGCCGATGCGCCCGCCCACTTCCTTGGTCGGGCCGTTGGGGTTGGTGCCCACCGAGAACACCGGGTAATCCATCTCGTCGATTTCCAGGCTGTCGCGCACCGCGCCGTCGATCACCACGCCGGCGATGCCGCGCTGGCGGCATGCATTCATCATGATGGTGCCCATCAGCGCGCTGCTCTGGTCACCCTTGCCGTCGATCACCAGCACGTCGCCGGGCTGGGCCAGCGCCATCGCGGCGTGGATCATCAGGTTGTCGCCGGGGCGTACTTCCACAGTAAAAGCGGTGCCCGCCAGCTTCATGTGCGGCCGCAGGGCGCGGATGCGGCCATGCAGCGCGCCACGGCGGCCAGCCACGTCGGCCAGGATGGCCGGTTGGAATTTAGCGGCCCGGGCGACGATGTCGGCGGGCACGCGGTCGAATGATTTGATAATGTTGGGCAAGCTCATGGCATGACTCCTGGGACGTTGGGGACGAGAGATTCGTTGCGGCGGCGAGCGATTGCGGCGATGCGTGGGACAGCGAGGATCAATCCACCTGCGCGCCAGATGCCTTGACGGCGGTCGACCAGCGGATCGTGTCTTTCTTCATCAGCGCGCCGAACTGCTCGGGCGTACCGCCCAATACATCGGCCCCCTGGTCGTTCAGCTTCTTCTTCAGGTCAGGCACCTGCAATGCCTTGTTGAACTCGGTATTCAGGCGCACCACGATGTCCTTGGGCGTAGCAGCGGGCGCCACAAATCCAAACCAGGTCACGGCCTCGAAGCCGCTGTAGCCGGATTCAGCAATGGTGGGCACATTGGGCAAGTCGGGCATGCGCTTGGCCGACGTCACGGCCAGGGGGCGCATCTTGCCGTTGCGGATGTGGCCGATCAGCGTCGGCACCGACGACAGGTAGAGCTGAACCTGGCCGCCGATCAGGTCGTTGACGGCCTGGGCCGCACCCTTGTATGGCACATGGGTGAGCTTGATCCCCGCCGTTTTCTGGAACAACTCGCTGGTCAGGTGCGCCACCGTGCCGTTGCCGGGGGAAGCCACATTGATGCTGCCGGGCTTGGCCTTGCTGGCCGCCACCACATCCGCCAGCGTCTTGTAGGGCGACTCCATCGTGGTCACCAGCACCAGCGGCGCGCTGGCCACCAGGCCCACGGGAGTCAGGTCCTTCGCCACGTCGTAGGGCAGCTTGCGGTAGAGCGTGGGGTTGATCGCCAAGTTGCTGGTCTGGCCCAACACGATGGTGTAGCCATCGCCGCTGGCCTTGGCAGCGGCGTCCACGCCCAGATTACCGCCCGAGCCCGGCTTGTTGTCCACCACGAAGCGCCAGCCCATGGCCATCGCCACCTTGTTGGTCACCTCGCGGGCAATGATGTCCGTGCCGCCACCGGCCGGGAACGGCACGATCACGCGAATGGGCTTGGTGGGATAGGTATCGGCCAGGGCCGGGAAAGCGAGGGCGCAAAGGATGGCGGTCATCAGACCGCGGTACGGCAGTTTCATTGCATGTCTCCGAATCTCGTTATTTGTTGGAATGGATTCTGGTCGCTTGTTGCGACAGGTACAATATCGTTTCATCCAATGCAACCCATTCCATACCATGGACTCATCGACTCCCCTGGCCGCCGGCGACGTGGCTGAAGATGCTGGCGGCGGCGTGATCGCGGTACGCCGGGCGCTGCGCGTCCTGGAAGCCTTTGGCGTAAGTGACGCACAACTCACCCTGGCCGAACTCAGCCGCCGCACGGGTTTCCACAAGACGACGGTCTTGCGCCTGGCGCGTACGCTGGCGACGGACAACTACCTTGTGCAAAAGGAAGATGGCAGTTGGCGCCTGGGACGCGCGGCCGGCTGGCTGGGCGCGTGCTACCAGGCCACCTTCAACGTGTATGAGGTGGTGGAGCCGGTGCTGCGGGAGCTGACGATCAGGACGGGCGAAAGCGCCTCTTTCTATGTGCGCGAAGGCGAACAGCGCACGTGCCTGGTGCGCGTGGAAGGCCCGCAGGCCATCCGGCACCACGTGCGCATCGGGGCCGCGCTACCACTGGACAGTGGCGCACCGGGGCGGGTCATCCTGGCGTTCTCCGGGGAGCCCGGGGAGCCTTACGAATCGATCCGGCGGCGCGGCTACCACCTCTCCATGGGCGAGCGCGAACCGGAAGTCTCCAGCGTGGCGGCCCCGGTATTCGGCTTACATTGGAAGTTGCTCGGGTCTGCCTGCATCTCCGGCCCTACCTCGCGCCTGACCGAGGAAAAACTACTCGCGCTGGCACAGACCGTCATGGACGCGGCCAACCAGCTTTCCTACGAGATGGCGGGGAGCCGTCGACCTGCGACTGCTTTGCCGGCCAGTCCTTCGACCTGGCATCCTTGACAGGCACGCCATCGGGCAAGCGCAGAGCGTTCTCGGCGTGCCCCGCCGACCCACCAGATCAACGAAATATCACGGCCTGCAGATAGCTCGCGGTACGACTGTCCACGGCGAGCGCCACCGTCTGCGGAACGCCACTCACAACGATCCTTCCACCGCCTTCCCCCGCACCCGGGCCGATGTCGAGGATCCAGTCGCTTTGCGCCGCGACACGCATGTCGTGCTCGACCAGCACCACGGTATTGCCGGCATCGACCAGCCCATGCAGATGCACCATCAGGCGATCGGTGTCGGCCGGATGCAGACCGGTCGTCGGCTCGTCGAGGATGTAGAGCGTATCGCCGCGCTGCGCACGCTGCAGCTCGGTCGCAAGTTTGATGCGTTGCGCTTCGCCTCCGGAGAGCTCGGTGGCCGGCTGACCAAGCCGTAGATAGCCGAGACCGATATCACGGAGCACAGTCAGTGAGCGCATCACCTGCGCCTCATCGACGAAGAAGTCGCATGCGGTGTCCACGGTCATCGCCAGCACCTCGGCAATATTGCGCTCGCGCCAGCGAATCTCGAGCGTCTGCGGGTTGTAGCGGCTGCCGTGACAGGTCGAGCAAGGCGCGTAGACGCTGGGTAAAAACAGCAGCTCGACCATCACGAAGCCTTCGCCCTCGCACGTCGGACAGCGCCCCTGCGCCACGTTGAACGAGAACCGGCCGGCGCTGTAGCGATGCTTGCGTGCAGCGGGAGTCGCCGCGAACAGCTTGCGCACAGCGTCGAACAAACCGCAATAGGTCGCGAGATTCGAGCGCGGCGTACGGCCGATCGGCTTCTGGTCGACGCGCACGAGACGTTTGATCTTGTCCATGCCGGCTGTGATCCGCCCGTCGGTCGTGACGGGCGGGGCGGCAAAGAGCGGGTCGACTTCGTCGTCTTCGGCAAGATCGGCTGCGCGCCCGAGATGTTCCGCCACAAGCTCCGTCAGCGCCTGGCTCACGAGGCTGGACTTGCCCGATCCCGAGACGCCCGTTACCGTGGTCAGGCAACCCAGTGGAAAATCCGCAGCAAGATTGTGCAGATTGTTGCGCGTCACGTTTTCGAGCCGCAGCCAGCCGCGGGGCTCGCGGCGCGCACGGGTCGCAGCCTCGCTCGCCTGCGCCTCTAGCTCGCCCTGCGCAAACAGGTAGGGGCGTGTGCGCGAGCTTTCGACATCTGCAAGGCCAGCGGGTGGTCCGCTGTAGATCACACGTCCGCCCGCCTCGCCGGCATCCGGGCCCACGTCGACGAGCCAGTCGGCGCACCGCATCACGCCAATGTCGTGCTCGACCACGAACAGCGAATTGCCCGCAGCCTTCAGGCGCTGCAACGCTTCGAGCAACGCATCGCCGTCCGCGGGATGCAGTCCGGCAGACGGCTCGTCGAGCACGTAAACAACGCCGAATAGTTGTGACGACAACTGCGTCGCGAGCCGCAGCCGTTGCAGTTCTCCGGAGGACAGCGTTGGCGTCGCACGGTCCAGCGCGAGATAGCCGAGACCGAGGTCGATCAAGGTGTTCAGACGTTCGAGCAGTTCGATCGCGAGCCGCTGCGCCGCCACACGCTTCTCGTCGGACAGGTTAGGCGTACGGCGCACGTCAGGCGCCGCCTGGTGAGCCTGTCCGCCGGCCGCGACGCGTCTGGCGGTCGCCTTGCGCCGACTGTTCCTGTCGAGAATCGCGCCGTCGGGAGATGTGCTGGAAGACGGCCACTGGCCGCGCGAGACGGGTTCGAGCAACGCGGCGAGCCGAGCGATGGGGAGTTGTGACAGCTCGCCGATATCCATACCGGCGAATGTCACCGAGAGGGCTTCCGCCTTCAGACGCTTACCGTGACACGACGGACATTCTCCGCCGATCATGAACTGCGACACGCGTTTCTTCATCAACGCGCTCTGCGTATTTGCGAAGGTATGCAACACGTACCGGCGCGCGCCGGTGAACGTGCCCTGGTAGCTGGGCTCTGCCTTGCGCCTGAGGGCGGCGCGCGTCTCCTTCGGCGTGAAGCCGGCATAGACCGGCACTGTTGGCTGTTCGTCGGTAAACAGAATCCAGTCTCGGTCTTTCTTAGGCAGATCGCGCCACGGCGTGTCGACGTCGTAACCGAGCGTGACGAGTATGTCGCGCAGATTCTGCCCGTGCCAAGCGGGCGGCCATGCCGCGATCGCGCGCTGGCGAATCGTGAGCGAGTCGTCGGGCACCAGCGAGCGTTCGGTCACGCTATATACGCGGCCGAGTCCGTGGCAGGTCGGGCAGGCGCCCTGTACCGTATTCGGCGAGAAGTCCTCCGCATACAGCATTGGCTGCTTCGGCGGGTAGCTGCCGGTTCGCGAGTACATCATCCGGACGAGGCTCGACAGCGTCGTCACGCTGCCCACTGACGAACGCGCGCTCGGCGTGCCGCGCTGCTGCTGCAAGGCGACCGCCGGGGGCAGGCCTTCGATCGCATCGACGTCGGGCGCGCCGACCTGCTCGATCAGCCGCCGCGCGTAGGGCGCGACCGACTCGAAATAACGCCGCTGCGCTTCCGCGTAAAGCGTGCCGAACGCGAGCGACGACTTGCCGGAACCGGACACGCCGGTAAACACCACCAACGCATCGCGGGGAATGTCGACGTCGACATTCTTCAGGTTGTGCTCCCGTGCGCCGCGAACCTGGACGAAGCCGCGTGGCGCGAGCGTGGGCGACTCAGGGTGATCAACAGAATGCTTGACAGTCGAGGGCCGTGGGGGCTTGGTCATGGCAGCAGGGATAGGCATCATTTTCCGGAATCAGCGACGTTCCTCGTTCTCAACCGAGCATCCCGGCCGCTGAATCGTTAAGCTCATGCACCACAATACGCGCCTTGCCTGCGACTTTCGCACGATACATTGCGGCATCCGCGGCGCGTAACAGGGCTTCGCCACTCAATGACGCTGCCTGGTCGCGCGGTAGCACGCCGATACTCGCCGATAACTGGACGACGTTCGCCCCGAACCTTATGGGCTGGCTCAGTGTCCGCAGGATTGCGCGTGCAATTTTCTCCAGTGCCGCACGATCGATCGCAGGGCCGGTCAGCAGCAACGTGAACTCATCCCCGGCATGCCGCGCAACCAGATCCCCGCCGCGTACGCAGCGGCGGATCCGGCGCGCGGCTTCAACAAGGACTTCGTCGCCGCACTGATGCCCGTATGTATCGTTGACGGCCTTGAAGCCATCCAGGTCGATAAACATGATGGCAGCCACACCGTCGCCGCTTGCTGCGCATGCCTCATCCAGCCTCTCGAGGAACGAGCGTCTGTTAGGCAGGCCGGTCAGCGCGTCGTGGAACGCCTGATGCCGCAGGCGATCGAGCAATGCCGTTCGCTCAGTCACATCCTGCACCAGCAGGTAATACCCATCAGCCGCCTGATCGTGGACCCGACGCGGCACCAGCACACCACGCAGGACACGCCGACTCCCGTTAAGCGTCGCTCCCACCTCGTACTCGACCCTTTCGCCGCTGAGCACGCGTTGGACATACGGCTCGATGGCAGCAGCATAGTCGGCGTCGAGAACCTCATGGGTGAGCCGTCCCACGATCTCCTCCGGGTCCAACCCCAGCCACTCGCGATAGGTTGAGTTGGCGAACCGAAAACGCCGCTCACCGTCGACGTAAGCGACCAGCACCGGCAAATTGTCGGCAATGGCGCGCAAATCTACCCGCGTGTCTCCCAATTGCCGCTCGGCGGTCGTCAGTTGCTCCCGCGCCCTGCGCAGAACCTCCGAGGCCTCATGCGCTCCCCGATGCAACGCAGCCTCCCGCGCATCGCGCGCGGCTTTTTCGCGTTGCTCCGCCCGGGTATCGTGAATGACAAACAGCCAGCCTCCGTCGCGGGTCGACGTCGTCTGCTTCGGTGCCACCTGCACTCGCGCTGGCTTACTTTGCTTGTTGCGCAACCGGAACGTTACGTCGAGCGTCCGGATCTCGACCCTGCAGCCACGATTCAGTGCCTGCACGGCCTGTTCAAGCTTGGTCCGGTCGCTCGCATCCAGCAGATCGAGGATGTTCGTTTTCGTCAGCGGAGCGCGCGAGTGCCCGAAGAATTTCACGCAGGCATCATTCATGTGCCGCCACTCCCAGTCCCTTCCGATATGCGCGATAGCGACCGGCGTTCGATGGAACGTCTCGACGTAAAGCGCATGCTGGGCTTGAAGTCGGTCGATCGCGTGAAGCACCTCCAAACGATCAGAGCTGTCCAGCTTGCGCAGGCCAACTTCGTGTTCGATCATTTGCCCCAGGTCTACTAGCATCTGACGTTGTTGGCGCCTGAAGCGCCGCGGCAACGCGTGCATCGCACATAGCATACCGATGGGTCTGCCGCACGGTAGCCGCAGCGCAATGCCTGCGAAAAAGCGGAACCGCAATTCGCTGGTTGCCAGTGGTCCTTGCGCAAGCTGCGCATCGGACAGCGCATCCCTGACGACGAACGGTTCCTCGCATTGGAGCGTCCGGCTATAGTAGGTCTGCACATGGAATACGACGTCCCGTTCGCACCCGCTTGCGCCTATGACTTCTGGCTGGCCCAGTCTGTCGAGACATACGACGGATATTGGTAAATTCAGCGCGCGCGCGGCGACCCGGGTCGCGCGCTCATAGTACTGATCATAATTGCTTTCTGGTGGCATGGTGGCGCTGGCTGGTTTTCGTTGTTGCTGCTGCTGCGCATCCATGATGCATTCGTCTCTCACGCTCCATGCTCCGCTCCGGTCAGATTGTGTAGCGCACTGATCGACGTCCTCGCCGATCACGTCACATTAAAGCTATTCCACCGCCGGAAGGTGCAGCGTAACGGTCGTGCCCTTGCCTACTTCGCTCTCAAGAGAAATATGGCCGCGATGGAGCAGCACAATCTCACGCACGAGGGCAAGGCCCAGACCATCGCCGGCCGCCCCATGCTGCAGCTTGCCTCGGAAGAATTTGTCGAGCACCAGCCTGAGTTCGTCAGCTTTGATCCCCATGCCTCGATCGGTCACTTTCAGCATGGCGTTGCGGCGTTCGACCGACGCGCTAGCGACCGAGATGTTGACCGCTCTCCCAAGCCCGTACTTCACGGCATTCTCCAGCAAATGGCGTATCACGCTGGCGAGAGAGGTGGAGTCACCCATCACGCAGACAGGCTCTCTCGCGGACTCCAGCGTCACCCGGCTATCGTCCGCGAACCCTGCCTCAACAACGTCTCGCACGAGCCTTGCGAGATCCACCCGATGAAACGTCATCTCGGATGCGCCTAGTGTTTCCAGGCGCGTCAGTTGAAGATGATTCGACACGAACTGGCTGACGCGCTGGGCTTGCGAACGAATCGTGCGATAGATGCCAAGGCGTTTTTCCGGGGGAATCAGATCGGCGGCGAGGAGGTCGGCATATCCGACGACGTTTGCGATGGGTATCTTGATTTCAGCTTCTGCGGTAGCAATGAAATGCGATTTGGCCCGCGCCTCGCGCCGCATTTCGCTTACGTCCCAGACTGCCACCACACAGCCAGCGCCGTCGCTGGTGTGCACAACACGAATGGCGTAGCTGGATGAATCCGCTATATCGAACTCGATAACGCCGCTAAATTCGAGCGAGACTGCGGCACAGTCGATCTTCTCAATTAGTTCGGACGGGGTGACTGAGTCCCGCGTGGGACGTCGACCTCGAAACAGAAGGTCAACGAACCGTTGTGGCGTGGCGCCGCGCAAGTCCCCGGGCGAAACGCCCAGGGTGTCGCACAGCCCGCCGTTGGCGTCTTCCACGTGGCGATCCTTATCGAAAATGGCAACGCCGTCCGGCAAGGCAAAGAACAGCGCATGCAGGTGCTGGTTCCTTTCTCGTAGCCGGCGACTGACCACCGCCGCGCGATCCGCCAGCTTCGCCATCCTCTCGAGTGACTTGGCCTGGCGCATCTGGACGAAGATGATCAGCGCGGATAGGAAGCTTGCGATGCAAGCGACGAGGAGCAGCCTGGCGCGATACATCGATAGTGCTTCATGGAGGTCGTAGCCGATCACGACCGCCAGGTTTCCTCTGGACAGCCGATGTACGCCATAAATGCGCTCGACATCGTCCAGTGGACTCTTCTCCACCACTTCGGCGTGGGCCGCGGCAGCCAAGGCTTGCCGGTCCGCAGAGCTCGCAGGCAGCGGTTGCCCAGGGTTGGAAGCCGCCCCGCTCCAACGCACCCGGTAGATGAAATCATTGGTACCCAGCAGACCGATTGCACCCCGGCTGCCCAAATAGATGCTCTTGTAGATGCTCGTCAGGGAGAGTGGGTCAAGCGACACCACGACGACCCCCATGAAATGGCCGGTCGGCCCCACGATACCCTTGGAAAGCAGAACTACCCAGCGGCCCGAACTGCGCCCCCGCAGCGGCTTGCTGACAAACAATGTCGGCCTGGGATTGTCAGCGTGTATGCGCAAATACTCGCTATTGCCTAGGTCAAGCGCTTCGAATGTCGGATTGGTCGATGCCCTGAGGACGCCACTTTCGTCCAGAATCGCGGTTTGAAGGAAGGGTTCGGCACCGAGATGACCGTTGCGGGTCCATTCGGCAAGCGGCAAGTCCAGCCCCCGTTCGATGACGGCGCCGCCTAGCAGGGAGGTCAGTTGGTCCGCCTCCATCAATGTGCGCTCGACGTGCTGACCAAGGGTATAGGCAAGCCGGTCGGCATCAGCCTGGATCCGGCGTAATTCGCTGCCTCTGTCCCATCCGGCCCAGAGCGCGAACCCCAGCCAGACCGACAATACGAGCATGAATGCCGAAATGCCCGGGGTGATGGTGCGCGCCGTGCCTTCGGCCGCTAGCGGCCTATATATCTCCAGACCCATGAATCCTAGCCGCCCCAAGAAGATGAAATGAACGCGCTAGGAAACTGCGAGCGCCGTCCCCTGCCTCCGAACCCGGTGTGCGGTTTTCCCGCGACGGGCTCTCCAGTCAGTTGTTTGCACATCGGGATTGGCTCGCCCGCATTGCGCACGCGGTCCATGGCCAGCGCCCATTGCTCCATCGAGCGGCCGACGTGACACTGGCGCGAGGCCGCGCCGGCCGCGGCGGATTCAAGGTGGATGGCCGCCGCTGCGGGCCGGCACGGGGAGATGCCACGTGGCACAGGGCGAACGCCCGCTACCGCTGCCTCCAGTGTCGTGCCGGTCATGCCGCCAGCCTCGTTCTGTCTCATTCCTGACTCCGTTCTGCGCGTCGGCCCCGATAGGCGAATCCGCCGGGGACATGCAGCGTCGAACAGGAGCTTAGTGAGATTATGGTATTAGTTCTAATATAGTTTTTTGATTATGATCATCACTTCCAATGATGACAGGAAGGGCGGTCCTTAGTGGGCATATGCGGCCTCATGGCACACCAAAGAAAGGGCTTCCCCCCGATATTGGCCGGGTCTTCCGGATAATTTTTCGACAAAAAATCTGATACGAGCACAAAAAGCTAACAGATTTTTTGATACCTTATCGATCACTTGGCATGGACATGGTGTGCCGGAAATGGTCTTGAGTGGCGCGCACTCCCTCAAGGCACCAGGCAGATCCCGCGCGGATCCCGCATAACCCACGCCTGCTAGCCGTCCTTGTCGCCCCCCCCGGTGCCGCCATTCACGCTGCCGTGTGCAACTGTCAGCATTTGTCAGCTTTGGCGCGATGGTTTCGCCTACTCTGAGCGTTCCGATCGGCGGGCCGCCGTCCCCAACCTTGCTCTTAGCCGTCAGTTTCTACCCACGGGCTCTGTCTATCATCGGATGCACAACCCTGCGTCAGGCAGCATGAACACCGAGGCTAACAAAGCACTTTCTATGGCAATTTCAAAATGCGGAGCGGAGAAATCCTACAAAAAATGGCGCGTGGCGCCCGTCTACAGATCGTCAGGAACCCTTGGGGTTCCATGACATCCGTGGTCTTCCTTCTAAGTGCGGATTCAATAGAAAAAGACATAATTCACTGGTGGCAAATTAACAGGCTAATAGACAATAGGCTGCTTGCCTTCAATGCAAATGAACCAGCAGCATCCACTGAGCTAGTTTTGACAAACTCAGTGCGCAAGCCTGTCCATATGACCAACTCCGCCGGAGCTGGAGAGCGGTAAAGATTTCACCGACAACATCGTGCATTCTGAAGCGACCGTCTTTCAGGCGGCCCTGAAGCGCGCCGCCGGCACGCTGCGCGACAGGTTCGGTCCCAGCGCCGCGCGGGCAGCCTCGAAGGCGTGCCAGTCCGCCGCGTCGGGCAGCGACGGCAGCGTCACCACCTCGCCCTGGTCCAGCCCGGACAGGGCCGCGTCAACCAGGTCGTCCGCGCTCATCACCCAGTCCTGCGGCAGGCTCTCCACCGCCCGGCCGGCCACATCCCAGAACTCCGTACGGATCGCACCGGGCAGCACGGCCTGCACGCGCACGCCCTTGTCCGCCAGTTCATGCTGCAGCGATTGCGTAAAGGCCAGCACGAAGGCCTTTGACCCGCCGTAGACGCCGTTGAGCAATTCCGGGGCGACCGCCACGATCGAGGCAATGTTGATGACCGTCCCCTTGCCGCGCGCCACCAGGCCATGCGCGGCGGCGTAGGTCAGCCGGGTCAGCGCGGTGACGTTGAGCGCGATCATCGCAGCCATCTTGTCGGCATCGGACTGGAGCAGCGGCCCCGCCGCGCCGATGCCCGCGTTGTTGACCAGCATGGTGATGCTGGCGTCGGTGCGCAGCAGTGTCTCCAGGCGGCGGACATCGGCATCGGCGCCGAGATCCGCGGTCACGATCTCCACGGAGCGTCCCGTCTCGCTGGTCAGGCGTTCTGCCAGCGTGGCCAGCCTGTCGCGGTTACGGGCGACCACGATCAGGTCGTAGCCGCGCCGGGCGAGCCGGTCCGCGTAGACGGCGCCGATCCCTGAAGACGCGCCGGTGATCACGGCGGTGCCTTGATGCGAATGGATTCCCGAGGTTGCCGTGGTAACCGAGGTTGCTGTCGAGGTTGCTGTCGATGCGGTCATGTCCGTTCTCCGATTTCGGTGCTGCCGGCCCGTTGCCGGCCACCACGGAACGAAGATTAGGTGCATAATCCGATGGCAACAATGTCATAGATGCCACCTTTTATGCCATCTATGGGAGCTCGCCATGCTGCATGTCGGAATCGTCCTTTATCCCGGCTTCCAGGTCATGAACCTGGGCGTCACCACAGTCCTTGAGTTCGCCAATCTCAACGCGGCCAAACCGCTCTACGCGGTCCACCTGCTGTCCGAGCAAGGCGGGCCGGTGCCCACCTCGGCAGGCTTTTGCGTTACCACGGAGGCATTCGACGACCGCGCGTTCGACACGCTGCTGGTGGTGGGCGACAACGATATCCAGCCGGCGTCGCCCGGCCTGGTCGCCTTCCTGCAGAAGGCGGCGCCCTCCACGCGACGCGTCGGCGCCACCTGCACGGGCGCCTTCAACCTCGCCGAGGCTGGGCTGCTGGACGGCCGCCGGGCCACCACCCACTGGTTTTACGCCGCCCGGTTCCGGCGCACGTATCCCGCGGTCAGCGTCGAGGAGGACCGCATCTTCATCATCGACGGACCGGTCTGGACCTCCGCCGGCATGACCGCCTGCATCGACCTGGCCCTGGCGCTGGTCGAGAAAGATGCCGGCGCTGAAGCCGCGCGCACTGTCGCGCGCAAGCTTGTTGTCTATCACCGCCGTGCCGGCGGGCAATCGCAGTTCTCGGCGCTGCTCGAGCTTGAGCCCAAGTCCGATCGCATCCAGTCCGCGCTCGCCTTTGCCCGTCAGAACCTGCACGCCGAACTGTCCGTCGATCAACTGGCGCAAGCGGCGCACCTCAGCCCGCGCCAGTTCAGCCGCTCTTTCCGTGAAGAAACGGGGCAAACCCCGGCCAAGGCGGTGGAGCACCTGCGCATCGAGGCCGCGCGGCTGATGATGGAGTCCGGGCGGCATCCGATCGATGTGGTGGCCAAGGAGACCGGCTTTGGCGACCGCGAGCGCATGCGGCGCGCGTTCCTGCGGGCGTTCGGACAACCGCCGCAGGCGATCCGGCGCATGGCGCGCGGGGAAGACGAACCGATGGAAGCTTGAGTGCTTGTGCCCCTATCGGACGGCCTCCCTTCTGCTGGGCGGAGCTTACGCCGTGAGCCGGGCAGGGCTTACGCCGTGATGCGCGCCTGTCCCGCCTCGCGCCGCGCTACCAGGTCCAGCGCCACGTCGACGATCATGTCTTCCTGCCCGCCCACCATGCGGCGCTGGCCTAGTTCCACCAGGATATCCACGGTCTTCAGCGCATAGCGCCCGGCGGCTGCCTCCGCGTGGCGCAGGAAGCTGGAATAGACGCCCGCATAGCCCAGCGCGAGGGTCTCGCGGTCCACCCGCACCGGGCGGTCCTGCAGCGGCCGCACGATCTCGTCGGCGGCGTCCATCAGCGTGTAGAGATCGCAGCCGTGGTTCCATCCGAGCCGGCTGGCGGCGGCGATAAACACCTCCAGGGGCGCGTTCCCTGCGCCCGCGCCCATGCCGGCCAGGCTCGCGTCCACACGGTCGCAGCCTTCTTCCACCGCGACGATGGAGTTGGCCACGCCCAGGCTCAGGTTGTGGTGCGCATGCATGCCGGTCTGGGTCTCCGGCTTCAGCACGTCCTTGAAGGCGCGGAAGCGGTCGCGCACGTCGTTCATATTGAGCGCGCCGCCGGAATCCACCACGTAGACGGTCTCCGCGCCATAGCTCTCCATCAGCTTGGCCTGCTGCGCCAGCGCGGCGGGCGTGGTCATGTGGCTCATCATCAGGAAGCCCACCGTGTCCATGCCGAGCTCGCGCGCGTACTCGATATGCTGGCGCGAGACATCCGCCTCGGTACAGTGCGTGGCCACGCGGACCACGCGCGCGCCCGCGTCAAACGCGGCGCGCAGGTCGTGCACGGTGCCCACGCCGGGCAGCAGCAAGGTGGCTACCTTGGCATGGCGGACGGTCTCTGCCGCCGCCGCGATCCACTCAAGGTCCGTATGCGCGCCGAACCCGTAGTTGAAGCTGGAGCCGGCGAGCCCGTCGCCATGCGCGACTTCGATCGAGTCCACCTTGGCGGCATCCAGCGCCGCGGCGATGCGGCGCACGTCGGCCAGGCTGTATTGATGGCGGATGGCGTGGCTGCCGTCGCGCAGCGTGACATCCGAGATATAGAGCTTCTTCTGCGAGGCTTGCTGGGTCATGTCTTGTCTCCGTGCGCCCGCCGCTTACGCAGCCAGCCGGGTTTGCGCCAGGCGCTCGGCGCAGGCGAGCGCGGCGCTGGTCATGATGTCGAGGTTGCCGGCATAAGCGGGCAGGTAATGGGCGGCGCCTTCCACTTCGAGGAAGATCGATGTCTTTAGCCCGCTCATCCGCCCCAGCCCCGGGATATTCAACGGCGCGGACGGATCGATGCGCTCGAACTGCACCCGCTGCTTGAGCCGGTAGCCGCGCACATAGGCCTGCACCGCCTTCGCCATGGCTTGCACGCTGGCCTCTATCGCCGCCTCGTCGGCGTCCTCGGACAGCGTGAACACCGTGTCGCGCATCATCAGCGGCGGCTCGGCCGGATTCAGCACGATGATGGCCTTGCCGCGCGCCGCGCCGCCCACCGAGCAGATCGCCTGGCTGGTGGTCTCGGTAAATTCGTCGATATTGGCACGCGTTCCCGGCCCGGCGGACTTGCTGGAGATCGAGGCCACGATCTCCGCGTAATGCACCTTGGCCACGCGAGACACCGCCGCCACCATCGGGATGGTGGCCTGGCCGCCGCAGGTGACCATATTGATATTGCTGGCGCCGAGCTGCTGGTCCAGGTTGACCACCGGCACCACGTACGGCCCGAGCGCGGCCGGGGTCAGGTCGATCACCTGGATGCCGTGCTGCTGCAGGATCTGGTTGTGATGCGCGTGGGCGCCGGCCGAGGTGGCGTCGAAGGCGATACGGATATCGCCAAAGCCGGCCATCCTCACCAGGCCTTCGATGCCCTCGGCCGTGGTGGGCACGCCCAGCCGCGCGGCCCGGGCGAGGCCGTCGGAGGCGGCGTCGATGCCGACCATCGCGCCCATCTCCAGATGCCGGCCGTGGCGCATGACCTTGATCATCAGGTCGGTGCCGATATTGCCCGAGCCGATGATGGCTACCTTGTGCTTGCCGCTTGTTCTCATGTCCATGCTGATTCTCCGTTGCCGCTTCAGCGGCCGAGCGCTTTCGCGGTCTTGCCCGCGATGCCGAATTGCGTATTGGGAACTTCGGTGATCATCACCCGCACCGACTCCACCGGCGCGCCGATCGATTCCACGGCGGCGTCGGTCAGCGCCCGGATCAGGCGGGCCTTCTGTTCATCGGTCCGGCCTTCGATCAAAAAGACTTGCATGATGGGCATGGTGTTTCTCCTGCTCAGTTCGGTTCTGGTTCGGTTCTGGTTCGGTTCTGGTTCGGTTCAAACGAAGCGCATCGACACCGTGCCCAGGTGCTGGTAGCGCACGGTGATGCTATCGCCGGCCGCCACCGCGATGGCCTCGGTCACGCCGCCGGTCATGATGAAGGTGCCCGCAGGCAGCTCGCGCCCACGCGCGCCAAGCATGTTCGCCAGCATGGCCACGCTGCTGGCCGGATGGCCGAGCACGGCGGCGCCGGCGGCGGTGGCGACCACTTCGCCGTTCTTCTCCAGCACCACGCCAAGGTTCTTCAGGTCGATCCCTTCGGCGCTGCGATGCGTGCCGCCGACGACAAAGCGTGCCGACGACGTGTTGTCGGCGATCACGCTCTTGAGGTCGAAGCGGAAGTTCTCATAGCGCGAGTCGATCACCTCCACCGCCGGCAGCACGAAATCGGTGGCGGCCAGCACGTCGCCGATATGGCAGCCCGGCCCCTTGAGCGGATGCTTGAGCACGAAGGCGATCTCGGCCTCCACCTTGGGATGGATCAGCGCTGCGGTATCGATGGCGCCACCGTCCATACAGGCGCCGTAGTCGGTCAGGAAGCCATAGACCGGATCGGTCACGCCCATCTGGCGCATCTTGGCAAACGAGGTCAGCCCCATCTTCAGGCCCGCGATTCGGGTGCCGCGCGCCTCCTTGCGCGCCCGGATCGCGTCCTGGATGGCGTAGGCATCATCCCAGTCCATATCGGGATGGGTATCGGTAATCTTGCGCACCGGCTCGCGGTTGAGCTCCGCGTTTTCCAGGTGCTCGGCGAGTTGCCGGATGGTGTCTTGGGTGAGGTGCATGGCGTTGTCCTGGGCTGCTGTATGGAATCCGATCAAATGAAGCGCACGCCGGCAGAGCCGATGCCGCCCAAGCTGATGCGAAGCTGGTCGCCAGCCTGGACAGGCACCATCGCGGCCAGCGAGCCCGACAGGATCACCTCGCCCTTCTTCAGCCCGATGCCAAGGCGCCCCAGCGTATTGGCCAGCCACGCCACGGCGTTGGCCGGGTGGCCGAGCGCCGCGGCCCCCGCGCCGGTGGCGACAATCTCGCCGTTCTTCTCCAGCGTCATGCCAACGGTGCCGAGGTCAAGGCCGCGCGGGTCCACGGCGGCGTCGCCCAGCACGAACACGCCGGACGATGCGTTGTCCGCCACGGTGTCCTGGATCCGGATCTTCCAGTCGCGGATGCGCGAGTCGACGATCTCGAAACACGGCAGCACGTAGGCGGTGGCACGCAGCACATCGGCGTTGGTCACGCCGGGACCTTCCAGGTCTTCCTTGAGCACGAAAGCGATTTCCCCTTCGGCCTTGGGCGCGATCAGCGTGTCGGCGGCAATGGCCGCGCCGTCGCCATGGACCATGCCGGACAGCAGATGCCCGAAGTCAGGCTGGCGCACATCGAGCATGTCCATCACCACCCGGCTGGTCACGCCGATCTTCTTGCCGATCACGCGCTCGCCGGCGTCCAGGCGGTGCTGCACCATGGCCAGCTGGATACGGTAGGCGTCGTCAATGGACAGTTCGGGGTAGCGCTCGGTCAGCGGGGCGATGGCTTGGCGTTGATCAAGCGCCTGATGCAGGCTCGTACCGATCTCAACAATGTCTTCGGGTTTCATGGCCTGCCTCAAAGTTTCACGCACACATTGCGCAGCTCGGTATAGAACTCCAGCGAGTGCACCCCGCCCTCGCGGCCGATGCCGGATTGCTTGGCGCCGCCGAAGGCGGTGCGCAGGTCGCGCAGGAACCACGCGTTGATCCAGCAGATGCCCACCTCCAGCGCGCTGCCCATGCGGTGCGCGGTGCCCAGGTCGGACGTCCACACGGTGGCGGCCAGCCCGTAAGGCGTATCGTTGGCGAGGCGGATGGCTTCCTCCTCGGTATCGAACGGCGCGATATGGCAGCAAGGGCCGAAGATCTCCTCGCGGATCACCGCCGAGTCTTCCGGCAGGCCGGTCCAGATGGTGGGCTGCACCCAGGCGCCCTCGGCCAGCGCGCCGGGCATCTCGGGCACCCCCCCGCCGGTGACCACGGTAGCGCCCGCATCCACCGCCTTGCGGTAGTAGGACAGCACTTTGTCGCGGTGCTCCAGCGACACCAGCGGGCCCATGTTGACGCCCTCGTCATTCGGCCTGCCAATGCGCAGGGCCTCGGCCCTGGCCTTGAGCGCCGCGACGAAACGCGCGAAGATGGGCCGCTGCACATAGACGCGCTCGGTGCCCAGGCAGACCTGGCCGCTGTTCTCGAAGGCCGAGCGGGTGATGCCGGCCACTGCCTTGTCGAAATCCGCGTCGGCGAACACGATGCCGGCATTCTTGCCGCCCAGCTCGAACGACACCGGGCGCACGCCATTGGCGGCCGCCTTCATGATGGCCTCGCCAGTACGCGTCTCGCCGGTGAAAGTGATGCCGTTCACATCCGGGTGCGCGCTCAGGAAAGCGCCGGCGGAATCCGGGCCGAAACCATGGACCACGTTGTAGACGCCTGGCGGCACGCCGGCCTCGTTCATGACCTCCCCGAGCAGCGTGGCGGTCGCGGGCGTTTCCTCGGATGGCTTGACCACGACCGTGTTGCCGCACGCCAGCGCCGGGCCTACCTTCCATGTCATCAGCAGCAGCGGCAGGTTCCACGGGCACACCACGCCGATCACGCCGCGCGGCGAGCGCACCGCGTAATTGATGGCCTCGCCGCCATCCGGCGTGGCCATGGCGAAGCTCTCTGCCGGCACGTTCTTGATCAGGTCGGCGAACACCTTGAAGTTGGCGGCGCCGCGCGGGATGTCGATGTGGCTGGCAAGGGAGTGCGGCTTGCCGGTGTCGGCAATCTCGGCTTGCAGGAAGTCGTCGAAGCGGCGGTTGATGCCGTCGGCCACCGCGTGCAATATCTCGACGCGCCGCGCCACGGTCATCTTGCCCCACGGGCCCTTCAGCGCTTGCTTTGCCGCTGCGACGGCGGCATCGACCTCGGCCTGGCCGGCTTCGTGCACGCGGGCGATCAGGCTGTTGTCGACCGGGTTGCGGTCGTCGAACTGGCGGTTGGTGGCCACCCATTCGCCGTTGATGAAGTTCTTGAACTCTTTCATGTTGTCTCGCTTGGTGCGGCAGGGTGCGCCGCTTTGCCTTGCTGTCTATCGTATTTCGTCTTGCTCCCCTCTCCCACGCAGTGGGAGAGGGGCGGGGATCAGGTCAGTACATTCAGGAACGCGTCGTTCAGCTTGCGGTCGTGATAGAAGATCGCCCGGCCCAGCTCGTTGTCCGTCCATGTGATGGTCGGCTTGTCCGGATAGTGGATATAGCCGCCAGAAAAGACCTCGTTCCGGTTGCCCGAAGGATCGAAGAAATAGATCGTCGCGCCGCGTGTAATGCCATGCCGCGTCGGCCCGATATCGAGCGACACGTCCTTCTTGGAGATAATGTCGGCGGCCTTCAGCACTTCGCCCCAGTTGTCCAGGTTGAACGAGGCGTGATGGAACTTGTTCTTCTCCGCATGCCGGATGAAGGCGATGTCATGCGCCTTGTTGGAGCACGTCAGGAAGGCGCCGATCATCATCTTGTCGGGGCCGGCGACCACCTCCTCGGCCAGCGTGAAGCCGAGCACGTCGCGAAACAGCTTGACCGTGCCATCCAGGTCGTCGCCATACAGCAGGCAATGATCGAAGCGGCTGGGCGCCATGCCGCGCAGGTCGTCCGGCCACGGGTCGGGGTTGCTGTCGCCGGTCAGGCAGCCCAGCTTGTCCTTGTCGGCGAAGAGCTCGATGGCATGTCCCGTAGGAATGGTGAAGCGAAAGCGCACGCCGGTGCGCGGATGCTCGCCCGCGGGAATCCACTGGCAGTCCGAAGCGAGTCCGGACTGCTCCACCTCCTGCGCCAGCCGCTCCAGCGTGCGGCCGCTATCCACGCGAAAGCCCATGTAGTCCATGCCCGGGCTGTCGGCCTCGCGCAGGACCACACTGTGGTGATCGTGCTCGTCCCAGGCCTTCAGGTAGACGCGGCCCTTGTCGTCGCGCGCGGTTTCGATCAGCCCGAGAACCTCGGTGTAGTGCTTGAGCGCCGGTTCGAGTTCCAGCACGCGCAGTGCCACGTGCCCCGGGCGCAATACGCCTGTCAATGCCATGACTGTCTCCTTGATGATGGGGTTATTGGTCCATCTTTTATTGCCGCATTTTTTGCTGCATCTATTGCTGCTTGTTCAACTACGCTTGCGCTGCCTCCTGCCGCGCCCGCTGCTTGTCCAGGCAGCGCTGCAGCAACGCCACCGGCTGCAGGCGGATATCGCTGTCGGGGAAGGTCTTGCAGGCGAGCACGAACCCACTCCCCTGCTCCGCCTCCGACAGGCAGGCGCGGCTCATCTTGCCGGTGTGGTAGCGGCCAGCCTCGATGCGCACCTTGCACACCCCGCAGCCACCGCCCCGGCAGCCCGCGGGAATGCCACGCTTGCCCAGGGCTTCCATGGCGCGCAGCAGGTTCTGCTCCGGCGCGCAGGGGTAGCACTGGCCGCTTCCCGCGATCTCGACGGTATGCATGCCGCGCCCTCCATCAGATCTTGAACAGCGGGCTGCGCGCGCTGTTCTGTGCGTCGCCGGCCGAGATGAATTTCTCGGTGTGGATGTCCTCCTCGAACAGCCGGCCCTGCATCAAGGTACGGATGCAGGCTTCGATCATCGGCGGCGGGCCGCACAGATAGGCCTTGTGTCCCCGGAAGTCGGCGGTAGCGCCATTGGCGTAAAGGCCGTGCAGGACGTCATGCACATAGCCACGCGCGCCATCCCAGCCACTGTCCGCCGGTTCGTCGGAGAGCGCGGGCACATAGCGGAAGTTGGGGTGCGCGCCGGCCAGTGCACGGAACGCCTCGTCGTAGTACAGCTCCGAGCGGTTGCGCGCGCCCTGCACCAGCGTGATCGGCAGGGTCTCGCCGGCGGCCAGCATGTCCAGGATCATGGCGCGCGGGCTGGACAAGCCCGAGCCGCCCGCCAGGAACAGCATCGGCTTTTGCGCTGACTTGCGCACGAAGAAGCGACCGTAAGGCGCGGAAAACCCGAGTTCGTCGCCCACCGACAACTGATCGTGCAGGTAGCCGGTAGCCTGCCCGCCTTCCACCCGCCGCACATGCAGCTCCACCAGGTCGTCACCGGGACGGTTGGCCAGCGAGAACGCACGCGGCTGGTCGCAGCCCGGCACGCGCAGGTTGAGGTACTGGCCGGCCTGGAAGCCAGCCGCGGCGCCCCCCTTCACACGCAGCCAGATGCCGCGGATGGTGGGGGTCAGCGCGCGGGCCTCCACCACCTCGGCACGATAGTCAGCCAGCGGCAGGCCGAGCGAGTCGGCGTCTTCCTCGATATCGGCCTCGATCACCATGTCGGACTGCGCGGTGGCGCAGCAGGCCAGGCACTGCCCGCTGTCGCGCTCGAAATCCATCAGCGCGAAGCTGGAGGCCTCGCCATGCTCGAACTCGCCCTCCACCACCTGCACCTTGCAGGTGGCGCACAGCCCGTGGCAGCAGGCGTGCGGCAGCCACACGCCGTTGCGCAGGCAGGCATCCAGCACGGTCTGGCCCGGTGCGATGGGGATGGTCTGCCCGATCGGTTCAATGGTCAGGGAATACATCTTGTGTCTCCTACCTTAGCTGCCACTGTTAGCTGCCACTGCCGCCAATGCCATCCAGCCCCGGTGTACGGAACCGGATCACCGCCTTGTGGCCCAGGCCGTTCTCTTCCAGCGTGCGATCAAGGTCCGGCTGCCAGGGCTCGCTGCCGCGCAGCCACGCCACGCGGCTCCAGTCGATGCGGGCAAAATCGGGGTGATAGCCGTAGACGCCCGGCAGCACGTTCTCCACGACATCGCCCAGGCGCATCGACGGCGGCAAGGGAAGGCAATGCGGCGCACAGAACAGCAGGTGGCGGTCCCAGCCGATATAGAGCAGGCGGTTGCCGTGGAACACGGCCTCCCGATCGGCGGGCTCGAACGCGTAGGGCCCAATGGATACGACGGACATGGTGGTCTCCTTATCTCTTGTATGCCGGCCGCTCAGGCAGCCGTGCCAGGCACGCCCTTCCAGGCGTTCCAGTTCTTCTGATCCTGCGAACCTTCGAAATCCAGGTTGTCCGCGCCAGGGTTGATGCGGTACCACTTGAGCACGTCGTCCAGCGATCCACCGCCGCAGTTGCCCTGGTAGATCTGGTGCACGGGCAACCAGGCCTGCGCGTACTTCTGCGGCTCGCCATCGAAGATGTCCTTGCAGCCGTCCGAGCAGAAGTGGAACCGCATGCCGTGGTAACTGCTCTCCCGGTAGCAGGTCTGGGTGGGGTCGTCCGGCTCCGAGAACACCATCGGGATCTGGCAGGTCTGGCACAGCATCGGCAGCGTGGCGTTGTAGAAGCGCTCGCCTTGCTGCTGGCGTTCCTGCCAGTAATCGAGGCGCGGCTTGTAGTAGCGCGCGAAGGTGTCGGGATATTTCTCCGTCAGCCAGGCCATCTCGTCCTGCTTGGGCACCCAGGTATGGAAGCCGGCCGCGGCGGCGTAGTTGTAGAAGGTGCCCCACGCCTCGTGGGTGATGCGGTCCTTGGTCTTGGTGGCCACCTCGTGGTACTTGGGCATGCGCAGGCCGTAGCGCTCCAGGTCCTTGAACAGCGCGCCGCCGGCCTGCTCGAAGTACATCTCCCACGCCTGCGCCCACGACATCACGCGCTTGGGCAGCATGTAGTCCATCATCATGCCGACCAGCGTGAGCAGGCGAAAGCCGCGCCAGAACCATTTGTCCAGCCACTTCTGCAGGATGGGGATATTGTCCGGGTCCTGCTGGCACAGGAACTTCACCACTTCCAGGCCCAGCGTCATATGGCGCGATTCGTCGGACTGTGCCGAGAAGCCGAAGGTCACCGTGGCCATGTCGCCGTTGTAGGCCGCACCCGACATGAAGGGCATGAACAGCAGGTTGGTCAGCACATACTCGAAGGAGAACGAGATCGCGGTGATGAACTCGAACGGCCCCGCGCTCATGGCGTCTTCGAAATAGGATTTGGGCACGGACAGGTACCAGACCCGGTCATGCATGTGCTGCCATTCGCCGAAGCCGTTGAAGTACTTGTTGTAGACCGACAGCGTGTGCATCTGGGTCTGGGCGTGGCGCAGCTCGTCGATCGACTGCATCTGCGCCGCCACCCGCGCGCCGGCGCCGCGAAAGTGCCGCCCGAGGTGGGCATAGCCGCGGTGCGCCGCGTACTCCAGCGGCGTCACGCCGGTCAGGAACAGGCGCAGCGCGTTCAGGTAGCGCGGGTCCGAGACGTTGAGGTGGCCGTTGTTCTGCACGAACGAATCAATGATCGCGTACAGCTTGCGCTCCTTCTCCGACTGGTACTTCCAGTAGGCGTCCATGGTCATGCGAAACGGGTCTTCCCATTTGTCCCAGTCATGGATCTTGATGCCTTCGTACTTGTCGTAGGGAAAGACCTTGTCCATCGGCTCGTAGGTGGTTTCCCAGCCGAGGTCGCGCGTCATCGTCGCGTATTTTTCCCGCAGGTTCAGCTTCTTTCGTGCGTCCATGATGTCTTGTCTCCGTTTGTCTTTGCGGTGGGCGGGCCGCTTCAGGCGTTCCAGTGCAGGGTGAAGGCGTCGTCGTCTTCGTCGATGTTTCCCGACAGCGAGATCAGGTTCAGGTGAATCTCCTGCAGGTCCCAGTCGCGCCCGAGCTTGTCGGAGACCAGTTCGCGCAGGATGGTCAGGTGTCCCGGCGCATCGATCTTCACCATGGCGGGAAACTGCGACACCACCGCGTGCGGATTGGCCTCGGTGATGGCCTCGATGATGGGACGGGTGTCGTCGTTGCTCTGCAGCGCGATATAGACGTTGGCGGTCATGGCGGTTTCCTCAGGCGGCAAGGCCAAGCTTGTTAAGACGCACGTCGAACTGCTCCACGCACAGCGCCACCACCTGCTCGCCGCCCTCGCCCAGCAAGGTGTCGGCCACCGGCACCAGCGCCTCGGCCACTTGCGCACGCGCGGCGCGGGCCCAGCCCGACAGCAGCATGCGATTGGCATCGGACTCTGCCGCGGCGGTCTGGATCACCGCATCGACCCAGCGTGCGTGCTCCTCGCGCCAGTCGTTCATGAACTCGGTCAGCACCGCCAGCCCGGTGCCGCAGGCGCGCACGATGGCCGCGTCGGCGTGCTGGTACACCATCGGGTAAAGCAGGCCGTCGAGCACCAGGTTCTGGGTGACGAAGGTCTCGAACCAGTCCTCGATCACAAAGCTGCGCTCAACCAGCCGGCGCATCGGCTGCCACGCGGCGCTCTCCATCCAGGCCACCTTGGCGCGCTCCAGCGCCACGCCGGTGTTGCCATCCAGCAGCATGCCGATGCGCGTCAGGTACTGCGCAATGCCAAGGCGATCCATCGCGCAGTAGGTGCAGGCCTGGGTGATGGCCGTGCCCCAGCCGTAGTCGGCGCAATAGAAGTTGTTCATGTTGGCGCCCCACTCCACATGCCGCAGCGGCAGCAAGCCATCGGCCAGGCGGTCCTGCCATTCGGCGGGCAACGCCTGCAGCAAGCCGCGCTTTTCCACAAAGGCGAAGCTCTTCTCGGTGGCGTCCTGCTGGCGGCCGCGCGCCGTCACGTAAGCGCCGTAGAAGTACTGGCGCGGGTCCTTGAGCGCGTACCAGTCCGCCATCACGATCGCGGTGCGGCGCTTGTCGTAGATCTCGTGTTGCGAGTCCCACGTCGGGCGGTAGTGAAAATTCACTTCCGACTGCACGTCGTAGGTGGCCTCCTGGTAGCGCGAGGCGGGCTTGTCGCCAAAGCGGCGCGCCACATGGCCGTAGGTCTGGCGCAGCGGCTGGATCTGCTGGGTCTTGATATCGACTTGCATCGCTTGGTCTCCTGGGTCTTGCTGTTTTTATGGGGGTGGTTCTGTGCGTGGTTCGGTGCGTGGTTCGGTGCGTGGTTCGGTGCGTGGCGGCTGGCCGAGCTCAGTCGCCCTGATCGGGCGCGGGGATCTCCGGCGGCAGGAAGCGCACGTGGTTGACGCTGCAGAAGGCCTCGAACATCGGCTCGGGCATGATCAGCTCGACATTGAGCTCGGGGTCCGCCACGCAGAACGCGAACTGCACAAAGCCCTCGGGCGTGCGGCCATCAACGCGGACGAACCGGGGCGAGGCTTCAAACAAGGGGACCGACTGGTTGATCATGGCGCTGCTCCTTCGCATGGGCGGTAGGCCTCTATTGCGAAGAGCGTGCCAGCTGGCGCAAACGACGGCGCCACAAGGCGCGTCGGGATTCGGGCCGCGCCGGATTTCGCGTTTACCCGGAATGGCGCATGCGCCGTGGCTCAATCAATTGATGAAGTGCGAGATGAAATTTGACCAAATGATGAAAAGCCGCGCCGGGTGGCGGTTTGCGGGGAGCCAGGCGTGACTTCGCAAGGCTGCGGCGTCGCAACAAGGAAGGGGGTTAGAGGAAGGAGCGGGAAGGGATTGCGGGCGCATGCGGCGCAACAAGCGGGGGAGTTACTGGATTGGGGTGGGGATTGGTGGATGGATCAAATGATTAAATCGGTCTTTTGGGGGTGGGTGGCGGTGATTGTTTGAACGGTGTTGGCGTTTACACCCAAGGTGCCATACGACATCGCTCTGCTGGAGGCGTTGCGGTTTATTTCGTCGGCGGTGGCATCTTGCACCCAAGGGCCATACGACATCCCCCTGCGGGGGCTGCCGGTCACTTATATGAACGCGCCCCGGTTTGCTAGGTAAACGTTACGCGATGCTTGATCAGGGTTGGTTGCAGACTTATATCCGGCCTAGTGCAGGCCAAGCCTGCGGCCCCGATGGAATTCGCCAAGAGCGGCCCTCTCCTCTTCAGCGTGCTCGAAGCACCAGTGACCGATCAGGGTTCAGCTCTTGCGGTCCAACCTGTCTTGCCATCTCGTTCATCTACCGTCGCAACCTTCTAGTCGAATTCAGTAACCTTGCTTGCAAGCCGCGGCTAGACCGGCTCCGCCTACGGTCGTTGTAGGCGGGGCTGGCCTAGCGCGGAATTCGCCGTTTGCTTGGCCCTCTCGGCTTTCTTTAACTCATGGTCTCTTTCATACGGCTCATTGCCCATCAGCACGGCCCACGCAGTTCGCGCCGCCTTGTTGGCTAGCGCCACCACCGTCACGTTGGTGGGCCGTCGGCGTGCCAGTTGTTCGCACCACAAGCCTTTGTCCTTGGCTCGGAACAGGACTGCCCTGGCACCATGGATCAGCAGCATGCGTAGATAGCGGTCACCGCGTTTGCTGATCGCGCCCAGGCGCACCTTGCCCCCAGTGCCGTGCTGACGCGGCACCAGCCCGAGATAGGCCGACAGTTGCCGCCCCGATCGGAAGCCGCGCGCATCGCCGATAGTCGCCACCAGTGCTGTGGCCGTGAGCATGCCGATACCCGGAATTGTCATCAGCCGTTGGCACTCTGGCTGCGTCTGGGACCAGGCCTTGATTTGTCCCTCCAGCCCCTCGATGCCCTTGTCCAGGCGGCCGATCAGGTCGAACTGCTCGCGCAACGCTTCGAACATCCTCGCGGGCACGTCTTCCTCGACTTCGGCCAACCGCTCGCGCATTTCCGCTAGGCCTGCCTGGCGCCCCTTTTTGAAGCTCAAGCCAAACTCATAGAGCGCCCCACGCAGGGCATTGATCATCATGGTCCGCATCTTGATGTGCTGCTCGCGCATCCGATGCAACACCAGCGTGGCCTGCTGCTCTGCCGTCTTCGGCGTCACCGCAGGCATGTCCAACTGTTGTGCCGCAGTCCAGATCGCTCGCGCGTCTGCGGCATCGGTCTTGTTGGTCTGCACGAATGGCCGAACGAATTTCGCGTGCAGCAGCTTCACCTCATACCCGAGCGCCATGAGCTTGCGCGCCCACCAGTGCCCACTGCCGCATGCCTCCAGCGCCACGCGTCCTTTGTGCTGAGCTAGAAACTCGATCAGCTTTTGCCGCTGGAATCGCTGGTTGTGAATCTCGCCGGTCTCCGGGTCAACCCAGTACAGCTGGAACACATGCTTTGCAATATCCAGCCCAAATGTCATAGCATTCATTTCGGGTCCCTCCGTTCCTGTAGTGGTGGTGAGATCTTCCACTCTGGCACATTGCGATGCCGTTCGGTCTGGAGGGACCCCCCTCTCATCAGACTCTTTTTTGCCCGACCCACACTACCGTGTCGCCACCTCGCGCTCCACTGCGGGGACGGGGCGCGTTCATACCATCTCTTCTTTGCGTCGGCAAAGAAGACTAACGAGAAGAAAGCCGACCCTGCCGGGGGCAGAGCAATCGGGCTTATGTGGGGGTGCGGTTGCGTCGTACGGCCCCGAGTGTTGGCTGGCCTTTGCCTTACCGGCTCAGAGGTCATCGTAACTGCATGACCCAATGGTCACGTGGTGGTGCCCCTGATCGCTTTGCCCGGTGAGCGTTCGACCATCTGCCGTTACCGGCGCGGACCATCACGACACATCGCCCATCAATGGTTTCGTGGTGGGGCGGGCGCGGTGGTCAGGGCCTTGGGCATATCAATCCGGTGCCACCGCGCCCACGACGGAACCGGTGCGCCTGCAACTTCGTGGCCGGCCGCTCCGCGAGCGACAGACGGCTTGAAGCAAGTGGTGTCTACTACCGGGGGCCTCACCACACTCACGGCGCTCGTCCTCGGAGACAAAACCACGAAACCAGCCACACCCGAAACGGCGCAGCACTTCGCCCCGCGAACGGCAGATGTGGGAATGGTCACCGCGCACGAGGTCAAGGGCCGCGCCACGTAACCCATGGGTCATGCATAAATGATGACCTGTGAGCCGGTAGGATTCGCTAGCCAACACTCCGGGCCATACGACGATATCATCGACACTCGAAAGCCTTATTGCTCTGCTCCCGGCAGGGTCGGCTTTCTTCTCGTTAGTCTTCTTTGCCGACGCAAAGAAGAGATGGTATGAACGCGCCCCGTCCCCGCAGTGGAGCGCGAGGTGGCGACACGGTAGTGTGGGTCGGGCAAAAAAGAGTCTGATGAGAGGGGGGTCCCTCCAGACCGAACGGCATCGCAATGTGCCAGAGTGGAAGATCTCACCACCACTACAGGAACGGAGGGACCCGAAATGAATGCTATGACATTTGGGCTGGATATTGCAAAGCATGTGTTCCAGCTGTACTGGGTTGACCC
>NZ_LZZU01000012.1:0-143642 GCF_014170355.1 Cupriavidus sp. UME77
GGGCACGGCGGGCGAGGGGGGCCAGCAGGGGGCGGACTCCCGCCAGGCGGCCTCGCATAGGGAGCAGGCAGCATGAGCGCGCAAAGCGAGATGATTGCCGCACGCGGCGTGCATGCCTGGTATGGCAGCAGCCACGTCCTGCGCGGGATCGATTTCAGCGTCGGCACGGGCGAGACCGTGGGCTTGCTGGGGCGCAACGGCATGGGCAAAAGCACGCTGCTGCGTACTCTGCTGGGCCATGTGCGGCAGCGCGAGGGCACCATCCTCGCCGGCGGGCGCGACGTCTCCCGTGCGCAGCCATATGAAGTGGCACGCCTGGGCGTGGCCTATGTGCCCGAAGGGCGGGGCATCTTCCCCAATCTCTCAGTGCGCGAGAACCTCTTGATGGCGGCGCGCAAAGGGCCGTCCGGCCGGATGGACTGGGACGAGGCAAGGGTGCTGGACCTGTTCCCGCGCCTCAAGGAGCGCCTTGGCCACGGAGGCCAGCAACTGTCCGGCGGCGAGCAGCAGATGCTGTCGATCGGACGGGCCCTGATGACCAACCCGGACTGCCTGATCCTCGATGAGGCGACCGAAGGCCTGGCGCCACGCATTGTCGCCGAGATCTGGCAGGTCATTGCCACCGTGCGCGCCACCGGCATTGCGTCTGTGGTGGTGGATCGCAACTACCGCACGGTGCTGGCCAATGCGGATCGCGTGGTGGTGCTGGAGAAGGGCATGGTCGTCATGAACGGGCCTGCGGCCGAACTGGCGGTGGAACCCGGCTTGCTGGATCGCTATCTTGGCGTTTGATCCGCACACGCCTCATGTTCAATTGTGACTAATTGTGCGCAATTTGTGGCGATGCAGCAACGTGCGTATCCCCCTATTCGTGGGCGATCTGGTGGTCCACCCCGCGCAAGCGCTTGACCGGGCGGGACTTCCCTCGCATGCTTGCCACGTCACCAGCACGAGGCAGGTTCCTCAAGGCGGGATGCTCCCTAGTGGTCGTCACCCGGCACTTCATCTAGAATGGCGCGCGTTTGTGCAATGCAATAGCGGCACGGTGCCGTTGCGCCATCTCGGGCGCACATCTCCGTGTGCCGATGCCGTTGCGCGAGCCTTTCAACCTTACCCTTATCCATGACCCAGCCCGCAACCAGTCATTATTTCGTCGAAAGTCCCAGCAAGCGTGCGCTGGTGATCGGGGCGATCGGCGTCGTCTTCGGCGATATCGGTACCAGCCCGTTGTACGCCCTGAAGGAGTGCTTCAGCACCGAGCACGGCATCCCATTTAGCGACGCCGCCGTCATGGGGATCATCTCCATGTTGTTCTGGGCGATGATCATCGTGGTTTCGCTCAAGTACGTGATGTTCGTCATGCGCGCCGACAACGACGGCGAGGGCGGCATCCTGGCCCTGATGGCGCTGGCGCTGCGCACCGCGGCACCGCGCTCGCGCATGGCAAAGCTGCTGATGATGTTCGGCATCTTCGGCGCCTGCATGTTCTATGGCGACGCGGTGATCACCCCGGCGATCTCGGTCCTGTCCGCGGTGGAGGGCCTGGAGATCGCCGCGCCCGGGCTGTCGCACTTCGTCATACCGATCACGCTGGTGATCCTGGCGGCCTTGTTCATGATCCAGCGCAGCGGCACCGCCGCGGTGGGCAAGCTGTTCGGGCCCATCATGATGGTGTGGTTCGCCGCGCTAGGCGCCCTGGGTGTGTATCACATGATGCACGTGCCCTCGATCCTGATGGCGGTCAACCCGTACTACGCGGTCACCTTCCTGATGGAGCATTCGCTGCAGGCCTTTGTGGTGCTTGGCTCGGTGTTCCTGGTGCTGACCGGTGCGGAAGCGCTGTACGCCGATATGGGCCACTTTGGCATCCGGCCGATCCGCATGGGCTGGTTCGCGGTGGTGATGCCTTGCCTGATGCTGAACTACTTCGGCCAGGGCGCGATGCTGCTGCAGAACCCCGAAGCCATCAGCAATCCGTTCTACCTGATGGTGCCGCAGCCCCTGCTGATCCCCATGGTGCTGCTGGCCACGTGCGCCACGGTGATCGCCTCGCAGGCCGTCATCTCGGGCGCATTCTCGCTGACCAGCCAGGCCATCCAGCTGGGCTTCGTGCCGCGCATGCGCATCCGCTATACGTCGGACGCTGAAATCGGCCAGATCTACCTGCCGGTCATCAACTGGCTCCTGCTGGTGCTGGTGGTGATCGTGGTGGTGGCCTTCAAGAAATCCGACAACCTGGCGGCCGCCTACGGTATCGCGGTCACCACCACCATGGTGATCACCACGTTCCTGGCCGCCGTGGTCATGCGCAACGTGTGGAAGTGGAACCCGATCCTGGTGACCCTGATCGGCCTGACCTTCCTGTTGGTCGACCTGGCGTTCTTCTCGGCCAACCTGCTCAAGATCGCCGAGGGCGGCTGGTTCCCGCTGCTGATGGGCGGCACCGCCTTCTTCCTGCTGATGACCTGGCACAGCGGGCGCAAGCTGCTGCGCGCGCGCAGCCTGGAAGATGGCATTCCGCTCGAGCCGTTTATCGGTGGCCTGCTGGCGCACCCGCCGCATCGGGTCGAAGGCACGGCTGTGTTCCTGACCGGCAACACCGAGTCGGTACCGGTTTCGCTGCTTCACAACCTCAAGCACAACCGCGTGCTGCATGAGCGCGTGGTGTTCCTGAGCTTTGTCACGCGCGACGTGCCCTATGTGGACGATGACCATCGCCTGACCTGCAAGGATCTGGGCGGCGGCGTGTTCATCCTCAAGTCCGAATACGGCTTCAAGGAAACGCCGGATGTGCAGCGGGTGCTGGATCTGGCCCAGCGCAAGCTCAACATGCACTTCGAGCTGATGGAAACCTCGTTCTTCATCGCCCGCGAATCGGTGATTCCGTCGAAGCTGCCGGGCATGTCGATGTGGCGCGAAAGCCTGTTCGCGTGGATGCATCAGAACGGTGCCAAGCCCTCGGACTTCTTCCAGATTCCGGCCAACCGTGTGGTTGAGCTGGGCACCAAGGTGGAGATCTGACGGCAGCCCCCGCCGTTCGCATGCCGCGGTAGCGGCCGGGCCAGCCTCACTGGCCCGCGAAAGAAAAAAGCCCCTGTGCACATGGCACAGGGGCTTTTTTTACTTCAGTACCGCCAGGCTCAGCGCTTGAGCTTGGCGAAGGCTGCCGCCATGGCGCCTGACGGTTCATCGCGGCGCTGATTACCGCCGAACCCCTTGCCCTGGCCGGCCCGCTGGCCCTGACCCTGGCGCGGCGCGTTGCCGCGGTCGGTCTGGCCCGCGCGGACCGGGCCCTGGCCAGGCTCGTCGTCCAGGCGCATGGTCAGGCCAATGCGGTTGCGCTTGACGTCCACCTCCATCACCTTGACCTTGACGATCTGGCCAGCCTTGACCGCCTCGTGCGCATCCTTGATGAACTTGGTGGACAGGGCGGAGATGTGGACCAGTCCGTCCTGATGCACGCCGATATCGACGAACGCGCCAAAGGCGGCAACGTTGGTGACCACGCCTTCGAGCACCATGCCCGGCTGCAGGTGCTTGATGTCTTCCACGCCGTCCTGGAAGGTTGCGGTCTTGAACTCGGGGCGCGGGTCGCGGCCGGGCTTTTCCAGTTCGGACAGGATGTCGCGCACGGTCGGCAGGCCGAAGGTCTCATCCGTGAAGGATGTCGGCGACAGGCCACGCAGCGCTTCGCGATTGCCCATCACTTCCGGCAGGCCCTTCTTGATCTGGTCGAGGATCCGCTTGACCACCGGGTAGGCTTCCGGGTGGACCGAGGAGCGATCCAGCGGATTGTCGCCATCGTTGACGCGCAGGAAGCCAGCGGCCTGCTCGAACGTCTTGTCACCCAGTCGCGGCACCTTCTTCAGCGCGGCGCGATTGGGGAAGGCCCCGTTGGCATCGCGGTACTCGACGATATTGCGCGCCAGCACCGTGTTCAGGCCGGACACACGGGCCAGCAGCGGGGCCGAGGCGGTATTCACGTCCACGCCCACGGCGTTCACGCAATCCTCCACCACGGCGTCCAGCGCGCGGGCCAGCTCGCGCTGGTTCACGTCATGCTGGTACTGGCCCACGCCGATCGACTTGGGATCGATCTTGACGAGTTCCGCCAACGGGTCCTGCAGGCGCCGCGCGATCGAGACCGCGCCGCGGATCGACACGTCGAGGTCCGGGAATTCCTTGGCGGCCAGTTCCGATGCCGAGTACACCGATGCGCCGGCTTCGCTGACCACGATCTTGGTCAGCTTGGCTTCAGGCAATGCCTTCATCAGGTCCAGCACCAGCTTGTCGGTTTCGCGGCTGGCGGTGCCGTTGCCGATCGAGACCAGCATGACATTGTGCTGCTTGGCCATGCGCGCCAGCGTGGCGAGCGAGCCGTTCCAGTCGCGGCGCGGCTCGTGCGGGTAGATGGTGGCGGTGTCGATCAGCTTGCCGGTGGCGTCGACCACGGCCACCTTGCAGCCGGTGCGGATGCCCGGGTCGATGCCCATCACGGACTTCGGACCCGCCGGCGCGGCCAACAGCAGTTCGTGCAGGTTGCGGCCGAACACCTTGATGGCTTCACTTTCCGCGGTTTCACGCAGCTGGGTCAGCAGCTCGGTTTCCAGGTGCGGCTGCACCTTGACGCGCCAGCACCAGCGGCAGACGTCGGCCAGCCATTTGTCGGCCGGGCGGTTCTGGTTCTGGATGCCGACATGGCGCGCGATCATGCCTTCGCACGGGTGCGGCACCATCGCGTCCTGTTCCTCGCCCAGGCCGAGCTTGACCATCAGCACGCCCGCATTGCGGCCGCGGAACAGCGCCAGCGCGCGGTGGGACGGAATGGTGCGGATGGTTTCGCTGTATTCGTAGTAATCGCGGAATTTCTCTTCTTCCGCGCCTTCCTTGCCTTCCATCACCGAGGAGGTGACCACGCCGTTGCTCCACAGGTGCTCGCGCACTTTGCCAAGCAGCTCGGCGGTTTCGCCAAATTGTTCCGACAGGATGTCGCGCGCGCCATCCAGCGCGGCCTTGACGTCCGGCACGCCGCCGTCGGCGGTGGGGTTGCCGTTGACGTACTTGGCGGCCTCCACCTGCGGGTCCAGCGTGGGATCGGCCAGCAGCGCCAGCGCCAGCGGTTCCAGCCCGCATTCGCGCGCGATCTGGGCGCGGGTGCGGCGTTTGGGCTTGTAGTGCAGGTAAAGGTCTTCCAGGACCTGCTTGGTTTCCGCGCCTTCGACGGCTGCGCGCAGCTCGGGCGTCAGCTTGCCCTGTTCCTCGATCGAGGCGAGGATGGTGGCGCGGCGCTCTTCCATCTCGCGCAGATAGAGCAGGCGTTCTTCCAGATTACGCAGGTGCGTGTCGTCCAGGTTGCCGGTCACTTCCTTACGGTAGCGCGCAATGAACGGGACGGTCGCGCCTTCGTCGAGCAGTTCTACGGCCGCCGCCACCTGGCGGGGTTGGACGGACAGTTCGGCCGCGATGAGCGACACGATCTTTTGCATGACGGAAGCTGGCAGAGTGGACATCAGGAAAACAGTCGGTCGAAAGCGGGGCATTTTGCCACAAGCTTGCCGCCACGCGGCGAGGCGCTCGGGGAGGGTACTGCCCGCGTGACCCGGGGTGCCCGCAGGGGCGGTGGCGCCGCGCCGGGATGGCGGCCTGCCCGTATGTCAACAAGCGTGGCAACAAGCGCGGCAACCGGCAGGCGGATGTTAGAATCCAAGCATGATCGTCAAGCCACATCCGACCGCCCTTGCGGCCGCGTTCCCCGACCGCCTCGCCACGCCGGCTGTGCTCCGCGCGGCCCGCTTGCTGCCCGCGCAGCTGCGGCTCGCCGTGCTTGCCACTGGCCTGGCGGCGTTGTTCCTGCCAACGCTCGGCCAGGCGCAGGCGGCACCTGGTGCCTCACAGCCTCCTGCCGCTGCTGGCGCGCCGCAAACGCCGCCCCGGGATTTCGCCGCGGAGCGCAAGGCCATCAGCGACTCGCGCGCCTGGACCACCTATCGGTATGGCACGGCCGAGCACGATTGCTACAACAAGTTCTTTGTCACGCATTGCATCGACAAAGCCAAGGACGCGCAGCGCGCCGAGTTGCAGGTGTTGCGCAAGCGCGAGCTCGAGGTCGGTGACGCGGAGCGCGCATTCAAGGCGGCCGAGCGTGACCGGCAACAGGCGATCCAGCGTGCCCAGTACGAAGCGGAGCAGCCCAGCCGCGACGCCAACGAGCGTGCCAGCCGCGAAAGCTACGAGCGCAAGCAGCAAGAGCAGAAACTGCGCGATGCGCAGCACGAGGCCGATGCGCCGCAGCGCGCCGCCAATGCCCAGGCCTACGACAAGAAGCAGGCCGACTTCGATGCCCGCGTCAAGGCCGCTCAGGAGCAGGGCGCGCAGCAAGCCAAGCAGCGGCAGGAAAATGTAAAGGCTTACGAGCAAAAGCAGCGTGACGCCGAGCAACGGCAGAAAGACGTCGACGAGCGCCGTGCCAAGGCCAAGGAGCAGCAGGGTCAGGCGTCCGCGCCACGTCCCTTCGGTTTCTGAGCGGCTAAGCGCCGCGCCCACAGCCGGGGGCAATACCGGCGACAATAGCCGGTGCCGGACGTGGGCGCGACGCACCTGGCCGCGCCCACGTCATTTGCCGTACCGGCCCGCCGGCGCCCAGCGCCGGCTTTGAGCGGGGGAGCCCATGGACCGCAACCTGAATACCTTATCGCGACAGATCATGGAATTGCAGATCGAGCATCGCGATCTCGATTACCTGATCGACCGCATGGCGGCTGATGCCGCGCACGATGAGCTGCAACTGCGCCGACTCAAAAAGCGCCGCCTCAAGCTCAAGGATGCGATTACCTTGCTGCAGCTTCAGCTCGAGCCGGACGTGCCCGCCTGATTCCCCGATTCCCCTTGCCCCGGGCCGCTCTTGAAGCGGCTCGCCAAAAAGCCTCGCCTTGCCCGATTCCGAAGACCTGCCCGCCGCCACCGTAACGTCAGATCCGTCTGATCGCGCCGCTACGCCCGACACATCTGACTCGCCCGAAGCAACGGCGGCCAGCGCTGCCGGGCCGGCCGGTACGGCGGTTTCGCACGCCGCCCAACTGGCCACCATCTTTGCCGAGACCGGGACCCTGGCCACCGGCATCGAAGGCTATCGCCCGCGCGCGGCGCAAGAGCAGATGGCCGCCGCCGTGGCCGGGGCGATCGAGCGGGCAGACACGGTCATCGTCGAGGCCGGCACGGGCACGGGCAAGACCTTTGCCTACCTGGTTCCGGCCATGCTGTGGGGCGGCAAGGTGATCCTCTCCACCGGCACCAAGAACCTGCAGGACCAGCTTTTCCTTCGCGATATCCCCACGGTGCGCAAAGCGCTCAATGTGCCGGTGTCGGTGGCGCTGCTCAAGGGGCGGGCCAACTACCTCTGCCATTACCACCTGGAGCGGGCCGAGATCCAGGGCCGCCTGGCTTCGCGCCAGGATGCCGCCTGGCTGCGCGAGATCGCCCGCTTTGCCAAAGTCACGTCGTCGGGCGACAAGGGCGAGCTGGCCTCGGTGCCGGAAAACGCGCCGGTCTGGCAACTGGTCACCTCGACCCGCGACAACTGCATGGGCACGGAGTGCCCGAGCTACAAAGAGTGCTTTGTGATGCGCGCTCGCAAGGAAGCACAGCAGGCGGACATCGTGGTGGTCAACCACCACCTGTTCTTTGCCGACGTGGTGCTGCGTGACACGGGCATGGCCGAGCTGCTGCCGGCTGCCAATACGGTGATCTTCGACGAAGCGCACCAGTTGCCCGATACGGCGACGCTGTTCTTCGGCGAGAGCCTGTCTACCAGCCAGCTGCTGGAGCTGGCGCGGGACACCGTGGCCGAGGGTCTCTCGCACGCGCGGGACGCCGCCGACTGGGTGCGGATCGCGGCCCCCCTGGAGCGCGCCGCGCGGGACCTGCGCCTGGCCTTCACCCGGGACAATTCCCGCCTGGCGGTGAGCCAGATCGAGGCGGACCCCCGCATCGGCAAGCCATTCTTCGAGACGCTGGACGCGCTCGAAAGCGCGCTGTCGGAATTCGTGACCCTGCTTGAGAGCCAGGCCGAACGTGCCGAGTCACTGGAGCAGTGCCATCGCCGCGCGGTGGAGCTCGACCAGCGCCTGGCCGCCTGGCGCAACGATGCCAAGGCGGTGTCACCGCCCGCCGCTGCAGGGGGCGATGAAAAAGCCCCGGCCAGCGCGGCCTTCGGGCCGGAAACCGTGCGCTGGGTCGAGGTGTTCTCCCAGACCGTGCAGTTGCACCGCACGCCCTTGTCGATCGCGCCGATCTTCACGCGCCAGCGCGAAGGGCACCCGCGCGCCTGGATCTTCACCTCGGCTACGCTATCCGTGAAGGGCAATTTCACGCACTATGCGGCCCAGCTTGGCCTGGACAAGGACAAGTCGCTGACGTTGCCCAGCCCGTTCGACTACGCCACCCAGGGGCTGCTCTACGTGCCACGCGACCTGCCGGCGCCGCAGTCGCCGCAGTTCACCGACGCCGTGGTGCAGACCGCGCTGCCGCTGATCGAGGCCGCCGGCGGCCGCGCTTTCCTGCTGTGCACCACGCTGCGGGCAGTGCAGCGTGCCTCCGACCTGCTTTACGAGGCCTTTGCCGAACGCGGCCTGGAGCTGCCTTTGCTGGTGCAGGGCCAGGCCAGCCGAACCGAATTGCTGGACCGCTTCCGCGAGCTTGGCAATGCGGTGCTGGTGGGCAGCCAGAGCTTCTGGGAAGGCGTCGACGTGCGCGGCGAGGCGCTCTCGCTGGTCATCATCGACAAGCTGCCGTTCGCCCCGCCCGACGATCCCGTGCTGGCGGCGCGCATGGAAGTGCTGCAAAAGAAGGGCCTGAGCCCGTTCGCCGTGCATCAGTTGCCGCATGCCGTGATCACGCTCAAGCAGGGCGCGGGGCGGCTGATCCGCTCGGAATCCGACCGTGGCGTGCTGGTGATCTGCGATACCAGGCTGGTGGAGAAGCCCTACGGCCGCCAGATCTGGCAGAGCCTGCCGCCCTTCAAGCGCACGCGCGAGGCCGAGACGGTGGTCCACTTCCTGGAGTCGCTGCGCAATGGCGAAGGCGCACCGGCGGCTGATGACGCCGCAGGGCAAGCCGCGCCCGATTGACCACCTGGCGCGGGCGGCGGCCAACAAACAAAAAACCCGATCTTCCGATCGGGTTTTTTGTTGTCAGCGCGCTCAAGCGCCGTGCCTGACGTTCAGAACACTTCCCACCAGGACTTGTCCTTGCGGCGTTCCCCGTACTTGATGTAATCGCTGTTGGGGAAGTTCTTTTCCATCACGCGGGCGGTATCGTCGCGCAAGTCCTTCATGCCCAGCGAATCGTACGAGCGGATCATGATGTACAGCGCTTCCTCGTTGGCCGGCGCGCCGTCGTAGTCCTTGAGCGCCTGCTGAGCCCGGTTTGCGGCGGCCAGGTAGGCGCCACGGCGGTAGTAGTAGCGTGCCGCATGGACCTCGTGCTGGGCCAGCGAGTTCACGATGTACTGCATGCGCGCGGCAGCATCCGTCGTGTACTTGCTGTCCGGGAAGCGCGTGACCAGCGTGTTGAAGGCGTCATAAGCAGCGCGCGCGGCCTTGGGGTCACGCTCGCTCAGGTCCTGGCCGGAAAAACGGCCAAGCCAGCCCAAATTGTCATTGAAGTTGATCAGGCCCTTCAGGTAATAGGCATAATCCACGTTCGGGTGATTCGGATGCAACTGGATGAAGCGGTCGACCGAGGCAAGCGCGGCGGCGGTTTCGCCGTCCTTGTAGTTGGCGTAGGCGGTATCGATCTGTGCCTGCTGGGCGAAACGGCCGAAGGGATAACGTCCCTCAAGCTTCTCGTACAGCTTCACAGCTCGGGTAAAGTCGCCGGAATCTAGTGCGTCCTTGGCTTCCGAATATAATTTGTTAGCCGACCAGCCGGCAGTTTCGTCTGGTTGATCCGACAGCAGGCCGCACGCCGATAGCATGACGCAGCCGCCTGCGAGCAGAATCGCTCCAATTCTTGCGCGCCAGCTGGCGCGCTTCATGCTCATCAATTGCATGGGCAACGTATCCCGGATGAAAAATAGCGTCAAGCATTATAGCCCAAGCCCCTTGTCGGAAACCGCCGCCAAGGGCATCGAGCAGCAAGCTGCCGATTCAACCGACATCTTGAACGAGGTGGAGGACCTGGAAGACCTGACCGATGTGGCCGCGCTAGGCGGCCTGGAGGCAGGAGCGGAGGCATCGCCAATCGAATTGGAAATGCAGCCGGTAGAGATTGAAGTCGATGGTGCGTCACACGGCGAACGCCTCGACAAGTTGCTGGCACGCCACCTCAGCGGCTTCTCGCGCAGCCGCCTGCAGCAATGGATCGAGAACGGGGCGGTGCTGGTCGACGGCGAGGTGCGCCGCTCCAAGTCCTCCGTGCAGATGGGCGAGCGGGTCGTGGTCCGTCCGCAGGCGGCGGCAGAATCGCGCGCCTTCGTGGCCGAAGACGTGCCGCTCAACGTCGTGTACGAGGACGCCACGCTGCTGGTCATCGACAAGCCCGCCGGCCTGGTGGTGCATCCTGCCGCCGGCAACTGGGGCGGCACGGTGCTAAACGGCCTGCTGCACCGCTACCCGGAGGCCGCAAGCCTGCCGCGCGCGGGCATCGTCCACCGGCTCGACAAGGAAACATCGGGGCTGATGGTGGTGGCCCGCACGCTGACCGCCCAGACCGACCTGGTGCGCCAGCTGCAGGCGCGTACCGTCAAGCGCAGCTACCTGGCGCTGGTGTGGGGCGTGACGCCCGAGTCCGGCACCATCGATGCGCCGATCGGCCGTGATCCGCGCGAGCGCATCCGCATGGCGATCGTGCTCACCAACAGCGGCAAGCCCTCGCGCACCCATTTCCGTACCCTTGGCACGGTGCCGCTCGGGCGCGGCCACGTGTCCATGGTGATGTGCCAGCTCGAAACCGGCCGCACCCACCAGATTCGCGTCCACTTCGAGTCAATCGGCCATCCCATGGTGGGCGATCCGGTCTATCACCGCGCCGCCACCCAGCGCGGCCAACGTCCGGCCATCAAGGCACCGCTGCCGGTGCCGCTGGCGCGCCAGGCGCTCCACGCCTTCCGGCTTGGGCTGGTGCACCCGGCCACCGGCAAGCTCGTATCTTGGGAAGCGCAGCCGCCCGATGACTTGCAGGCGCTGATCGAAGCGCTCGACTTTGACCGTGCCGGCGACGAAGACGAGGACGACGGCTGGACGGAAGGCGAGGACGGCGCATGGGAATACGGCGATGACGACTGAGGTGCCCTGGCTGGTCCCCGACTGGCCGGCGCCGGCGCGGGTGCGCGCGTTGTCCACCACCCGCCAGGGTGGCGTCAGCGAGGCCCCCTACGGCTTGGCTGACGGCAGCCCGGGCGGGCTGAACCTTGGCACCCATGTGGGCGACGATGCCGCCGCGGTCGCGGCCAACCGCGCACGCCTGGCGGCGCGGCTGCCGGCCGCACCGGGCTGGCTGGAGCAGGTGCATGGCTGCGCGATTGCCACCGAGGACCAGTTTGCCGCCGATGGCGTGGTTCCGCAGGCGGACGCCAGCATTGCCACGACCGCTGGCCGGGTCTGCGCCGTGATGACCGCCGATTGCCTGCCCGTGCTGCTGTGCGACCGTGCCGGCACGGTGGTTGGCGCCGCGCACGCCGGCTGGCGCGGGCTGTGTGGCGGCGTAATCGAGGCAACCCTGGCTCGCATGGGCAAGCAGGTTGGCGAGCCGGCTGGCGCGCAGGCGCAATGGCTGGCCTGGCTCGGGCCGGCCATCGGCCCGGATGCCTTCGAAGTTGGCGCCGAAGTCCGGCAGGCTTTCCTGGCCCAGGCGCGGCCTGACGAGACGGCGCAGGTGGATCTTGCCTTCCGCGCCGGCGCGGGCGGCAAGTACTTCGCCGATATCTACGCGCTGGCCCGCATCCGCCTGGCCCGCGCCGGCTGCACCGCGGTGTACGGCGGCGACGCCTGCACCGTTGGCGATGCGCAGCGCTTCTACTCCTACCGGCGCGACGGCGTCACGGGGCGCATGGCCAGCCTGGTCTGGCTGGCCGCCTGAAACTTTCCCAGCGTCAATCCCGGGCAGGCGGCTGTTCCGGCCCTGCGGATTCTGCAGGTGCCACGGGGCCGGCGGGCGCTTGCGCGCTCTTCGCCTGCCTCGCTTCCTCTGCCTTGCGCCGGCGCAGGCGCCCCGGGGTGCCCATGATGTACACCAGGATCGCCACCGGGAACAGGCCGTAAAAGACGAACGTGGCCAGTCCCGCGACCACGGTATGCTCGGTAATGGCCATCATCAGGACCACATACAGCCAACCGATTGCAACGATATACATCAGAAAGTCATCCTTCTCGGGCAAGCTAGCCCCGTGGCCGGAGTGTCGCCAAAGGGAGGCTCGCAGGTTCGCGCTGAGCGCATTTTGCCGTTAGCGCCGCTCCGCGCATTTTTCCGCATTGACAGGCATAACATTGCAAGGCAACAATGGCCTCGAATGCGCTGCAAGGCTGTGTGCTAGCAGGCATTCGCAGGCTCCGCCGGGACGTTCAGATCCGCGGCGCGGCGTGTCCGGCAAGCATACCGCATGACGTCACCAGCCGAGGGCGTCAGCGCGGGCCGGTTCCGAGGCTGGCGGCGGGGGAGAGCCCCGCGGTGGTAGTACGCCGCCCAGCCAGCTTTCAAATAAGTGACGGCAGAGAGACGAAACATCATGGCAACCGGCAAAGGTGCGGCAGCTTCCACCAAGGAAGACAAGTCCCAACCGTTTTCATTTGCTTCGGGGCCATTTGATCCAGCGACATGGCTGGAATGGTCCCGTCAGGCACAGGCTAACGGTGCGACGACCCAGCAGGGCATGCCTGGCATGCCATTTATCCCCGGTTTCGAGGCATTGAAGGGTTCCGCCATGGCGGGCGTGAAAATCGCGCCCGATCAACTGGCCGACATCCAGCAACGCTACATGAAGGACTTCACCGCGCTCTGGCAAAGCATGGCCGAGGGCGGCGCCAATCCCGCCACGGCCCTGGCCGATCGCCGCTTTTCCGGCGACGCCTGGCGCAGCAGCGCGGCGTTTCACTACGCCGCCGCTTTCTACCTGATCAATGCGCGCGCCATGAATGAGCTGGCGGGCGCGGTCGAAGCCGATGCCAAGACCCGCCAGCGCATCCGTTTTGCGATCTCGCAATGGGTCGACGCCATGTCGCCGGCCAATTTCCTCGCCACCAATCCGGAGGCACAGAAAAAGCTGATCGACTCCGGCGGCGAATCGCTGCGGGCCGGCGTGCGCAACATGCTCGACGACCTTGGCCGCGGCAAGATCTCGCAGACCGACGAATCCGCCTTCGAAGTGGGCCGCAACGTGGCCGTGACCGAAGGCGCGGTGGTCTACGAGAACGCCTACTTCCAGTTGCTGCAGTACAAGCCCGTCACCGACAAGGTGTTCGCGCGCCCGCTGCTGCTGGTGCCGCCTTGCATCAACAAGTACTACATCCTCGACCTGCAGCCGCAGACCTCGCTGGTGAACTACATGGTGGAGCAGGGCCATACCGTCTACATGGTTTCCTGGCGCAATCCGGATGCCTCGATGGCCGAGCTCAGCTGGGATGACTACATCGAACATGCCGCCATCCGCGCCATCGAAGTCACGCGCGAGATCAGCGGCCAGGACCAGATCAACGTGCTGGGCTTCTGCGTGGGCGGCACCATCGTCTCCACCGCGCTGGCGGTGCTGGCCAAGCGCGGCGAGCGTCCCGCCGCCAGCCTGACGCTGCTGACCACGCTGCTCGATTTTGCCGATACCGGCGTGCTCGATGTGTTCGTCGACGAAGCCCACGTCAAGCTGCGCGAAAACACCCTGGGTGGTGCGGCGGGCACGCCCTGCGCGCTGCTGCGTGGCGTGGAACTGGCCAACACGTTCTCGTTCCTGCGTCCCAATGACCTGGTCTGGAACTATGTCGTCGACAACTACCTGAAGGGCAATACGCCGGTCCCGTTCGACCTGCTGTTCTGGAACGGCGACGCCACCAACCTGCCGGGCCCCTGGTATTGCTGGTATCTGCGCCATACCTACCTGCAGAACGAGCTCAAGGTGCCGGGCAAGCTGACCGTGTGCAACGCGCCGGTGGACCTGGGCAGCATCGACGTGCCAACTTACGTCTACGGCTCGCGTGAAGACCACATCGTGCCCTGGATGTCGGCCTACGCCTCTACCGCGTTGCTCAAGAACAAGCTGCGTTTCGTGCTGGGCGCGTCGGGCCATATCGCCGGCGTGATCAACCCGCCGGCCAAGAAGAAGCGCAGCCACTGGACCAACGACAAGCTCCCTGCTTCGGCGCAGGAGTGGTTCGACGGCGCCGCTGAGCATGCCGGCAGCTGGTGGCCGGACTGGGCGGCCTGGCTGGCCAAGCACGCCGGCGCGCGCAAGGCGGCCCCCACCGACTACGGCAACAAGGACTACCGCGCGATCGAGCCGGCACCGGGCCGCTACGTCAAGGCGAAGGCATAGGATTTGTCCGGGCCGGCGCCCTGCGGGGCCGGCCTCTTTCCCCCCTTATTTGCATCCAACTCGAGAGGACCTCCCAATGACTGACATTGTCATCGTATCCGCTGCCCGTACCGCGGTGGGCAAGTTCGGCGGCTCGCTCGCCAAGATTCCCGCGCCCGAGCTGGGCGCCATCGTCATCAAGGCTGCGCTTGAGCGTGCCGGCATCAAGCCCGAGCAGGTGAGCGAAGTGATCATGGGCCAGGTGCTGACGGCCGGCTCCGGCCAGAACCCGGCGCGCCAGGCAGCGCTGAAGGCTGGCCTGCCCGTAATGGTGCCTGCCATGACCATCAACAAGGTCTGCGGCTCCGGCCTGAAAGCCGTGATGCTGGCCGCCAACGCGATTGCCGCGGGCGATGCAGAGATCGTGGTGGCCGGTGGCCAGGAAAACATGAGCGCCGCACCGCACGTGCTGCCGGGCTCGCGCGATGGCTTCCGCATGGGCGACGCCAAGCTGATCGACAGCATGATCGTGGACGGCCTGTGGGACGTCTACAACCAGTACCACATGGGCGTCACCGCCGAGAACGTCGCCAAGGAATACGGCATCACGCGCGAAGCCCAGGACGCGTTCGCGGCCGGCTCGCAGAACAAGGCGGAAGCCGCGCAGAAGGCCGGCAAGTTCGACGAGGAAATCGTGCCGGTGCCGATTCCCCAGCGCAAGGGCGACCCGGTGCTGTTCGCCACCGATGAGTTCGTGCGCCACGGCGTCACGCAGGAAGCGCTGGCTGGCCTCAAGCCGGCCTTCGACAAGGCCGGTTCCGTGACCGCCGCCAACGCCTCGGGCCTGAACGACGGCGCCGCCGCGGTGGTGGTCATGTCGGCAGCCAAGGCCAAGGAACTCGGCCTGACCCCGCTGGCCACGATCCGCGCCTACGGCACCGCCGGTGTCGATCCCAAGGTGATGGGCATGGGCCCGGTGCCCGCGTCCAAGCGCTGCCTGTCGCGCGCCGGCTGGAGCGTGGAAGAGCTCGACCTGATGGAAATCAACGAAGCCTTCGCCGCGCAGGCCCTGGCCGTGCACAAGCAGATGGGCTGGGATACGTCCAAGGTCAACGTCAACGGCGGCGCCATTGCGATTGGCCACCCGATCGGCGCGTCGGGCTGCCGCATCCTGGTCACGCTGCTGCACGAAATGAAGCGCCGCGACGCCCACAAGGGCCTGGCCTCGCTGTGCATCGGCGGCGGCATGGGTGTGGCGCTGGCTGTGGAACGCAAGTGACGATTTGCCGGGCTTGCCGCAACGAATGCAACGAACGCAACGAACAGGCGCGCAGGCCGGTCTGAGGGGTGTGCCGGCGGGGGGAGGGCTTCCTGCCGCCGGTGTCAATAAAAACTAGCCATCAAGGAGTAGATATGACTCAGCGCATTGCATACGTGACCGGTGGCATGGGTGGCATTGGAACGGCCATCTGCCAGCGTCTGGCCAAGGATGGCTACAAGGTCGTGGCCGGTTGCGGCCCCAACTCGCCGCGCCGCGAAAAATGGCTCGAGCAGCAGAAGGCCCTGGGCTTCGATTTTGTCGCCTCGGAAGGCAATGTTGCCGACTGGGATTCGACCAAAGCCGCGTTCGACAAGGTCAAGTCCGAAGTGGGCGAGGTCGACATCCTGATCAACAACGCCGGCATCACGCGCGACGTGGTGTTCCGCAAGATGACGCGCGCCGACTGGGATGCCGTGATCGACACCAACCTGACTTCGCTGTTCAACGTGACCAAGCAGGTCATCGACGGCATGGCGGATCGTGGCTTTGGCCGCATCGTCAATATCTCGTCGGTCAACGGCCAGAAGGGCCAGTTCGGCCAGACCAACTACTCCACCGCCAAGGCTGGCCTGCACGGCTTTACCATGGCGTTGGCGCAGGAAGTGGCGACCAAGGGCGTGACCGTGAACACGGTCTCGCCGGGCTATATTGCTACCGATATGGTCAAGTCGATCCGCCAGGACGTCCTGGACAAGATCGTCGGCACGATTCCGGTCAAGCGCCTGGGCGCGCCGGAAGAAATTGCCTCGATCTGCGCGTGGCTGGCGTCGGAAGAGTCGGGTTTCTCGACTGGCGCGGACTTCTCGCTGAACGGCGGCCTGCACATGGGGTAACGAACGGCAAGCCATCCCTGGTTTTCCTGGATGGTTTCTTGTCTTGGGAAGGTCCTCCGCGGAGGACCTTTTTCATTTCCGCGGCCGCTTGCGAGGCCTCTCACCCCGCAGCAATATTGCATCGCACACCCCGCACCGCACCAACGCGCGGGCGTGGCGCGGCATTGCGGGCCCCAAACACCCGCAATCCTTTGCCCCGTGCGGGTTTTCCTTAACGGGTCCGGCTTTCAATAGTGCCTTGTTGGGCATAGAATCAGGGCAGCGGCTAGCCCGCACCAAAATAGATCATGCGTTGCAGGTCAACACGTTGTATCCCCCGCTGGCGGTCCCGATTTGCGCACCGCACAGCATGCGGTGCAGCAGCATGCAACAGCGACGATAAAAGGATAGAGCACGATGGCTACCACCAAGAAAGGCGCAGAGCGACTGATCAAGAAGTATCCAAACCGCCGGCTCTACGACACGCAGACCAGCACCTACATCACGCTAGCCGACGTCAAGCAGCTCGTGATGGATACCGAAGACTTCAAGGTGATCGACGCCAAGTCCGGCGACGAGCTCACGCGCAGCATCCTCCTGCAGATCATTCTCGAAGAAGAAACGGGCGGCGTGCCGATGTTCTCAAGCTCCATGCTGTCGCAGATCATCCGCTACTACGGCCATGCGATGCAGGGCATGATGGGCACCTACCTGGAAAAGAACATCCAGGCCTTCATCGACATCCAGAGCAAGCTGGCCGAGAACTCCAAGGGCCTGTACTCGGGCGAGCCATTCAGCCCCGATATGTGGTCCCAGTTCATGAACATGCAGGGCCCGATGATGCAAGGGATGATGAGCAACTACATCGAGCAGAGCAAGAACCTGTTCGTGCAGATGCAGGAGCAGATGCAAAGCCAGGCCAAGAACATGTTTGGCACGTTCCCTTTCAATCAGCCGGACAAGAAGTAAGCCGGCGCACGCCGCGCCGGCCTGTTGCGCGTTCCCAATCCCCCGGGAACACATGGAACCCTCGCGGCGCCGGCGATCTGGCCGGGCTGGCGTGGGGCGAGTCCCCAGCGCATGCATGACCTTCCTTCGCTGATCGGGACGATCGGTTAAAATCACGCAGATTCGGGTAACGCGCGGAATCACCGCGGCTGCTACCCCTGTCAAATGTGGCGATTCATACTGCGGACTCGCCTGCACAGCGCGAATCCCAATGCCCTCCGCAATCCAAGACATTCGCCAGGCGCTTGCCGCCGAGGCCACGCCCGCGCCGACGGTGGGTTTGGCGTTTCCTCGTTTCCCGGCATCGATGCCAGCCTTCGTATGAGCCGCCTGTTTCTTGCCCCCATGGAGGGGCTTGCCGACTACGTGTTGCGCGACGTGCTGACCGCCACGGGCGCGTACGACGGGTGCGTGTCCGAGTTCGTGAGGGTGACGGGCTCCCTGCTGCCCGAGCGCGTCTACGAGCGAGACACGCCCGAGATCCTCGACGGAGGCCATACCCCCAGCGGCACGCCGATGGTGATCCAGTTGTTGGGGAGCGATCCTGAATGGCTGGCGGTGAATGCCGCCCAGGCAGCCCGGCTATCGCCGCATGGCGTGGACCTGAATTTCGGTTGCCCGGCCAAAGTCGTCAACCGGCACGGCGGCGGGGCCATGCTGCTGGCGGATCCCGAACTGCTGAACCGGATCGTTGCGTCCGTTCGCGCCGCGGTGCCTGCCAGCATTGCCGTGACCGCAAAGATGCGGCTTGGTGTGTCCGATACGGCGCTGGCGATCGATTGCGCCACGGCCCTGGCCGAAGGGGGCGCGGCGTCCTTGGTCGTGCATGCCAGGACCCGGGATCATGGCTACCGGCCGCCGGCCCACTGGGAATGGATCGCACGTATCGATGCTGCGGTGGGCGTGCCGGTCACTGCCAACGGCGAAGTCTGGACGGTGGCCGACTGGGAGCGCTGCCGGGCGGTCAGCGGCTGTGCCGACGTGATGATCGGGCGGGGCGCCGTGTCGGATCCATTCCTGGCCTTGCGCATACGCGGACTGATGGACAGAACGCCCTGCGCCGAGGAATGGCCGTCGGTGCTCCGCCATATCGCCGGCTACCTGAAGAAGCTGCAGGCCAATGACGATTGCGCTCACGAGCACGGACGCGTCAAGCTGTGGCTCAGCTACCTGAAACGGACCTGGCCGCAGGCTGCCGAGCTGCATACGGCCATCCGGCGCCTGCAAGGGGCGCGGGAGGTTCAGGCGGTGATCGAGAGCGCTCTGGAGGGCACGCTGGGGACATCACCCTCGTTACAATAGGCTCGCGAGCAGACGTGGCCATCAGAGGCGTATGCGCACGCATCGTTCAGAAGTCCATCGTGGCCGACAGCATGAAGGTGCGCGGGGCGCCCAGGGCCAAACCGGACAACAGCGGCATTCCCCAATAGGCCTTGTTGGTCACGTTGTTGACGCTGGCCCGCACGGTCAGCGGATGGCTGGAGACCTTGGTGGCATAGCGTGTGCCCAGGTCATACACCGTGTGGCCCGGCACCGATAGCGAGTTGTCGGCACTGATGTATTGCTTGGATACGGCGGTCGCATTGGCGGTCAGCGTCAAGCCCGGCACGGCGGAGGTGTCCCACTCCACGCCCAGCTTGCCTTGCAGCTTCGGTACACCGGTTGCCTGCTTGCCCTGGTTGATGCCCCCGGCAGTCTTGGTGAGCTTGGGGTCCACATAGGCGATGCCACCCATCAAGCGCACGCCGCGCAGCGGCGAGCCGAAGAAGCCCCACTCGACCCCCCGGTTGCGCTGCTCTCCACCAAAGGAAAAGACGTTGGTGGAAATGTCGGTGTAGCTGCTTGGCCGCTCGATTTCATACAAGCTGACCGTGTGGGCGAATTCGCCGAGATCGAGCTTGAGGCCGATTTCCTTCTGCTTGGTCTTGGCCGGCGGAAACAGCTCTCCCGCATTGGCGGCAGTTGCCGGCGCGGTCTGACCCTTGCTCAACCCTTCGATATAGTTGCCGTACACGGAAATATGGTTCGTGGCCTTGACCAGCAGCGCGGCCGCAGGCGTCATGGCGCTTGCGTCATAGCGGGCACTGCGCGCCCCGGTCGTGAGGCTGAAGGTATCGGTGAGCACTTCCTGGTGACGCACGCCCAGCGTCAGTTGCACCCTGTCCTGCGCAAAAGACAGGGTATCCGCGACGCCGTAGCTGGTCAGGCGCGTTTCCGTGTGGAGGGTCGGCGGCCAACGCATTCCGGCGGCTGGGCCCCAGACCGGGTTGTAGATGTTGGTGGTCCAGTCCGCGCCCGGGACCGATCTGCGGCCATAGTCTCTTTCGGTGTCCGAGTAGTACGTGACGTTCAAAGCCCATTGGTGCTTGACGCTGCCGGTTTGGAACTTGCCCTTCAATCCAGCTTCCCCCGATGTCTTTTCAATATCGAAGGCCAGTTGGCCCATGCTGTGCCGAACATCGCCCGCCGCGTTGAGCACCTGGGCCGACATCGTACCGTTGTACTTGTAGTCGGTCCTGCTGGTGCCGAAGGCTGCATAGGCCGTCAGTTGTTCGCTCACGTCGAATTCGCCGCGGACAATCGCACCCTTGTCCCTGGTGTTGACGAAGGACCAATCCGGGTTCAGCAGGGTTTCGGGCCTGGGTGGCTTGGGCACTGCCACGCCGGGGGCCAGATTGATGCCTCGGGTCACGCCGTCCACGCGGTCATCGCTGCTGTAGAGGTCGGCAGAGACGCGAGCGCGCTCGCCCCGCCAGTCCAGCCCGAGGGACGCGAACCGGGTCTTCTTTTCCTGCAGGTTGACCGCTCCCTCTCCATCCCGATAGACCCCGTTGAAGCGGATGCCGAACTGTTTGTTCTCACCAAAGCGCCGCCCAAGGTCCACATGTCCGCCGAACTGCGCATTGGACATGTAGGTCGCCGTCAGTCGCGTCAGCGGCTCATCGCCCGCGCGCTTGGGCACCAGATTGACGGTGCCGCCCACCGAGCCGCCCGGAGGCATGCCGTTGAGCAGGGCCGATGGGCCTTTCAATACTTCGATACGCTCGAACATTTCGGGGGTGGTGCGGTAGTACGGCGCCATGCCGAACAGGCCGCCGATGGTGATATCGCTGGTGTTGGAGGCGAAGCCGCGGATGGAATAGTTCTCGCTCCAGGCGCCGGTGACGCCATTGCTGAACACCGTGGGATCGGTGGCGGCGATCACGTCGGTGATGTCCTTGGCCTGCCGGTCTTCGATGAACTTGTCCGTATAGCTGATGGTGGAAAACGGCGTGTCCATGAAATCCTTGTCGCCCAGCAGCCCCACGCGGCTGCCGGACGCCACCTGCCCGCCGGCGTAGGCGTCGATCGCTGAGCTCGCCTGTACCGTCACCGCTGGTAGCGTAGCCCCACTTTCCGCGGCTTGGCTTTGCGTCTGTTGGGCTGTCCGGCTCAGCGTGTAGCGGCCGTCGGCCTCGCCCAGCGGGCCGGTCGGCACGTTGAAGCGGCTCCAGGCATCCACCGCCTGGCCGGTGCTTTGTGCGAGTGCCGGCGGGGCGGCCAAGGCCAGGGCACCCACGGTCATCCCCAGCAGCAGCACCGTCGGCACGGCGGCTGTGGCGCGGTTCAGGGCAAAGGCGGGATGGGGGCGCACCGCCTGCTGCGCAGGTCGCGCGGTGCGATGGTGACGTTTGGTCATTACAAGCTCTTTTCCGTTGAGATCGGGTTGGTTCTCAGCACGTCTTGCGAGTGAGAATGCTATGGCGAATACGAATCATTACTTTCTTGGCTTAGGGCTAGGGACTGGCCCCGGAACAGATCAGTGCTGATAGGCCTTGATGACGTCGTCGATCACGAGCTTCAAGGAGGTCGGGCTGGCGGCGGTGACGTACCACGCTTCGGCATCAACGAAGACCACACGGCCGTTCTTCCAGGCGTTGGTCTGGCGCAGCAGCGGGTTGCCCATGCTCCCGGCATCCATGACCGGACGGCGCTCCATCACGGCCGTCCGGTCCACCACGAAGATGATGTCGGGGTTGGCCTGTTGGATGAATTCGCTGGAAATTGGCTGGCCATGCAGGCCGCTCTCCACGGTCGGGCTGGCCGGTTTCACGCCCAGGGCATTGAAGACGAACCCGTAGCGGGAATGCACGCCAAAGGAACTGAAGGCGCCGTTGTTGTGCAGAACGACAAGCGCCTTCTCGAGACGGTCCTGGGTCATGCGCCTGGCCTCCTCGACCTTGGCGTCCAGTTCAGCCGCTTTCTGCCGGGCGAGGCCTTCCTTGCCAAAGATTCGCCCCAGCGTCATGAGGTGGTCCTTGATGACCTCGATGTGCTTGACCTGGCTATCCCGGTAGTCCACATCGAAATGAATCGTCGGAGCGATCTCGCTCAGTTCCTTGTAGTGGTTCGCCTGGAGCGGGGTGATCAGGATCAGTTCAGGCCTGGCCGCATGAACCCGCTCCAGATTGGGCTGAACGATCGAGCCCAGATCCTGAACCTCCGGGGCGTCCTTGTACCTGGCGAGGAAGTGCGGGACGAAATCCTTCGGCATGCCAACGACAGGGACACCCAGTTGGTCGAGGAAATCGACTTCATTCATGTCTAGGGCGGCCGCGCGTTGCGGAAGGTGCGCGACGACGGTCGTTCCCAGCTTGTGCTGAACCGTGACGGGCGCGAACGCTTCCTGCGCAGGCTGGTTGGCAGAAGCGGGCTGTGCGGTTGCCTTTGGCGGTTCGGCTGGTTTCCGGTCGCACCCCTGCATTGCGACGGTTGCGGCCATCAGCAGGGCTAACGCCCAACGCCTGTTTCCGTGATTCCGGGTCATTTCAGTTCTCCTGATGGATTGAAGTAGTTGCACACGCATCCTCGATCACCGCGCATGATTTCGAAGTCCAGTCCATACAGTTCCTGCAGCCGTGTCTCGGTCACGGCCTCCACGACGGGGCCGCAGAAGCGAACCATGCCGCCCTTCAATGCGACGATGTGATCGGAGTAGTTGGCCGCGAAATTGATGTCATGGATCACCAGGATCACGGTGCGCCCCTGCTCGTCACACAAGCGGCGAAGCGCGCGCATGATCTGGACGGCATGCTTCATGTCGAGGTTGTTGAGTGGCTCGTCCAGCAACAGAACATTCGTCTGCTGGGCAATGGTCATCGCCAGGAAGGCCATCTGGCGCTGCCCTCCGCTGAGTTCGTCGATGTAGGCCCCGCGCAGCGCTTCCAGCGACAGGAACGCGATGGCCTCGTCGATCGCGCGGTGGTCCTCGGGGGTGAGCGCGCCGCGGCTGTAGGGGAAGCGCCCGAAAGCGACGAGTTCCTCGACCGTCAGGCGCAGGTTGAAGTCGGGCGACTGGCGCAAGGTGGCGACGTGCTTGGCGTATTCGCTGATGCGGATGCTTGAAACCCTGCGATCCCCGATCAGGATGTCGCCCTGGGTCGGCTCCAGCAGGCGCGCGATCAGCATCAGCAGCGTCGTCTTGCCTGCGCCGTTGGGGCCGATGAGAGAAGTCACGCGCTGCGCCGGGAATTGCGCGCTGACGCCTGAGAGGACGGTCTTGGCGCCGTAGGCCTTGTGAATGTTGTGAACGGTGATCATGCGATGCCTCGGGTGCGAACCATCAGCGCGAGGAAATACGCGCCACACACCAGGTTGACGAGAATGCTGACGGTGGTCTTGTAGTTGAAGACGTGTTCGACCAGAAGCTGGGCCACGATAAAGATGCCGATGGCGATCGCGCAGGCTATTGGCAGCGTGACCCGATGCCTGGAAGTCCGGGCCATCGCATAGGCGATGTTCGCAACGAACATCCCCATGAAGGCCGTGGGCCCGAGCAGGCTGGTCGAGACCGCCACGAGAGCCGCGATCAGCGCGAAGTAGAGCCTCACGTACCGCGGGTAATCAACCCCTAGGGAAATGGCCTGGTCGCGACCCAGCGAGAGCACGTCGAGGATCGGCAGGGTCTTCAGCCCTGGCAGGCACACGGCCGCGACCAGAAGGGCCGAATAGAGCAACTGCTCGGGTTGTGCCCTGTTGAAGGATGTGTAGCTGAAGCCCTGGAGAACGGCGAACTCGCCCGGGCTGATCCTGAGCTGGACGAACTGTGTGACAGTGCCGATCACCATGGTCAGCACCAGTCCCAGCAGGAGGAGGAAATACACGTTGTGCCTGCCGTTGCGCAAAAGCCACCGATGGATGGCCCACGAATAGGCGAGCATCAACAGGATGGAAAGGAAGAAGTTGCCGCTCTGGCCGAGTACCACCTGGCCATGCGTGCCCATGGCCAGGATCAGCAGCGACTGCAACAGCAGATAGACCGCCTCGTACCCCATGATCGCTGGCGTCAGAATCCGGTTGCCCGCGATGGTCTGGAACGTGATCGAGGAGACGGCGACGCAGATTCCGCCGATGACGATGGCGGCCAGCCGGGCGAGCCGTTTGGGAATGACGTAGTCGAGGTCGAATCCGGATCGCACGAGGACGAAAGCCGCAGCCAAGGCGATGACCACCATCCAGATGGCATATCGGGAGGGCGAGCGCCTCATTTCTTCTTCCAGATGATGAGCACGAGGAACAGCACGCCGCCCACGCTGCCTGCGGTCAGGCCGATGGGCACCTCGAACGGGTAGATGAGCAGGCGGCCGAGAATGTCGCAGGCCAGCAGCAGCGATGCGCCGCCCAGAGCGACGATGGGCAGCGTCCGGCCCAGGTTGTCGCCGTGACGCATTGCGACCAGGTTGGGGATGACCAGCCCGACGAAGGGGATCGCGCCGACGGTGATGACCGTGGCGGACACCGTGACCGCCACCAGCATCAGGCCCAGCGCCGCCGTTGCCGAATAGCTCAGCCCCAGGCTGGTGGCCATGCCTTCGCCCATGCCGAGCACGGTGAAGCGGTGCGCATACAGGTAGGTGAGCGCGACGATCGGCAGGATCAGGTAGATGATCTCGTAGTTGCCCTGGACGACCTTTGAGAAATCGCCGAGCAGCCAGCCCTGCATGCTTTGCAGGATGTTGTAGCGGTAGGCGTAGAACTCGGCCACGGCACTGAGCACGCTGCCGTACATGAGGCCGATGACTGGCACGAGGACGGTGTTCTTGAATTTGATGCGGCGGACGATCGCCACATAGACCAGGCTCGCGGCGAAGCAGAAGGCCAGCGCGAACAGCATCCGGCCGATCGGGCCGCCGGCGGGCGCCAGCGTCATCGACACCAGGATGCCGAGCTTGGCCGCATCCAGTCCGCCCGAGGTGGCCGGCTCGACGAACTTGTTGCGGACGATCTGCTGAAGGATCACGCCGCAGACGGACAGGCCCACGCCGGTCAGAACAAGCGCCGCCAAGCGGGGCAGGCGGCTGGCCGTCACCGTCAGCCAGGCATCGCCCGACAGCGAGAACACCTGCGACCATGCCATCTGCCGGGCGCCGACCAGCACCGAGGCGCCGCAGAGGATGGCGAACAACCCAAGCCAAGGTGCGCGCATCAGCAGCGGTCTCCGTTCGACGCCGCCGCGATGCGCCAGCCTCTGGCGGCCCGGCGCTGGGCCAGGAAGTGTGCGTAGCGCCCCTGGCTTGCGCGCAATGGCGCGGGCGAACCCTGCTCGACGACCTTGCCGCCATCGAGCACCACGATCTGGTCGGCCATTGCCACCGTCGAGAGTTGGTGCGCGATGACGATCAGCGTGCGCTTGCCGCGCAGACGCGCCAGCGTCTCGGCGATGGCAGCCTGGTTCTCCGCGTCCAGCGCGGCGGTGGCTTCGTCCACCAGCAAGATGGGCGCGTCCTTGATCAGCGCGCGGGCGATGGCGATGCGCTGGCGCTCGCCGCCCGACAGGCGTGCGCCGCCTTCGCCGACCGGGGTGTCGATGCCCTGCGGCAGGCGCTCGATGATCTCGGCCACGCCGGCTTGCCGCGCAGCTTCCATGATCTCGACATCGTTGGCATTGGGTTTGCCGATGCGGATGTTGTCGGCAATGCTGCCCGCAAACAGGTAGTTGTCCTGGAAGATCTGGCTGATCTGGCCGGCCAACTGCGCATTGGACATCTGCCGCACGTCCACGCCACCGACGAGTACGCTGCCCTGGCTCACATCGAAGAAGCGTGCGATCAGCCGCACCAGTGTGGTCTTGCCCGACCCGGAGGCGCCAATCAGCGCGGTCATGCTGCCCGGCGCGATGCGCAGGTTCACGCCCTTGAGCACATCGGGTTGATCCGGTGTGTAGCGCAAGCTCACCTCGCGCAGCTCGATCGACGCATCACGCGGTGCCTGCGGCTGGTCCGGTTCCGGCAAGGGCTTGACCGCAAGGATCTCGCGCACCGCGTCGAGCTGGCCGCGCGCGCCGCGCAGGACCTCGCCATAGCCGGCCACGTCCAGCAGCGGATCGATGTAGCGGTTGGCCAGCAGCAGCGCCACGATGACGGCGACGGCCGAGTCGGCTTCCAGCGCGCCGGCCAGGCAGGCGTTGAGCCACAACGCGGCGGCGATCAGCAACGCGGCAAAGACGGCCTGCACAACCCAGGCGTTGAGCGCCGTGGACGCCGCCGACAGACAGATCAACCGCGTGCCGGAGTGGCGCTGCTGGTCGATGGCCTGTTCAAGCAAACGCGTGCTGCCGCCTCCACCGTTGAACGCGCGCAGCACCGACTGGGCCTGGGCGAACTCGACCATGCGCTGGCTGGTGTGGGCGAAGTGGCAATGGAAGGTGTGATCGGCGCGCTGGCCTAGGCGAGCGGCGATCAGGAACGCGCCGATCAGGATCGGCAGCGCCGCCAGCGCGATCAGGCCCATCGGCCAGTGCCGCGCGAACAGCGCGGCCACGATCACCACCGGTGTCACGGCGCCGCTGATCACCGGCGTGAGCACGTGTGCGGGAAGCTGGGCCACTGCCATCATGCCGTTCGTGATGACATGGCCAAGCCGGGCGCTGTTCTCCGGCGTGAACCAGCCGACGGGCAGGCGCGCAACGTGGTCGCCGATCCGCTGGCGCGCGCCCTGCAGGACGGCAACACCCACGCGCACGCCGGCCTTCTCCACCTTGCGCCGCCAGCCCCAGCAGGCCGTCATGCCGGCCAGCAGCACGATGAGCCACAGCGCCGCGCCGCGCGTATCGCCGGCCAGAAGGCGGCTGAGAATGGGCGCCAGCGTGGTGATGGTCAGCCCGCTGAGCAGGCCATAGAACACGGCCATCGAGACGTAGCGGCGGAAGACGGGCGCATCGTCGCCCAGCAGTTGAATGAAGGTTTTCAGCATGACGGCACCGCCAGCTCCTGGGGTTCTTCATAGCCGCCCAGCGTCCATAGCCGTGCATAGCGGCCTTTGCGCGCAATCAGCTCGGCGTGGCGGCCTTGCTCGTGGATCGTGCCTTTCTCGATCACGATGATGTGGTCGGCGTGCATCACCGTGTCGAGCCGGTGTGCAATGATCAGCAGCGTGCGGCCTTGCGCGAAGCGCGACAGCGCGTCCTGGATCGCCACCTCGTTCTCGGCATCGGCGGCCGCGGTGGCTTCGTCGAGCACGAGCACGGACGGATCGAGCAGCACGGCACGGGCGATGCTCACGCGCTGCTGCTCGCCACCGGAGAGCAGCGCATCCTCGCCTATCATCGAGTCGTAGCCGCGCGGCAGGCCCAGGATGCGCTCATGGATGTTCGCGGCGCGCGCGGCGTCCTCGACCTCCTGCTGGCTGGCCGAGGGCCGGCCCAGCGCGATGTTCTCGCGGATGCTGGCGTGGATGAGGCGCACCTCCTGCAGCACGAAACCGATGCGCTGGTACAGATCCGAGCTCTCGATATGCCTCAAATCCACGCCGCCGAGCGTGATGCGCCCATCGGTCGGGTCGAAGAAGCGCAGCAGCAGCCGGGCCAGGGTAGATTTGCCAGCACCGGACGCGCCGACGATGGCGGTCACCGTGCCGGGCTTGAGGGTAAAGCTGACGTCCGACAGCACCTTGTTCTGCGCGTCGTAGGCGTAGCCGACGTGCTCAACGCGGATTTCGGTGCCCGTGGGCAACTGCCGCCTGGCGGGCGCCGGCTGCTCCAGCACTGGCGTCCCCAGCAGCGCCTGCACGCGCTGGGCGGCACCGGTGGCATGGTTCAGGTCATGGGTGATGTAGTGCAGCAGCAGCAACGGCGCGCAGAGGCCCGGTGCCACCAGAGCGAACGGCAGCACGTCCACCGGGGTCATCCAGCCCAGGCTCACGAACAGCGTGCCGAAGACCAGCACCACGCCTAGCACCGCCACCGGCGCGATCATCGCGTTGGCGTTGGCCATCGCGCCCACGAGGGGGCGGGTGAAACCGACGAAGGCTTGGGCGAAGGCATCGACTGCCTCGCGGTAGCCGCCGTGCGCCTTGCCGCTGGCGCCGAAGGACTTGACCACGGGAATGCCGTTGACGAATTCGACCACCGCGTTGTTGATGCGTCCCAGCCCGCCGACGAACGCCTTCATGTTCGCCTCGCTGGCTTTCATGGCCCTGCCAAAGAACAGGAAGAAGCCGGGGAACGGCAGGATCGAGACGATGGCCATGCGCCAGTCCATCGCGCACAGGTAGATGACCGAGATCAGGATGGCACCCACGGTGCGACCCATCGTCGTATAGAAGTGCGCGGTCAGGCTGTGAAGCGTGCCAATGTCGTCCTGCATGGCCTGCTTGACCTCGCCCGATGCGCGGCTGGTGAACCAGCCCAGCGGCACGCGGGCCAGCCGCTGCGTGGCCGCCAGGCGCAGGTGATGGGTGATGCGGTTGTCCGCCAGGTGGGCGGTCAGTTCCCCAGCGGACACCAGCGCCATGCCGACCAACAGGCTCACCACGCTGGCAATGACGGTCCACCAGACTTCGCTCTGCGCTTGCGCCCGTGCCGCCGCGATGTCGGTGCCGCCGAGGACAATTTTCGCGATATGCGCGATGCCTGCCAGCGGCACCAGCGTGAGCATGGCGCCCACGCCGGCCAGTACTGTGGCGACGATCAGTTGCCCACGGATGGGGTTCAATACCCGGCCGATCGGGCCGGGTCCCTTGGGTTTGGCCGCAGCCGCGTCACGAGTGTTCATGAAAGAGAAACGTCCAGAGATTCAGAAAGGTGGGATGGCTCTCCCCCTGTCTTGCGAACGAGAAGGCGAGACGCCATCCACGCAGGCTGCTCGGTGGCATCGACCTCGCGCAGAATGGCGGCCAAGGGGTTGCGGCCTTCCAAGGCGCTCGATGGGTCGGTCAAGGAGGACTCCAGGGAATCGAAATGAGAATTAGTTGCATGACTATAAACTAATTGACGAAAGGCTGGCAAGGCGGCTACATGGCTGTCACCAGCGATCAAGGAACAAAGATGAAATCGCCACAACAACCTTCGGCGCGCGGGCGCCCTCGTACCATCACGCGCGAACGGATCGCCGACGCGGGCATCGAGATCGGCTTGCCGAACATCACCTTCGTCGGCGTCGCCGCCGCACTCGGGGTCAGCCATATGGCGCTCTACAAGCACGTGCCGAGTCTTGAGGAACTCAAGCGCCTGGTCGCGGAGGAGATCTTCAGCCGCTGGCAGATTCCGCAGGCTTGCGGCACGGGACGTGGCGGATTGAAGGATTACCTGATCGCGTTCACCACATCGGTACGGGAGTTCGTCAAGGCACACCCTGGGCTGACGCCGTACGTGATCCGCAGGTTGGCTGCGACACAGCCCATGCTCGCCAAAATCGACGGGCACCAGAGCCATATCGCGCGTGCCTTCGGCATCTCGAAGGAACAGGCACGCTGGCTGCTTGCGACGGTCGCATTCCACTGCATTGCCGTGGCCGACACGGTGTATTCGGTAGCAGGCCGAGAACCCCTTGTGGAGGCGGACCGCGCGGCGGAAGAAGCCGAGATGGAGGCGGAGCTGGTTCAGGGCATGCACGCGCTCATCGTCGGCGCGCTTGCCATGCTGGAGGAAGACGCCCACCGTGGCAGTCCGGCATTGCAGATCAAGTCATAGGCGTTACGAAACGCCAAGCCCACACCGCTCGAATGCCGGCGAAGCGTTGGGTCTTGACCGGGCGTCGTAGGCGGCATTGGCCCGCGCGATAGCCTGCAGCCGCAAATGGCCTGCCATGTTCCATGTCTGCCATGAGGCCCCGGCAAACTCCCGCGAGCAGTTAAAATGCGCGATTGGCTTTGAACCGCCGGGCGGCCATGTCCCGCCTCGCTCGCCCCACATTTGGAAGTAACCGTGAAAAACCCTTCAGAATCAATGATCAAGAAAGACCATATTCCAAATGTGGGATTTGTAAGCCTTGGGTGTCCAAAGGCACTTGTGGATTCCGAGCAGATCATTACCCAGTTGCGCGCCGAGGGCTATGCCATCAGCGGCACCTATGACGGCGCCGACCTGGTGGTCGTCAATACCTGCGGTTTTATCGACGAAGCTGTGCAGGAAAGCCTGGATGCGATCGGCGAGGCACTGGCCGAGAACGGCAAGGTGATCGTCACCGGCTGCCTGGGCGCCAAGAAGAACGCCGCGGGTGAGGACATCATCACGTCGGTGCATCCGAAGGTGCTGGCCGTGACCGGCCCGCACGCGCTGGGCGAGGTGATGCAGGCCGTGCACACGCACCTGCCCAAGCCGCATGACCCGTTCATGGACCTGGTGCCGGCCGCCGGCATCAAGCTCACGCCCAAGCACTACGCCTACCTGAAGATCTCCGAGGGCTGCAACCATCGCTGCTCGTTCTGCATCATCCCCTCGATGCGCGGCGACCTGGTCTCGCGCCCGGTGGCGGAAGTCATGCTGGAGGCCGAGAACCTGTTCAAGTCGGGCGTCAAGGAACTGCTGGTGATCTCGCAAGACACCAGCGCCTACGGCGTGGACGTGAAGTACCGCACCGGTTTCTGGGACGGCCGCCCGCTCAAGACGCGCATGACCGAGCTGGTCGGCGCGCTGGGTGAGCTGGCTGCCAAGTACGGCGCGTGGGTGCGCCTGCACTACGTGTACCCGTACCCGCACGTCGACGAGATCATTCCGCTGATGTCGCAAGGGCACGTGCTGCCTTACCTGGACGTGCCGCTGCAGCATGCCCACCCGGACGTGCTCAAGCGCATGAAGCGCCCGGCCAACGCCGAGAAGACCATGGACCGCATCCGGGCCTGGCGCAAGATCTGCCCCGAGCTGACCATCCGCAGCACCTTTATCGCGGGCTTCCCCGGCGAGACCGAGGAAGAGTTCCAGACCCTGCTGGACTTCATCGCCGAAGCGGAACTGGACCGCGTGGGCTGCTTCGCCTATTCGCCGGTGGACGGTGCCACGGCCAACGACCTGCCGGGCGCGTTGCCCGACGAAGTCCGCGAAGAGCGCCGCGCCCGCTTCATGGAAGTGGCCGAAGAAGTATCCGCCCGGCGCCTGCAGCGCAAGGTCGGCCAGACCCTGCGCGTGCTGGTCGACGAGATCAACCAGGACGGCGGCATTGGCCGCTCGTCGGCCGATGCGCCGGAGATCGACGGCCTGGTCTATATCGACCCGCCGGCGCAGGGCGCGCCGCGCTACAAGGTCGGCGAATTCGTCTCGGTGAAGATCACCGGCGCGGATGGCCACGATTTGTGGGGCGAAGTCTGAGGCTGGTAGCCGCCATAGGTCCGGATAGGTAAAAGTACGATCGTTCGTTTTGGCGTGCGCGCCGCTATACTGTGCGCTGCAACATCAGCTCAGGAGACACAAAATGACACGTGAAGTGGTGGTGGTGAGCGGCGTTCGGACCGCGATCGGTACCTTTGGCGGCAGCCTGAAGGATCTTTCCCCGACCCAGATGGGCGCCATGGTCGTGCGCGAAGCGCTGGCCCGCGCGCAGGTCAGCGGCGACGACGTTGGCCATGTGGTGTTCGGCAACGTCATCCAGACTGAGCCCCGGGACATGTACCTTGGCCGGGTGGCGGCAGTGGAGGGCGGCGTTACCATCGACGCGCCGGCCCTGACCGTCAACCGCCTGTGCGGCTCGGGCCTGCAGGCCATCGTCAGCGCCGCGCAAAGCATCCTGCTGGGCGATGCCGACGTGGCCATCGGCGGCGGCGCGGAGAGCATGAGCCGCGCACCGTACCTGGCGCAGTCGGCCCGCTGGGGCGCACGCATGGGCGACGCCAAGATGATCGACATGATGCTGGGTGCGCTGCACGACCCGTTCCACGGCATCCACATGGGCGTCACCGCCGAGAATGTGGCCAAGGAATACGACATCTCGCGCGTCCAGCAGGACGAAGCCGCGCTGGAGTCGCACCGTCGCGCATCGGCGGCGATCCGCGCCGGCCACTTCAAGGACCAGATCCTGCCGGTCACGCTGAAGGGCCGCAAGGGCGACATGACCTTCGACACCGACGAGCACGTGCGCCACGACGCGGTCATGGAAGACATGACCAAGCTCAAGCCGGTTTTCGTCAAGGAAAACGGCACGGTAACCGCGGGCAACGCCTCGGGCCTGAACGATGCCGCCGCCGCAGTGGTGCTGATGGAGCGTGCCGAGGCTGAGAAGCGCGGCCTCAAGCCGATGGCGCGCCTGGTCTCCTATGCGCATGCCGGCGTCGATCCCAAGACCATGGGCATCGGCCCCGTGCCGGCCACCAAGAAGGCGCTGGAACGCGCTGGCCTGACCGTGGCCGACCTCGACGTGATCGAAGCCAATGAAGCCTTTGCCGCGCAAGCCTGCGCGGTCACCAAGGCGCTTGGTCTTGATCCGGCCAAGGTCAACCCGAACGGCTCGGGCATCTCCCTGGGCCACCCGATCGGCGCCACCGGTGCGCTGATCACCGTCAAGGCCCTGTACGAGCTGCAACGCGTGCAAGGCCGCTATGCACTGGTGACCATGTGCATTGGCGGTGGCCAGGGCATCGCGGCGATTTTCGAACGACTCTGAACCTGAGGCTGCCTTGCGGCGCGTAGCGACTCTGTCTTTGCCTTTGTCCATGTCCTTGTCACTTCCCGTCTCCCTGTCTCTGGCAGCCGGGCTGGCCGCGGCAATGCTGGCCGGCGCCGCGCTGGCCGCCGGCGCCACCGAGCTGTCCACGGGCACGCCCGGCACCGCCAATGCCGCCAGCGATGCCAGCCAGGGCCAGGTACAAGGTTTCGGGATCAACCAGGCCATCCGCGAGGGCGAGGCGCGGCGCGGTGCGCAGCTTTCAACCGGGCCCGCGCCCAAGGCGCTCGCGCCGCGGCCGGAGTACGCTTCGCTGCCGGTCTACGTGGGCACGCTCGGCGACCAGCCGGTGCGCCTGCGCCTGGGCCCCAAGCCCGACGAGCGCGACAGCGTGCACGGTGAGTACAGTGTTGGCCGTGCTGGCGGCGTGCGGTTGCTGGCCGGTGAATTCGAGAATGGCGCTTTCCTGATGGAGGAGTCCAATGACGGCACGCATGTCACGGGCAACTGGGAAGGCACCATCGACGGTGCTGGCATCGTGCACGGCAACTGGACCGACCCGGTCAACCCGGCCATCGTGCTCCCCTTCATGATCCGGCCACTGGGCGTGCTGGTGATCCCGCCCTTCGACATGACCCCCAGCAGCGGCATTACCTACGCCCCGCCCGCGCCGAAGTCCTCGATTTCCGGCCGGTAGCGTCAAGCCGGGGTGGACGGGGGCAGGCCCGCCAGGTAGGCCAACGCGCACCCGAATGCTGGTAAGCTCGAACGTTCATCGAGTTATCGCCAGACAAGGAATCGCCGTGTCCGACCGCCAGCCACCCGAGCAGCCCGCTTCCCAACCCGCCTACCTGGCGACCGTGGCCGTCCAGCCAGAGCTGGATATCGCGCCGGGCTTCGCCTCGTTTTCCCAAGCTACCCATCGTGGCTCCACCGTGGTGTTCCGCAACCTGGCGGAGCTGCGCGCGCATGGCGACGGTGCCACTACCTACTGGCGCTATGGCCTGCATGCCACGCCGACCAGCGAGGCGCTGTGCCAGCACCTCGCGCTGATCGAAGGCGCGCGCCATACGCTGCTGCTGCCGTCAGGGCTGGCCGCGATCTCGCAGGTCTACTTCGCCTTGGTCAAGTCGGGCGACGACGTGCTCGTCCCGGATAACGTCTACGGCCCCAACCGCGAGCACGGCGAATGGCTGGCACGGGATTTCGGCGTCTCCGTCCGTTATTACGACCCCATGATCGGCGCGGGCATTGCCGGGCTGATCCGACCCAATACCCGCCTGATCTGGATGGAGTCGCCGGGCTCGGTGACCATGGAAGTGCCCGACGCCATGGCCATAGTGGCCGCGGCCAAAGCGCGCGGCGTGCTCACGGCGATCGACAATACGTGGTCGGCCGGCGTGTATTTCCGGCCGTTCGACAAGGGCATCGACATCTCGGTGCAGGCGCTCACCAAATACCAGTCGGGCGGCAGCGACGTACTGATGGGCGCCGTGCTGACCACCGACGACAAACTCCATGACCGCATCAAGCGCGCCCGCATGCTGATGGGCTGGGGCGTGTCGGCCGACGATTGCTACCTGGTGCTGCGTTCGCTGCCCAGCATGCCGGTCAGGCTGGCGGCGCACGACCGCGCCGCGCGCGAGGTGGCCGAATGGCTGACCCAGCGCCCGGAAGTGGTCAAGGTCTTGCACCCGGCGCTGCCGGACTGCCCCGGCCACGACTTCTGGCGGCGTGATTTCAGCGGCGCCACCGGCCTGTTCTCGATCGTGCTGCATGCACGCTACACGCGCGCCCAGGTCGATGCCTTTGTCGAGGCCCTGCGCCTGTTCGCGATCGGCTGGTCCTGGGGTGGCGCGCATAGCCTGGCGTTGCCGTACCACGTCCAGACCATGCGGCCCCAAGGCAGCTGGCCGCCCGTTGGCTGGGAGAACGCTGGCGAGCTGGTGCGCCTCTATATCGGGCTGGAAGACACCCGCGACCTGATCGCCGACCTGCGCGGCGCGATGGAAGCAAAACTGACCGCTTGAAATGAAACGGGCCGCGCCGGACAGGATCCGGCGCGGCCCGTTGGGGCACCATGCGGCGCTCCGCTCGCGCGGCTTCCGGCCGCCAGGCGCTTAATGCGGGAACAACTGCAGCAAACCGTCCAACCCGACGTGGTTGAACGCCACGCTGGCCTGCGCACGCACCACCGGCTTGGCCCGGAACGCCACCGACAGGCCGGCCACGGCCATCATCTTCAGGTCGTTGGAGCCATCGCCCATGACGATGGCCTGGGACGGGTCCGCGCCGACCTGCGCACACACTTCCTGCACCGTGCGGGCCTTGACGTCGGCATTGACGATCTCGCCAACGACCTGGCCGGTGAGCTTGCCATCGACGATCTCCAGCGTATTGGCGCGGGTCACGTCGAGCTTCAGGCGGGGCTTGAGTTTATCGGTGAAATGCACAAAACCGCCTGAGACCAGCAGGGTGCGCATGCCCAGGGCCTGCACGGTCTGCAGCATGTTCTCCGCGCCGGGCGACAGGCGCAGGCGCTCTTCATACACGCGGTCCAGCACACTGGCATCCAGCCCCTTGAGCAGGGCCACACGGCGGCGCAGGCTCTCATTGAAGTCGGTGATTTCGCCACGCATGGCGGCCTCGGTAATCGCCGAGACCTCCGCCTTGAGGCCGCAGAAATCGGCGATCTCGTCGATGCACTCGATGGTGATCAGCGTGGAGTCCATATCCATCGCCACCAGCTTGAAATCCGACAGCTTGCGGCCGGCAGGCACGATGGCCCAGTCGATGCTGCGCGGGCCGCAGTAGGCATCCAGCGCCTCGCGCAGGGCGGGCGTCAGCGCGGCGCTGGCATCGGCGGCTGCCACGGTCTCGGCGCGCTGCGCGAGCGTGGGAGCCTGGGCGATGGCGCGGATGGCGTCGATATCGTTGGCGGACAGCGGGGCGGGACTTTGCAGAATCAGGGACATGGCGCGAATGCAGGGCCTGGCCGGGCGGCCGATGGCGGTAAATGCGGGATGCGAGCCGCAGCGGCGGCGAAGACCGCTATTGTATATGCCCGCGCGCATGCGGCGCAGCCGCCGCCCGATAGCGCTAGCTGATGCATGGCGGAATTCGTGTGGGCGGTTGTGTTCTATCGTGCTCGTCGAGGTATGGGGCCGGCCCGCAGACCAGCCCTCATCGCACCACATCGCACTACGCTACTTGCGCGTTAGCCTCGCACTGCACAGCCAGTTCGCTCAACACCAGCGTCTCATGCGCCAGCCCGGCGGCCAGCGACAGCACCCGGTTCTGAATCTCCGGGTTCAGGTCGCCGAAGACTGAGGGTATAGCGGGAGATGGTCGAGTGGAACTTTGTGTAGGGGCGCTCGGTAACTGCTCTCAGATAGGTCGGTAGTTCATTCGCGCCAAGCCGCGTGAGCCAATGAGTCAAGAAGCGGCTGAACGTCATCGCTGCTTGATATGCCGCTTCCAACCCACGGCGGACGCGCGATCCGCCAGCAAGCAGACAACCCCGTATGTCGTGGAAGTCATCTTGCTGCTCGATCAAGGACTCCGGTCGTCTCTCAAGACAGCTTCTCCCGTGCGGGGATTCGTCAGCGTGACATTCTCGAGCGCCTTGATTCGCCACTCGCCAACCTGTCGCGTCAGCACGGCAAGGATTAGCGTGTCGACAGCGTGCGGGCCCGCCGGATGAGCAGCACCGACCGTGAGGCGGCTCCAGAAGTGAATGACCGCCGCATCGCTGCCGATGGGGATCACGTCGATCAGCTCGTTATCCAGCGTGGAATCGCTGTAGATGGTTGCGTGGATGGGCGCATGCAGCTTGATGATCGCCTCGACGCCCCGTACGTAGTGCCCGAACCGATTCACAAATGTCGCATTCTCATGGAACAATGCGCCGAGGGACTGCATGTCATGGCTGTTCCAAGCGGTCTGAAACGCGTGGAGCACGTCTTCGGGTTGACTCATTTGAATCATGTGGATTCTCGCAAGTGTCTACGTTGCGACGCCCGACGTTCGCATCGGACTTGTCGAGCGGTCAAAGCAAATTCTGCCATTACCGCGGAATGTCCGCTCATGGCTGCGGATTCAACTGGTCGATGCAACGGTTTGATGGAATCGTTCAGCCGGTGTATCGAAGTTCAGCGTCTTGCGCGGACACCTTCTCCGCACATGCACACAACCATTCAGGCTAGTGACATGACCGAATGCGCTCTAACATTTACCAGTCAGGCCGAGTGGGAAAGTTGGTTAGGGCAAAACGGCGGCACTTCGACGGGAGCATGGCTGCGTCTAGCGAAAAAAGGCACCGAGCAGCGAACCGTAACCTACGAACAGGCGTTGGAAAGCGCCCTCTGCTATGGCTGGATTGATGGTCAAAAGCAGGCTGAGAGCGAGAAATACTGGTTACAACGCTTCACCCCACGCTCCGCAAAAAGCATCTGGTCCAAACTTAACAAAGACAGGGCTGAGGCGCTGATCGCCGCAGGCAGAATGCGCCCGCCCGGCCTGTGCGAAATCGAGAAAGCTAGGAAGGACGGCCGCTGGAAGGCTGCCTATACGTCGGCCAGTCACTCGATCGTGCCGGACGACCTGCAGGTGGCTTTGGACGCAAATCCGAAGGCCAAGAAGTTTTTTGCAACACTGAACAGCCGTAACCGCTATGCCATCCTGTTTCGGGTACAGAATGCCAAAAAACCGGAAACAAGGGCGCGTAAAATCGAGGAATTCGTCAACATGCTGAACCGTGGCGAAACCTTCTATCCATAGATCTTGCGCTTCTGACGGAGAATTTGCCAAACGGGGGTATGGCATATAAACCCCTAATCACAGTGCTTCCAGAAGAAAGTCGATAAAGGCGCGGACTTTTCCACCGTCACGCCCCCAGCGCTTGCTGCGACTGACAAAAGGAGTGACCCATTCCTCGATGGCGCACGAGCTGAGGCAAGAGATGAGGCAAGAGATGGCGCCAGAATCGGCACCCGGGACGTCTTCGCCGATGGCGCCATCCGGCGACCGGACGTTTTTACCGAAGGCGCACGTTATGGCGTGGGAGACCTGCTATCCAAGTGCGCATAATGGATAGCATGCAATCAGCCCCTGCTTGCAAGGCGACGGGATCGATCTATCCGTAGCCATCGTGAAGCGCTGCACGGAGTCGTTCGGGACGTTCCTGCAATGCTCGCTGGTGTTCAGACGGCTTCTGGGGAAGTGAGTTGCTCGCTATTGCGAGCAACTGTCGGCCAGCTCCAAGACACGCGTGCCTGCCGTTCGATGCCGGTGGCGTGCCACCCGGCGCGGCCGCGGTGTCCGCCGTCACGATAGATTCGGCGGCGAGAGATCGCTAACACAAAACATGGGCCAGAGCGTCCAGACCGCGCATCCTGACAGTCTGATCGGAAGAATTCGACCCGCCGCCCTGCCACGAATACGGAGGATCGTCCGACTCAGCGGTTCTTCCGCATCCTGCTAGGGCAAAGTGTCGCGCTTGGCGAGAATGCTCACCATTTCTGCCATGTTCTCTGTTCCCCAAGTGCACAGCGGGACAATCTTGTCGGCCAGACTGCGGCCAAGCGGGGTCAGCGCGTAGTCCACGCGCGGCGGCACCTCTTTGTAGTCGGTCCTCACCAGCACGCGATCGGCCTCCAGTTCTTTCAGTTGCTGAATCAGCACCTTGGCGCTGACGCCATGGACGTTGCGCTTGAGCTCGCCGTAGCGCTTCGGGCCGTCGAGCAGGAAGTACAGGATCAGCGGCTTCCACTTGCCCGAGATGATGCTGAGCGTGGCGGCGAGCCCGTAGGAGTAGCGGCCACCGCAATTTTGAGAGCAGTCAGTCATTTCGGTAGTTACCTAAAGGTGCATACTTTTCTTTAGGTTATCAGAGGTGCATGCTTGTCTCAAGTAAGCAGTTTCCTGCTTCTGTACAACTCCAAGGAAGGATGCACGACATGACCAGACTGAATGGAAAGACCGCTGTGATCACCGGTGGCGCTACCGGCATAGGCCGCGCCGCGGCAAAGCGCTTCATCGAAGAGGGCGCCTTCGTCTTCATCTTCGGCCGCAGGCAGGAAGCGCTCGACGCCGCTGTGGCTGAGCTCGGGCCCAATGCTCGCGCGGTGAAGGGCTCGGTCGCGGATGAGGCCGACCTCGACCGACTCTACGCAGCGGTGAAGGCCGAACGCGGAACCCTCGACATCGTCTTCGCCAATGCGGGGGCGGGAAGCCCGCTTGCGCTCGGCAAGATCACCGCCGGGCACATTGACGAAACCTTCGACACCAATGTGAAGGGTACGATCTTCACGGTCCAGAAGGCGCTGCCGCTGATGGGCAAAGGCGGTTCGATCATCCTGACCGGATCGAGCGCCGGCACCACGGGCGCCCCGGGAATGAGTGCCTATGGCGCGAGCAAGGCGGCAGTGCGCAACCTCGCACGGACCTGGGCGGAGGATCTGAAGGGCACCGGCATCCGGGTGAACGTGTTGTCGCCCGGGGCGACGGCGACCGAACTCGCGAAGGCAGCGCTCGGCGAGGAGGGCCAGAAGGTCTACGCCGCTATGACTCCGCTCCAGCGCATGGCCGATCCGGCGGAGATCGGGGCCGTGGCCGCCTTTCTCGCGTCGTCGGACAGCAGCTTCATGACCGCCAGCGAGGTCGCCGTCGACGGCGGCCTGGCGCAACTCTGACGCTACGCCCTATGGCGCTCCATTCGATTATTCGGAGCGCCGTAAGGCTCGGCAAACTGAAGGAAAATATATGAGCTACGCAATTATCGGCTTCGGCAAGATCGGCCAGGCCCTGGCCAAGGCGTTTGCCCGAAACGGCATCGAAGTATCCGTTGCAACCACCCGCGACCCGGAGAGCTTTGCATCTGCTGCGGCCGCGATCGGACCCACGATCATTCCCAAAAAACTGGCGGAAGCCGTCAAGGCGGACATCATCTTTTTGGCTGTCCGTTTCGAGTCGCACCCGGATGTCGCGAAGGCGCTGCCCACCTGGCAGGGCAAGACCATCATCGATGTAACCAATGCCTACGGCGTGCCTCCTGAGGAACTGGGAGGACAGCCTTCTTCCAAGGTCGTCGCGCAGGCCTTCGCTGGGGCAAGACTGGTCAGGGGCTTCAATCATTTGGGCGCTGCCGTCCTTGACCAGGATCCGGCCGTACATGGTGGCAGGAGAGTCGTGTTTCTAGCGAGCGACGATGACGGCGCAGCAGAGGAGATTGGTGCGCTTGCGGAAAATCTCGGTTTCTCGCCGATCAAACTTGGCGGCCTTTCCGAAGGTGGACTGCTTGTGCAGGCGCGCGGCAATAGCTGGGGTCAGCTGATCTTTAAGGACTTGGTTAAATTTGACTGATGAATCGTGATTGCAGACATCACACGATCCGATGTAACGAAAACGGAGAGATTCGATGAACATCGAAGAGAATGATCAGGGAGTATATCGACACGCAAGCACTGGCGCGGGCCTCGGAAATCGACGCGAGCTCCAGGGCCCGACCCATGGAGAACTAGCTCTATGCAGCGAGAGAGTTTCCAAGCTGCCCCCGGCGGTCTACGACGCGGATGCTTGGGTGCGCTGCGGGGCGAGGCGTTCGGGCTTGGCCTCTTTGTGAGTGCCTGGCGCTGTGCGATGGCGAAGCCGCTGCACAGGTCACGCACGAAAGTCTCGCTGTCCCTGCTGGCCGCGAAATCGTTCCAATCGCTACCGGGCTCCTCCGTCTTGAACGGCGGCAACAAGCTTGCCCCCACGCCTGCGGTGCGGCCTCGGCCTTCACCTTGCCGACTTCGGCTTGGAGGCGATTGAGGCCGACCGCGTGGACCCGAATGATGAGGTCATGCGGCCCCGGGGCGGCATGTCGACATCGACGATGGCAAGAGATTCTGCAGGGCCATGCTTCTGGATTTGTACCGCTTTCATTTGAACTCCGATCTCCGATCTGTGGTGATGAGACAGCGGAGTCACTGTACGGCGCGCCTTCCCGGGTAAAAAGTGGATCGGCTGCAGAAGAGAATTCGGTCGTGCGCAAAAGTCGCTCGGGTCATGCCGAACGAACCTCGCCTATCGAGCCAGATCACGTCGGCATCCGTTTTCGGCCATGTGGACGGCGTGCCGCCGAGCCGATCGACCATACCAAAGGATGATTGGTATATCAGACGCTTTGCGAAGATACTCCAGCAAAGCCAGCTCATCCAACATCCCACATCGTGCAGTGGAGGCAGGAACCATGACACACGGCACCGCCCGGATTGGCTCGACGCCCTATCGCACGAGCATCGTCGTATCCGGCCACGTATTCACGGCCGATGAACCCCGCGCTCGCGGCGGGAAAGGGGCTGGACCGGCCCCTTACGATTTATTGCTTGCTAGCCTGGGAGCGTGCACCGCCATCACGCTCAAAATGTATGCCGAACGCAAAGGCTGGGCCCTTGAGTCGCTCGATGTCTCGCTGCGGCTAGTCGGGACGGACGAGTGGCGCATCGAGCGGACGCTTGTGATCAAGGGCCTGGAGGATAGCCAGAAAGCGCGTCTGGCGGAAATTGCCGAGCGCACGCCCGTAACGAAAACGTTGAGCCCCGGGTTGCCGATCGAAACTCGCCTAGCGTGACGCTGATCCGGTTCACACGAAGACGACGGCGCTTGGCAATGAATCCACCGGACGCCGCTCTGGAGAGGAGAACGCTCGTATGATCGAGCAGCACGCAGACGGTGTCGGAGAGCGCAGGCACCAGATATTCCCCGTCCTGACGCCGAGCCAGGTTGAGGCGGCACGCCGGTTCGCAAGCGGTCCGCCGCGGTATTTTGCGGCGGGTGAGATGGTCTTCGCCACGGCGGACAGGAATGTGCCCGTCTGGCTCGTGCTGGATGGCTCGATCGACGTTCTGCGCCGGGATGGCCTTGACGAGGAAGCGCCAATCACCACCCATCGCGCAGGGCAGTTCACCGGGGAAGTCAGCCAGATTGACGGCCGTGCGTCGCTCGCCTCGGCGCGAGCCGGGCGTGACGGCGCTACCCTGCTTCCGTTCGATCCGCCGTATTTGCGAGCGCTGATGATCGGATCGGCGGAGGTCGGTGAGATCATCATGCGCGCGCTGATCTTGCGTCGTGTCAGGCTGATCGAACACGGCGGCTCGGGCACGATCCTGATTGGTGCGCCGGACGATGCGCATCTTCTGCGCCTCCAGGGCTTCCTGACCCGCAGCGGCTATCCCAACCACGTCATGGATCCCAAGGTCGATGGTGGGGGCCGCAGCTTTATTGAGCGGATGGCGCTTCTCCCCAGCGACCTGCCGCTGGTGGTCTGCCCCGGCGGCAGCGTGCTGAAGCGGCCCGATGAGCGGGAGCTGGCAGCCTGTCTCGGCATCATGCCCAAGATCGAGCAGCAGAAGACCTACGACGTCGCCATTGTCGGCGCGGGACCGGCCGGGCTGGCCGCAGCGGTCTATGGTGCATCGGAAGGCCTCTCGGTGGTCGTTCTGGACGAGCGCGCCATGGGCGGCCAGGCAGGCGCGTCGGCGCGAATCGAAAACTATCTTGGCTTTCCTACCGGCATCTCAGGGCAGGCGCTCGCTGGCCGGGCATTCACCCAGGCCCTCAAATTCGGCGCCGAGGTGGCCATCCCAGTGAGCGTGGTGCGGCTCGATCGCAACGAGGATCGGCTGACGCTCAAGCTCTCCGACGACTCGGCAGTGGCAGCGCGTACTGTCGTGATTGCCTCAGGCGCCGCCTACCGGCATCCCGACATTGGCGGTCTCGCGCATTTCGAGGGCTCCGGCGTTTCCTACTGGGCGTCGCCAATCGAAGCCCGCCTGTGTGCCGGCAAGGAAATCGCTCTTGTCGGCGGCGGTAACTCGGCGGGCCAGGCAATCGTGTTTCTCGCGCCCCACGTGAGGCGACTTCACGTGTTCGTCCGGCGAGACCTGTCGGCGACCATGTCCCGCTACCTCATCGACCGCATCTCGGCACTGTCCAACGTGGAGATTCATGTCGGTACGGATCTGACCGAACTTGCCCCCAGTGGCGACAGGCTCGCCAGCGCTACCGTTCGCGATCGCGCCAGCGGCACGTCGACACGCTATGAGATCTGCCACCTGTTCCTGTTCATCGGCGCGACGCCGCATACCCGCTGGCTCAATGGTTCGGTCGCGACGGATGACAAGGGTTTCATTCTCACTGGCGCATCGGACTCATCGCTCGAGACCAGCATGCCTGGCGTCTTTGCAATCGGCGATGTCCGCGCGGGCTCGACCAAGCGAGTTGCCGCTGCAGTCGGCGATGGCGCCGCTGCCATCTCTCAAATCCACAGTTACCTCAGCAGACTGTCAAAGGAAGTGGCATGAAGACCTGTGACCATACGGACACGATCCGTGATGTCGTCCCAAGCGCTCTGGGTTGCGAAGAGTGCCTCAAGGTGGGCAGCCCGTGGGTGCATCTTCGGCTGTGCCGGACCTGCGGTCATGTTGGCTGCTGTGATGACTCTCCGCTCAAGCATGCCCGCGCGCATTTCGAGAAGACCGGGCATCCCATCATTGAAGGATATGACCCCCCTGAGGGATGGGGGTGGTGCTACATCGATCGTGAAGAGGTTGCGCTCCCGGACCAGACGCCGCAGCGAGGACCCATCCCACGGTTCGTCTGACGGAGTGCCAATCCAATCGGGCTCTTGAATGAAAAGGAAAACTCCCATGTCCAAACTACCGTTGCTCGACCCCGCCGATTGCGCATTGATCCTTGTTGATGAACAGGCCGGCCTTGCGTTTGCTGCGGGTTCTCAAGACCCCCAGATTCTGCGCAGCAATGGCCTTGCGCTCGCGAAGACGGCGGTCGCCTTTGACTTGCCGGTTGTGGTCTCCACTTCAGCCTCGAAGGTGTACAGCGGCCCATTGATGCCGGCGTTTAGAGACGTGCTGCCAAACGTCACGCCGATTGAACGCCGCAACATGAACCTCTGGGAAGACGATGCAGTGCGCGGCGCGATTACGGCTACCGGAAAGCGTACGCTGATCATCGCGGGCATGCTGACGGAGGCCTGCGTGAGCTTCCCGGTGCTTTCAGCGCTGTCCGAGGGATATCAGGTCTACGTCGCAGCCGATGCTTGTGGCGGGCTGACACCAACAAGCCATGATCTTGCGTTGCGACGGATGGCTTGCGCTGGCGCAGTCATGACTTCCTGGCTCCAGGTCCTTCTCGAATTCCAGAGAGATTGGACCCGTCATGACACCTATGAGAAGGCTCGCTCGATCGTGGTCGAGCATGGTGGCGGGTATGGCACGGGGCTCGCATATGCACGTGACATGATCAAACCGACATGAATGTCCTCGATGCAGGCGCCACGGGGAGCGCGATAAACCCGACTACCCTCAATCCGCAGGAAATCGTGACGAGCATCATTGTCCACGAGGTCGAGCCTGGCGCCGCCGAGCAGTACGAAACGTGGCTCGCGGACATCCGAGCCGCCTGCTCCAGGTTTTCCGGCTACCTAAGCACCGATGTGATACGTCCGGTCGGCACGAGCCGCGAGTATGCGACCATCGTCCGCTTCGCCGACTTCAAAAGCCTCAACGCCTGGATGGAGTCCGATGTACGCCGCCAGCATATTGAGAGAATGCGGTCATCGCTGCGGCAAGGCGACCGATACGAGATCAGGACTGGTCTCGATTTCTGGTTCACGCCAAAGAACGCAGGGGTCAAGATCCCAACCGCGTGGAAGCAGTGGCTCATCACATGGAGCGCCATCCTGCCGCTCAGCATCGTCGTGCCGTGGGGCGTCGTGCCGGTGCTTGCGCGCCTCGGCTTCGCCCATGACTCGTTGATCGACAAGGCAGCCGTGACGGCGGCAATGGTGTTCCTGATGGTCTACGTGGTGATGCCGCGCTACACACGGCTCGTTGCGCGCTGGCTGTTCAAATGATCGGTGCGTACTTGGCGCGCAGCAGCGGCGCTCAGGCCGCGCATCGCGCGTCTGCGCGTGTGGTCATGCGTGCGCCGAACATGGCCGGGTTGCATCCGCATCGCCGGCCTGCATCTGTTCGTTGTTTGGTGCACAACCGACCACCGGCCTTCGCATCGCTCAGGGCTTTCCCCTCAGCTGGTAAGGCCGTCGATGGACTGCCACATGTGCGGCACGAGCGCCGGTGCCACTCGGGCGGAAGTCAGGCGGCAGTCTTGCGCCCCACGTTGCGGATGAGCTGCGAAACACGACCCATGTACTGGTCGAAGAGCTGGTTCGCCTGCGCCTGATTGTCGATGGGCTGCGCGACGGTGCGGCCCTCGGCTTCCAGCTTGGACCGGATCTCAGGCTTCGCCAGCGCTTCGCCGATCGCTTTGCGCAGTACGGCGACCCGGTCGGCAGGTGTGCCCTGCTTGACGAAGTAGCCCCCGCTGATCGCGTACTCGAAGTCGGGGACCTGCCGGCTTTGCGAGATCAGCGGAATATGCTTGAGCGGCGCGGGCAGCGACCTGGAGAAGCTTGTCAGCACCTTGAGCCGGCCCTGTTCCTGCATGCTGTCGAAGCTCGATTGGTAGGGCAGGATGGCAAAATCCACCTCCCCGCCAGCAAGGCCCTGCAGCGCTGGGGCCGCGCCCTTGTAGGGCACGTGCAGGAAGGGCGCGCCGATGCGGGCGCCAAGTGCGTCGCCCATCAGGTGATAGATCGAGTCGATGCCGACGGTCGCGTAGGTCAGCGGCTTGCTCTTGTTTTGTCTTGCCACGTCCAGGAATTTGTCCAGCGAGTCGGCCGGGATGCCGTTGCGGATGAGGAGCACGATGCTGGCGTCGCTAATCGGGGCGGCAAGCATGAAGTCCTGAGGCTTGTAGCGGGCCGCCGGATTCAGCAGCGGGGAAAGGAACACTTCATTGATCGAGCCGTGAAAGAAGGTGTACCCGTCAGCCGGCGCGCCCAGCACCTTATTGGCGCCGATCAGCCCGGTGCCGCCTCCGTAATTCTCGACGACTACCTGCTGCTTCACGCTCTTGCTGATGGATTCCCCGAAGATACGCGCGGACGTATCGCTGGCACCGCCAGCGGGGTAGGGAACCACCAGCGACAGCGGCCGGCTGGGGAAGGTCTGCTCCGCAAAGGCGGGCAGGCCGGCGAGTACCGTCGAGCCTGCGGTCAGGCCAGCGTATTGTAGGAAGCGGCGGCGCGTCTGTGTGGTCATGGTTGTCTCCCGTTATTGAATGTGTCAGGCGAGGTAGCTTTGCGTCAGGCTGGCCCAGAACGCTGCGCCTACCGGCAGGGCCCTGTCGTTGAAGTCGTACAGGGGGTTGTGGACCATGCATCCGCCGTCCTGGCCGAGGCCATTGCCGAGCCGGATGTAGGCGCCGGGGCGATGCTCCAGCATGTAGGCGAAATCCTCGCTGCCCATCACGGGTCCGCGGGACACGACGTTGCCCTCGCCCAGCAGCCGGACCGCCACTTCCCGCGCGCGCTCCGTCTGGCGGTCGTGATTGACCAGCACCGGATACTTGCGCTCATAGACAACGTCGGCCTGAAGCTGGAAGCTCTGCGCCTGAGCCGCCACGAAGTCCCGCAGGCGCGTTTCGAGGTGAGTGCGCACCTTGGGGTCGAGCGCTCTCACCCCGATCTTGATCGTCGCGCTCTCGGGCACCACGTTGTAGGTTGCGCCCGCCTGGATGGAGCCCACGGTGATGACCGCCGACTTCAGCGCGTCGATCTCGCGGCTGACGATGGACTGCAGCCCGAGCACCATGCTGGCCGCGCCCTGCATCACGTCGATGCCATGGTGTGGCATGGCACCATGGGCAGAGCGGCCGGTCAGCGTCACCGTGGCACGGTCGAACGAGGCCATGGCCGGACCGGCGATGAGGCCGATCTGACCGACCGGCAGGCCGGGGGCATTGTGCAGGGCGTAGATCTCATCGCAGGGGAAGCGCTCGAACAGACCGTCCTCCAGCATGCGCAGCGCGCCGCCTTCGTTTTCCTCGGCAGGCTGGAAGATCAGGTTCAGCGTCCCGTTGAAGTCGACGGACTCGGCCAGATACCGCGCGGCGCACAGGAGGATGGCCGTGTGGCCGTCGTGCCCGCAGGCGTGCATTTTTCCGGGCAGGGTGCTGGCATAGTCCAGCCCCGTCTTCTCCTGGATAGGCAGCGCATCCATATCGGCGCGGATGCCCAACGTCCGCGTTCCCTGGCCCTTGCTTAGCCTGCCGACCACGCCGGTCGTGCCCAGGCCGCGATGGACCTCGTAGCCCCAGGCTGCCAACAGTTCCGCGACGAGGTCACTGGTGCGTCGCTCTTCGAACGCCAGCTCGGGATGCGCGTGGATCTGGCGGCGGATCGCGACGAACTCTGGCGCGATGGCCTCGATGGCCTCGATGGATCGTCTCAGGTGGGCGCGGGCGGATTCGGTCATGGTTGTCGTCGATCAAGATGATTCACGCCATTATCTGCAGATGTGTCCGTCGCATCCATGACAGCTGAGGGGACGAATTGTTGTATAAATGACAACATTCGAACCACCACTTTGAGATGTCGGCGCAATGGAAGAACGGATGGGAGACGTGCTGGATCGGAAGCGGGCGCTGTGCCTGCTCCAGATCATCGAGACGGGGTCGGTGCGTGGCGCGGCGGATGTGCTCTCGGTGGACCCGTCGATGGTGAGTCGCGCCGTGGCCAAACTGGAGCAGGACACGGGCCTGACGCTGCTGGAGCGGCGCGGGCGGGGCGTCGTCGTCACCGACGCCGGGCGCATGCTCGCCCTGTTCGCCCGCCGCCAGCAGGACCTGCACGACACATTCCTCGCCGAGGTCAACAGCCTGAAGAACGCCAAGCGCGGGCACATCGAGCTGATATTCGGCGAGGGCTTCATCGACATGGTGCTCGAGCCGGTGCTGCGCGACTTCCTGGTCGGGCATCCCGATGTGACCTACAACGTCCGGGTGGCCGGGACCGAGGAAACGGTCCGCTGCATCGTGGAAGACATGGCGCACATTGGCCTGGTGTTCCAGCCGCCCAACGACGCGCGCCTGCGCTCGCACTATTCGCGGCTGGCCCCGATCCGCGTTCACGTGAGCAAGGACCACCCCCTGGCGCACCACCGCAGTGCGCTGACCTTGGCGGAACTGGCGCCGCACCAGGGCGCGGCGCTGGTCGAGTCGTTCGGCGTGCGCAAGCACGTGCAGGCGGCGGAACTGGACGAGCACATCACCCTGAAGCCGATGCTCGTCACCAACTCGTTCAAGGTGCTGTGGGAATTTGCAGCGATGGGGCTCGGCTACATCATGACGCCGCGCTCGATTCCGCTAAAGGGCGCACAGTTCGCCGACCTGGTATCGCTGCCGCTTGCCAATCCCATCCTGAACAACAGCCGGATCCACGTCGTCACGCGAGCCGGACGGCCGCTTTCCCCGGTCGCCAACAGTCTGCTGCGGCACGTGGTCAAGGCGTTTCCGAAGCTCTGAACAACGTGTCCGGCAATCGCCCTTATCGCTGCGCCATCGTCATATAGTCGACCGTCAGGCCAGCTAGCGCCCTGACCCCATTCACCAATGCGGCCTCATCCACATAGAACTCCGGCGAGTGGTTGGATGCCGCCTTGGCCACGTCCACGCCCTTGGGCGTGACGCCCAGGTTGAAGAACAACCCCGGCACCTTCTCCTGATAGAAGGAGAAATCCTCCGACGCCGTGGCCTTGGGCGCGATCATCCAGTTGCCGTCGCCGGCCACGCGCTTGAGGGTGGGCGCCATCTTGTCGGTCAGCGCGGGCTGGTTGACGGTGGCGTTGTAAAGCTCCACGACCTTGAAGGTGGCCTCGGCGCCGGCGCTGCTGGCGATGGCTTCGGTGGTGCGCTTCATGCGGGCATGGATGTCCTTTTTCATGCCTTCGTCATAGGTGCGCACCGTGCCCATCATCTCGACTTTCTCCGGCACGATGTTCATGCGGTTGCCCCCGTGGATGGTGCCGACCGTGATCACCGAAGGCTCCAGCATGGCATTGACCTGGCGGCTCTGGATGGTCTGCAGGCCCATGACGATCTGCGAGGCCACCACGATCGGGTCGATGCCGCCCCAGGGGCGCGCGCCATGGGTCTGGCGGCCCTTGACGTCGATCCAGAACTGGTCGGCGGCGGCCATCGACGGGCCGCTGCGCCAGGCCAGCTTGCCCGACTCGATGCCACTGCTCACGTGCAGGCCGAAGATGGCGTCCACCTTGGGATTGTCCAGCACGCCCTCAGCCACCATCTGCTTGGCGCCCCACATATTGCTGCCATTGGGCTCGAAATCCGCCGGGCTTTCCTCGGCCGGCTGGAAGATGAACTTGACCGTGCCGGGCAACTGGTCCTTCATGCCGGCCAGCACCTCGGCCGTGGCCATCAGGATGGCGACGTGGGTGTCGTGCCCGCAGGCATGCATCACGTCCACTTCCTTGCCCAGGTACTGCCCCTTGGCCTTGGAGGCGAAGGGCACGTCCACGCGCTCCTTCACCGGCAGCGCATCCATGTCCGCGCGCAGCGCCACCACGGGGCCCGGCTTGCCGCCCTTGAGCACACCCACCACGCCGGTCTTGGCGACCCCCGTCGTTACTTCCATGCCGAGCTTGCGCAGATGGTCCGCCACCAGCCTGGAGGTACGGACTTCATAGTTGCCAAGTTCGGGATGCTGGTGGATGTCGCGGCGCCAGGCGATCAGCTGGGCTTCGACGGCCTTGGCGCGCGTCTCGATCTGCGCCTGCAGGCTCTCGCTGCCGGTGGCTTGCGCCTGCGCGGCGGCGGGTGCCAGGCACAGCAGGCCGGCGGTGAGTGCGAGGGCGGAAACGCCGGCGCGCAGCGCGGCAGGGGAATGGGCTTGGCGTGCTGCCATGAAGACTCCTTTTTTTATTTCTTCGTGATGGAACAGGATGCAGGAACGAACGCTTACGCGGCTAGCGGATGCCCAGGCGCGTGCGCGTCTGGGCCAGCGCCACCAGACTGATCGCCGCGCAGGCCATCAGGTAGAAGCTCGGCGCCAGCTTGCTGCCGGTGGCACCGATCAGCCAGGTCAGGATGAAGGGCGCGAACCCGCCGAACAGCGTCACCGCGATGTTGTACGAGAGCGAGAGTCCCGTGGTGCGCGTCTTGACCGGGAAGATCTCCGACGCCAGCGCGGGCAGCGCGCCGAAGTACAACGTCATCATCAGACCCAGCACCACCTGCACCGCCAGCATCACGCCGAAGCCGGGATAGTGGCTGAGCAGCCAGAACAGCGGCCAGATCGACAGCAGCAACAGCAGCGCGGCTAGGCGCATGGGCGGGATGCGGCCATAGCGATCCGACCAGTGCCCGACCAGCGGGGCAAACAGCATCTGCACCACGCCCGTGGCCAGCGTGGCGGCAAACGCCGCCGAGGGCGGCAGGCCGAGCTGCTTGACCGCATAGGTGGGCATGTACAGCACCAGGTAGGTCGATACTGTTGCGACGATGACCACGCCCATGGCCAGCAGCAGGCGCTCCTTCTGGTGGCTGAGCGTGTCGCGCAGCGGCGTCTCGGTGGTCTCGGCCTGGAGGAATTCAGGGGTTTCATCGACGTGGCGGCGGATGTAGTACGCCACCGGGCCGATCAGCAGGCCAAAGAGGAAGGGCACGCGCCAGCCCCAGGATTGCATCTGGTCGGGCGTGAGCGTGGTGGTGAGCACCGCGCCAAAGCCCGCGGCAAGCAAGGTGGTGAGGCCCTGGCTGGCGACCTGGAAGCTGGAGTAGAAACCGCGCCGGCTGGGCGCGTGCTCGGCCAGGAAGGCGGTGGCGCTGCCGAATTCGCCGCCAGCCGAGAAGCCCTGGATCATGCGCGCTGCCACGATGCCGATGGGTGCCATGACGCCGATCGCGGCATAGGTGGGCAGCAGCGCGATGATCAGCGTGCCCACCATCATCAGCAGGATGGAGAGCGTCAGTGCGGCGCGCCGGCCTTTGCGGTCGGCATAGACGCCGATCACGACCGCGCCCAGCGGCCGCATGAAGAACGACACACCGAAGGTGCCGAGCGTCAGCAGCAGCGAGGTGTTTTCATCGTGGTTGGGAAAGAACAGCGCGGAGATGGTGACGGCAAAAAAGCCGTAGACGACCAGGTCGAACCACTCCAGCGCATTGCCGATCGAGGCTGAGATCACCGCGCGCCAGGGATGGCGCGAGGCGGGCGCGGCCGATGCTGCCGCACTGCTGTCGCTGCTACCGCTTGCCGATACTGCTGTCATGGTGTCTCCGGGTTATTTTTTTTGGACACGACGCAACCACCGGCCCGCAGCTTTAGCGGGCCGGCTACAACGGAAAACGAGAAAAACGAGAAAAACGGCTTAGTTCACGCGCAGGCTGTCGACCACCTTGTGCAGGAAGGCCTCGCAGGCGGCGAGCTGGTCCAGCGCGACGAACTCGTCGGGCTTGTGGGCCTGCTCGATATCGCCGGGGCCGCACACCACGGCCGGGATGCCGGCGCGCTGGAACAGGCCGGCTTCGGTGCCATAGGCGACCTTGTTGACGTCGCGATCGGCGGTCAGCGCGCGCACCAGTTGCGTGATGGCGGCCTGCTCGGCCACGTCCAGCGAGGGCGCGGCGGCGATCTTGTTGATGGTCAGGCCCGCGTCGGCATGCTCGGCGCGCATCTTCGGCAGCAGCACGTCGTTGGCGTAGCCCTGGATGCGGGCAAAGATGGCCTCCGGATCGACGCCCGGCAGGTTGCGGAATTCGAATACGAACTCGCACAGCGCTGGAATGGTGTTGAGCGCGATGCCACCGTGGATGGTGCCGGTCTGGGCCGTGGTGAAGGGCACGTCGAAGTCGCGGTCGTAAGGGCCGTTGGCCTTGAACTCGTCGGCGATGTCGCGGATATGGCAGATCAGGCGGGCGGCGTACTCGATGGCGTTGACGCCCTTGGGCGTGAGCGACGAATGCGCGGCCTGGCCCTTGACGCAGCAGCGGTAGGCGTTGATGCCCTTGTGCGCGACGATCACGCGCATGCTGGTGGGCTCGCCGACGATGCACCCGCCCGGGGTCACGCCGCGTTCGCGCAGTTCCGCCAGCAGGTAGGGGGCGCCCATGCAGCCGATCTCTTCGTCGAAGGACAGCGCATAGTGCACCGGCTCACGCAGCCGGGCCTCAAGCAGCGTGGGCAGCAGCGCCAGGCTGGTGCCGATGAAGCCCTTCATGTCGCAGGTGCCGCGCCCGTACAGGCGGCCATCGCGGATCACTGGCTTGAACGGGTCGGTGGTCCAGTTCTGGCCGTCCACCGGCACCACGTCGGTATGGCCCGACAGCACGATGCCGCCATCGGTGCTGCCATCGGCGGCGGGCACGGTGACGAACAGGTTGGCCTTGTCGCCCTGCGGGTTGTAGCTCAGGTGGGGGCGCAGGCCCTTGGCCAGGAAATGATCGCGCACGGCTTCGATCAGGCCGAGGTTGGAGTGGCGGCTGGTGGTGTCGTAGCTGACAAGGCGCTGGGTCCAGTCGAGCGCGCTGCCGCGGGTTGCGGCATCGGCAGGCTTGCTGAGGGTATCGGCTTGCATGGCGGTTGGCTTTGGGTAACGTGTTAAGCAAATGATGCTACACCGTGCTGGCCCGTCGGTCCATGCACGGTGCACCATCGTGGCCCGCCGCGGCGGCGCGCCGCAAACGGGTACTGTGGAGCAATGATCAGGCCAGGCAGGCCAATCAGGCTAGTTGGCGCAGGGTGTGCTTGATGGTCTGCGCGCGCACTGCCACATCCGGCATCTTGGCCTCGATGCGCAGCTTGTCCTGTCCCGCCAGCTTGATATGGCGGTTCTTCTGCACCAGCTCGATGATCTTCATGGCGTCGATCGGCGGGTTGGGCAGGAACTGCATGCTGATGGCTGCGTCGCTGGCGTCGATCTTGCGCACGCCCAGCGGCACCGCGGCAATGCGCAGGCGGTGCGTTTCGATCAGCGCTTGCGCCTGCGGCGGCAGGCGGCCGAAGCGGTCGATCAGCTCTTCCTGGATATCGTCCACGCGCTCGGCCGTCTCGCAATTGGCCAGGCGCTTGTACAGCGAGAGGCGCTCGTGCACGTCGGTGCAATAGTCGCTGGGCAGCAGGGCCGGGGTGCCCAGGTTGATTTCGGTGGTCACGGCCAGCGGCGCCATCAGGTCCGGTTCCTTGCCGGCCTTGAGCGACTTGACGGCGGCGTTGAGCATGTCGGTGTAGAGCTGGAAGCCGATCTCGTGGATCTCGCCCGATTGCTTGTCGCCCAGCACTTCGCCCGCGCCGCGGATTTCCAGGTCGTGCATGGCCAGGTAGAAGCCCGAGCCCAGTTCCTCCATCTGCTGGATGGCTTCGAGCCGGCGCTGCGCCAGCTTGCTCAGGCCTTCGACATCGTGCACCAGCATGTAGGCATAGGCCTGGTGGTGCGAGCGCCCGACGCGGCCGCGCAGCTGGTGCAGCTGCGCCAGGCCGAATTTGTCGGAGCGGTGGATCAGGATGGTGTTGGCGGTCGGCACGTCGATGCCGGTCTCGATGATGGTGGTGCACAGCAGGATGTTGTCGCGGCGTGCCACGAAGTCACGCATCACGCGCTCCAGCTCTCGCTCGTGCATCTGCCCGTGCGCCACCACGATGCGCGCTTCCGGCACCAGCTCGGCGAGCTTGGCGCGTTTGTTCTCGATGGTGTCGACCTCGTTGTGCAGGAAGTAGACCTGTCCGCCGCGCTTGAGCTCGCGCAGGATGGCCTCGCGCACCACGCCGTCTTCCTCGCGGCGCACGAAGGTCTTGATGGCCAGGCGCTTTTGCGGCGCGGTGGCAATCACGGAGAAGTCGCGCAGGCCTTCGAGCGCCATGCCCAGCGTGCGGGGAATCGGCGTGGCGGTCAGCGTGAGCACGTCGACCTCGGCGCGCAGGGTCTTGAGCATTTCCTTCTGGCGCACGCCAAAGCGGTGTTCCTCATCGATGACGACCAGCCCCAGGCGCTGGAACTTGACGTCGTCCGACAGCATCTTGTGGGTGCCGATCACGATGTCGGCGGTGCCGTCGTTGATCTGCTTGATGGCGCCGTCGATCTCCTTCTTGGTCTTGAAGCGCGACAGCTCCACGATGCGCACCGGCCATTCGGCGAAGCGGTCGGACAGGTTCTGGAAATGCTGCTCGGCCAGCAGCGTGGTGGGCGCCAGGATGGCGACCTGCTTGCCGCCCATGACTGCGACGAAGGCGGCGCGCAACGCGACTTCCGTCTTGCCGAAGCCCACGTCGCCGCACACCAGCCGGTCCATCGGCTTGCCCGAGGTCATGTCGGCGATCACCGCGGCGATGGCCGCGGCCTGGTCCGGCGTTTCCTCGAAGCCGAAGCTCTCGGCAAACTTCTCATAGTCCTTGGGCGTCAGCTCGAAAGCATGGCCCTGGCGCAAGGCGCGGCGCGCGTACAGGTTGAGCAGTTCGGCGGCCGTATCGCGGATTTGCTGCGCAGCTTTGCGTTTCGCGCGGTCCCATTGGCCGGAGCCCAACGAGTGCAGCGGCGCGGTGTCCGGATCGGCGCCGGAGTAGCGCGAGATCACGTGCAACTGGTGCACCGGCACATACAGCTTGCTGCCTTTCTCGTAGTCCAGGTGCAGGAATTCCTCCTCGCCCTGGCCCAGGTCCAGCGAGACCAGGCCTTGGTAGCGGCCAATGCCGTGCTCGCTGTGCACGACGGGATCGCCGATCTTGAGCTCGGCCAGGTCGCGCACCATCGAGTCCACGGCGCTGGCCTGTTCCTGCTTGCGCCGGCCCGTGCGGCGCGCGGTGCCGGCATACAGCTCGGCCTCGGTGACAAAGGCCAGCGGCTCGATCCCTTGCGCGCCGGGCACGGCAAAGCCGCTTTGCAGCGGCGCCACCACGATGGAGAAATGCGAATCTCCCGCCAGGAAGGCGGCGTAGTCATCGGTTGGCTGCGGGCGCAGCCCGCTTTCGCCGAACAGTTGCAGCAGCGTTTCGCGCCGCCCGGCGGAATCCGCGCACATCAACACGCGCCGGTCTTTTTTCAGCAGCAACGCTTCCAGGTTGACTAGCGGATCTTCCGCGCGCCGGTTGACCGAGACATCGGGCAGGGACTCAGCCAGCGGCACGGTGTCGCCGGTAGCGGTGCCTTGCAGCACGAGCCGCGCCAGCGGCTTTGCGCCTGTGAAGAACTGCTCTTCCGACAGGAACAGCGCGGCGGGCGGCAGCAGCGGCCGCTCGCGGTCATGGCGCATGAAGTTGTAGCGCTGCGTGGTGTCGGCCCAGAAGCGGCGGATGGCGTCAGGCACATCGCCGGCAAAGGCGAGCTGGCTGTTGGCGGGCAGGTAGTCGAAGACGGTGGCCGAGCTTTCAAAGAACAACGGCAGGTAGTACTCGATGCCGGCCGACGGCACGCCATTGCCAATGTCCTTGTAGATCGTCGACTTGCTCGGATCGCCTTCGAACAGTTCGCGCCAGCGGCCGCGAAACGCGGTGCGCGCGGCATCGTCGAGCGGAAACTCGCGGCCCGGCAGCAAACGCACTTCCTTCACGGGGTACAGGCTGCGCTGCGTGTCGGGATCGAAGGCGCGGATGGTTTCGATCTCGTTGCCGAACAGGTCGATCCGGTACGGCAGCGGCGAGCCCATCGGGAACAGGTCGATCAGGCCGCCACGCACGCTGTACTCGCCGGGCCGCATCACGGCGCTGACATGCTCATAGCCGGCCAGCGTGAACTGCGCCTTGAGCGCGGCTTCGTCCAGCTTCTCGCCCTGCTTGAAGAAGAAGGTGTAGGCCGCCAGGAAGGCGGGCGGCGCCAGCCGGTAGAGCGCGGTCTGCGCCGGCACCAGCATGATGTCGCATTGGCCGCCCTGGATGTCGTGCAGCGTGGCGAGCCGCTCCGAGACCAGGTCCTGGTGCGGCGAGAAGCTGTCGTAGGGCAAGGTCTCCCAGTCGGGCAGCAGGCGCACCCGCAGGCCCGGCGCGAACCAGGGGATTTCCTCGGCCAGCCGCTGCGCGTCGACCGCGTTGGCGCACACCACTGCCAGCATCGGTACACGCTCGCGGTGCTGGCTGGCGTAGGCGGCCAGCGCCAGGGCGTCGGCGGAGCCGGGCAGGCCGGACACGGTATAGCGCTGGCCGGCCTTGACCAAGGGGAGGTTGGCGAAGGGGGCGGGGCGATTGGCTTCAGGCATCGGGTACGGGCTGGCTTGTTGACGGCTTTCAGGCGTTGCGGGGCAAAAAGAGCGCGGCGATGCAACAGCGACACCCCGCCGGCATAGCGGGCGGGGAGTGGGCGAAGCATGCGGCGCCCGGTGGGCGCTCGCGCTGATCGACGCCCGCATGTCCGCGAGCGAAGGCCGTATTATAGAATGCGCTCCGAATCCGCGTTTTCAATGCCGCGCTTCCCGCTCCCCTGCCTATGGCTGGGGCCCCGAAGCCTTGCGCCGTGCTCTTGGCATGGTGCTCACCTTGTCCCTCACGCTATCCGTGTCTGCTCGCCGATTTGCCCTGATTCCCTGTGCCGGTACCGGCAGCCGCGCGGGCGGCAGCCTGCCCAAGCAATACCAGACCGTGGCCGGCCGGCCGATGATCTGGTACGCGCTCGCCGCTTTTGCCGCCTGCGATGCCATCAGCGCCACCGCGCTGGTGCTGGCGCCCGACGATATGCCGCTGGAGTCCCGCTTCGGCGCGGCGGCATTCGCCGGCCTGCGTTTTGACACTGCCTTCGTGGGCGGCGATACGCGCCATGCCTCGGTGCTGGCTGGCCTGCATCACCTGGCGCAACTTGGCGCGACGGACCGTGACTGGGTGCTGGTGCATGATGCGGCCCGCCCGGGCCTGACGCCCGCCATGATCCACGCGCTGGTGCGCGCGGTGGAGGGCGACGGCGCGGACGAAGACGGTCCCGACGCAGCCATCGGCGGCATCCTGGCGGTGCCGGTGCCCGATACGCTCAAGCGCGCCGATGCGCCTCCCGGCGGGCAGTCGGCGGCGGTAGTGCGCATCGGTGCCACGGTCTCGCGCGAGGGCTTGTGGCAGGCGCAGACCCCGCAGATGTTCCGCCTGGGTGTTTTGCGCCAGGCGCTGCAGGAAGCGCTCGCCGCGGGCGCCGTGGTGACCGACGAGGCCAGCGCGATCGAGCGGCTGGGCCTGCATCCGCGCCTGGTCAATGGCTCGCTGCGCAATTTCAAAGTGACCTACCCCGAGGATTTCGCGCTGGCCGAATTGCTGCTGGGCGAGGGTGCTGGCAAGCCCTGAGCGTCATCCTCGTGCATGACCGGCCATCCCCGCCCATTCCTATCCATCCCCGTTCCGATCCTGAAGGAGAACTGCTCCCATGACCCCATTCGATATCCGCGTCGGCCAAGGCTATGACGTGCACGCGCTGGTGCCGGGCCGCAAGCTCATCCTGGGCGGCGTGGACATTCCCCACGACCGCGGCCTGCTGGGCCACTCCGATGCGGACGCGCTGCTCCACGCCATCACCGATGCGCTGTTCGGCGCGGCCGGCCTGGGCGACATTGGCCGTCACTTTCCCGACACCGATCCGCGCTTTGCCGGCGCGGACAGCCGTGTCCTGCTGCGCGAGGCCGCGCGGCGCGTGCGCGAGGCAGGCTATGAAATCGGTAACGTGGATGCGACGGTGATCGCGCAGGCGCCGAAGCTGGCGCCGCATATCGGCGCCATGGTGGCGAACCTGGCGGAGGACCTGGGCTTGGCCGCCGCCAGTTGCAACGTCAAGGCCAAGACCAATGAGAAGCTGGGCTTCGAGGGGCGTCAGGAAGGTATCGTTGCGCAAGCCGTGGTGCTGATCTGGCGCGGCACGATCGTCTCCCCGCAGGATTGATGCGGGGCTGAGCGCAGCAGGCGCTCAGATTCTGGCGGCCGTTCCGGTTGCGCCAGCGTGTTCGGGCGGGAGCGCGTAGAGGTAGTCGATCAGCCGGGCCATCGGGCCCGAGCGCGCACCGGCTTCGGTGCGTTTGACAAAACCCATCTGCTGGCACAGCTGGTTGGCGGATTTCATTTCCGGCATGGTGCGCACCAGCAGCGCGCTGGCGCCGATATCGCGCGCGCGCTGGATGCAGACCTGCATCAGCGTGCGGCCAAGCCCCAGCCCGCGTGCCTGCGGACTGACCGCCAACAGCCGGGCTTCCGGCAAGGCGAGCGTGATGGTGCTGCCGTCCAGCGCCTGCAACGTGGCGCCGGGATGGCAGAACAGCACCGCGCCGCTGATGCCGTGATCGGTTTCCGCCACCCACCACTCCATTTCCGACGTCGACGCGGCCAGCACGGCTTTCATCCCTTGCTGGAAGGACTCGCGGCAGTCCTCCATGATCTCCAGCTCATATTGCCCATAGGCTTGCTGGGTCACGGCGGCGATGTCGCCCCAGTCCTGCACGGTGGCGAGGCGGTAGTGAAAGCGGGGGGAGGTATGCGAAGGAAGGGTGCTCATGGCAGGGGGGCGAAGGCTGTGACCTTGCTGGATTGTAGGCCCTTCGGTGCACAAATGCAGTCGGTGAATTACCGACTTGGCGCGTTGGCAACAGGCTTGCGCCGACGCGCGCGGCATGCTGGGCAAGCCCCGCCGGCCTTGCGCGGCGGGGCTTTCGGGGAAGTACCGGAAGCATCATGCAGGGCCGCGCCGGGCCGGCGCGTGCCACCTGCAAGGCCTCGAGATGGCCTGATATGGCCTGATACGCCCTTATTCCGCCGCGATGACGTTGGCAGCCGCCACGACCACGGCGGCAATGCGGCCCACGTCGCGCAGTTGCTGCGCGGTCATGCCTTGCTCGTTCTTGAGCAGTGCATAGTGCGACTTGACGCAGAAATGGCATTTGCCGACGATGGACGCGGCCAGCGCGTACATCTCGAAGCGGCGCTTGTCCACGCCGCCGTGCGTGGCGTATGCGTTCATGCGCAGGCCGGCCGGTTGCGTCGCGAGATCCTGGTCGTCGGCCATTTCCACGAACGGATACCAGACGTTGTTCATGCCCATCAGCGCGGAGGCGGTGAGCACGGCATTGGTTTCCTCGGGCGAGAGCACGCCCGCGTTGCGGATCGCGTCGACGATCACGCGGCTCTTGGCGGCAAACGCCGCGGCCAGCGCCACGGCCACGGCATCGTTGCCCTCGAGCGAGGAGCGCGCGATGGTGCCATCGAGGTTCAGGCGGATATCCTTGGCGTAGTCAGGAATAAGGCCTTTAATCGTGCTGAGGAATTCCATACAAATCTCCTATCGGTAAGGTCTCAAAAAACCCGCCATGGCGGGTTTTGAGGCGCGGGCCGAAGCCCGGCGCGCAGATCGTCACAAAGTGCCGGCAATCTCTCACCGGCAGTTTGTGCAGCATGTCAGCTGGTCGACAGCTTACAGCGTGGCACCGCCAACCGCGCGGTTGCACGGGCACAGCTCGTCGGTTTGCAGGCCGTCGAGGATACGCAGCACTTCGTCCGGGTTACGGCCGACGTTCAGGTTGTTTACCGACACGTGCTGGATGACATTGTCCGGATCGACGACGAAGGTAGCGCGCAGAGCGACGCCGGCAGCCTGGTCACGCACGCCCAGCTGGTCGATCAGCGAGCCGGTCACGTCGGCGAATTGCCATTGGTCCAGCTTGTTCAGGTCCTTGTGCTCACGGCGCCATGCCAGCTTCACGAATTCGTTGTCGGTCGAGCCGCCCAGCACGATCGCGTCGCGGTCGGCGAAGTCGCCGTTGAGCTTGGCGAAAGCAACGATTTCGGTCGGGCACACGAAGGTGAAGTCTTTCGGGTAGAAGTAAATGATCTTCCACTTGCCTTCGAACGACTTTTCGGTGATGTCTTCAAACGCCGACTGGCCGTTCTCTTCGTGGTTGTTGAAACCCGGCTTGACACCGACGACGTGGAAGGCTTCGATCTTGTCACCAACGGTCTTCATAGACTGCTCCTGGATACGGTTGAAGAGAGACGCTCGCGCCGCAAGCCGGGCCATCACCAGCGGATAGGGCCAGGCTGCCGCGCAACGAACATGGATTATGCGTCATCCCCGGAGGGCGGGGCTAATTGATATTCTCAAAGAGCCCGATAGCCGAGCGCGGGGAGCCGCGCTGCCGGCCGCGCGCGGGCGCCGGTTAGTGATGTTGGCGCTGCCATATTGCCGCGCGATGTCAGCCGCGATGTTCGCAGCCGCCCTGCCGGAACCGCGAGTCTACCCCAGCAGGGCCGCCCTCGTGAACCTCAGGCGGTCTTGGCCGCGGGCTCGACATAGGCATGCTGCCGTCCACCGCGGAAAATCACCAGCGTGGCGATCAGCCCGCATGCAGCGGCAAACATCAGCCACAGGCCAGGCGCGGCCTTGTTGCCGGTGCTGTGGATCAGGTAGGTCGAGATGGCCGGCGTGAAGCCGCCAAACAAGGCCGTGGCCAGGCTATACGCCAGCGAGAAGCCCGCCGTGCGCACTGCTGGCGGCATCACTTCGGTCAGGGTCACCACCATCGCGCCGTTGTAGCTGCCGTACAGGAAGGACAGCCACAGCTCGACCATCAGCAGGCGGCCGAACGACGGCTCCGCCACCAGCCAGGACACCGCCGGATAGGCCGTGAGCAATGTGAGGATGGTGAAGATCACCAGCAGCGGCTTGCGGCCCACGCGGTCCGACAAGGCGCCCATCAGCGGCAGCCAGATGAAGTTGGACAGCCCCACGCACATGGTGACGATCAGGTTGTCGACGTCATCGAGCTTGAGCACGGTCTTGCCGAAGGTCGGCGTGTACGCGGTGATCATGTAGAACGACACCGTGGTCATCACAACCATCATGCAACCGGCCACGATGATGCGCCAGTTCTCCAGCATCGAGCGATAGATCTCGCTGATGCTGGGGCGATGCTTGCGGGTCTTGAACTCTTCGGTTTCTTCCAGCGAGCGGCGGATCAGGAAGAGGAACGGCACAATCAGGCAGCCGATCAGGAACGGGATGCGCCAGCCCCATTCGCCCATTTCCTCGGGCGACAGCATCGAGTGCAGCACCACGCCGAGCAGGCCGGCAAAGATCACCGCCACCTGCTGGCTGGCCGATTGCCAAGCCACGTAGAAGCCTTTCTTGCCGGGCTTGGCGATTTCCGCCAGGTACACCGACACACCGCCCAGCTCAACGCCGGCGGAGAAGCCCTGCAGCAGCCGGCCCGCCAGCACCAGCAACGGTGCGGCCACGCCGATCGACGCATAGCCCGGCACGCAGGCGATCAGGAGGGTGCCGAGCGCCATCAGGACCAGCGTCATGATCAGGCCCTTGCGGCGGCCGTGGTGATCGATGTACGCGCCCAGGATGATGGCGCCAAGCGGACGCATCAGGAAGCCCGCGCCGAAGGTCGCGAGCGAGAGCATCAGCGAGGCGAACTCGTTGCCGCTGGGGAAGAACGTCTTGGCGATGGCGGCGGCGTAGAAGCCGTACACCATGAAGTCGTACATTTCCAGGAAGTTGCCGCTGACAACGCGGAACACGGTGCGGAACCCGTGTTGCTGGGAGGGGGAGCTTGACATGTTGCTGGTGTCTCTCGCAGTTGCCGCCGGTTGGTTCCGGTGGCTTGATTTTGATCGGGCGCCAGAGGGGGGCGGCTTCCCCTTTTTCCGGGAAATGGCCTTGGCTGGGCTTGGTCTTTGGGGGTGCTGCCAACGGCGGCAAGTTTGCGCCGGGGGGGCTGTCATTACGCTGTCAAATGGCTTTCAGTTTGATATCAAACGCTGTCGAAAGCCTGTCAGTGGGATGAAGGGGGATGGGGGGATTAGGGTTAGTACGGAGGGGGTGTGATTTTGCGGTAACTTGGGGGGCTGTACGTGCAACTGTGTGTGCAACTGCTTAACTGCAAAGTCAACGGCAGTTTCACCTCCCCTGCGGGGAGGCGACCCCCCCCCCTCGTCGACAGGCAAAAAGAGCGGTCGGGGGCCAAACTCACATCGCCTTAAGGCGATGCTCAGACATGGCCCCCTCTTTTCCGCTCTTTTTGCCTGCCGACGAGGCGCCCCATAACGGGAGATGAAAACCCAGACGGCTCGCTGCGCATCGCGGGCAGGTGGTTGCCGCCTGGGGGCGGCAATCACGGCTACACCGAATGGTGATTTGATCCCACTGGGTCGGCCGTGTTTCCCGCCCGAGGGGCGGGAAACACCCACGGCGATGCGAAGCGAGCCGTGGAGGTGTGCCAAGGCCGTATGGGGCGCCTCGGGATTTCATGAAAAGAGCGGAAAAGAGGGACCCATGTTTGAGTATCGCCTCAAGGCGATGCGAGTTTGGGTCCCGGCCGCTCTTTTCATGAAATCCCGAGGGGGTGTCGCCCCATCCGGCGCGCCTTTTTTGCCTACTTTTTTGGCAAGACAAAAAAGTAGGTCGCCGCCCCGCAGGGGTGGTGAAACTGCCTTTGACTTTGCAGTTAAGCAGTTAAGCAGCTAAGCAGCTAAGCAGTTGCAGCCAGCATCTCAACCTACGCCCGCCTGAAAAACGCACTAACCACCAACCCCGTCGCCGGCGGCGGCCGATTCGCCAACATCAACCTCCCCCCATTTCGCTGCAAGATTCGATTAACGATCGACATCCCCAGCCCGGCGCCCTTGGCTTCGCTGCGTGCGCCATCGAGCCGGTAGAAGGGCCGGGTCAGCAAGGGTAATTGCGCTTCCGGCACGCCGCTGCCATGGTCGGCCACGGTCAGCACGGCTTCCTTGTCTTCGATGCGTGTGCTGATCTCGACCACGGCTACGCCGTTGTCTTCGTCCTTGGCGTAGCGGCGGGCGTTTTCGACCAGGTTGTCCAGGATCCGCTGGACTTCCATGCGGTTGGCGACAGCCATGACCGGGTCGCCGGCGCGGACATGGACGCGTACGTCGTCGTGTGCGCCATAGACGCCGACGGCGTCTTGCACGAGTGCGGACAGGTCGACGGGTTCGACCGTTTCCAGCGCGGGGCGGGCGTAGTTGAGGAACTGGCCGATGATGGCGTCCATCTGTTCGATGTCGGCGATCATGGCTTCGCGCGTGGTGTTATCCACGGGGGACATCTCGGTTTCCAGCCGCAGGCGCGTCAGCGGCGTGCGCAGGTCGTGCGAGATGCCGGCCAGCATGACGACGCGGTCGTCGTCGAGCTGGCGCAGGTCGCGCACCATCTGGTTGAAGCTATGGTTGGCCTGCGCCACTTCGCTCGCGCCGTGCTCAGGCAGGGTGGGCGGATCGCCGCCGCCGCCGATGGCGCGTGCCGCGTTGGCCAGCCGCTTGAGCGGGTGGTTGACCAGCGACGTGATAAAGGCTGCGCCGATGATCGACAGCAATAGCGCGGCGATGCTCCACCAGAGCCACTGGATGCCGGGCACGCGCTCGAACCGTTCGGGGCTGATCGCCACCCAGTAATCGTCGCCCTCGATCTCGAAGCTCACCCATACGCCGGGAATGTCGTTCACGGTGGTGGCGATCACGGTCCCTTCGCCGAGCCGGCTGCGAATCTCCTGCTGCACCAGCTGGGTCAGGAAGGGGTTCGTGGTGGGCACGGAGAAATCGTCGTCTTTCTCGCGCGGGTAGACCTTGATGCCCTCGTTTTGCACCAGGTCGAGCAGCAGGAAACGCCGCCGCGCGGGATCGGAATAGAGCAGGGCGGCGCGCGTGAGCTTGACCACGCTGACCACTTGCATGGCGATCTGCTGGGCGCGCGGCGCGCGTTCGAAGAGCCGATAGCTCTGGAACCAGATACCCAGGGAGATCGCCAGCAATAGGGCGATCAGCATGAAGGTTCGCCAGAACAGCGAACCGAACAGGCGCGTAGCCGTGCGGCTGATGACAGTCGCCACGATGCGCGGCGCCTTACTTCACGCCATCGGGGATGAAGACGTAGCCCAGACCCCAGACCGTCTGGATAAAACGCGGGTTGCCCGGATCAGGCTCGATCAGCTTGCGCAGCCGTGAGATCTGCACGTCCAGGCTGCGGTCGAATACCTCGTACTCGCGGCCGCGCGCCATTTCCATGAGCTTCTCGCGTGACAGCGGCTGGCGCGGATGCCGGGCGAAGACCTTGAGCACCGAGAATTCGCCGGTGGTCAGGGTGATCTCTTCATCATTTTTGGTCAGCGTGCGGGTAGCGAGATTCAGCACGAAATCGCCAAAGGCGAAGGTTTCCGGGGTTTCCGAAGGTGCGCCGGGGACTTCGGCGGGGCCCTTGCGGCGCAGCACGGCGTGGATCCGCGCGATCAGTTCGCGCGGGTTGAAGGGCTTCGGCAGGTAGTCGTCGGCGCCCATTTCGAGGCCGACGATGCGGTCGACGTCCTCGCCCTTGGCGGTGAGCATGATGATGGGCGTCTGGTCGTTGGCGCCGCGCAGGCGCCGGCAGATCGACAGGCCGTCTTCACCGGGCATCATCAGGTCGAGCACTAGCAGGTCGAAACGCTCGCGCAACCAGAGCTTGTTCATCGCGGTGGCGTTCTCAGCTACCAGTACGGTGAAGCCCTGTTCGCCAAGGTAACGGCGCAGCAGGTCGCGCAGACGGGGGTCGTCGTCCACGACGAGAATCTTGTGACTGGTATTTTCCATGGCGGTATCTTAGCGACAAACGCTTTCGGTCAAAATGGCTTAACAAAAGGTTACATACTTTACCCCGAGGTATGAAGGCGCGCATCCACCCTGCGTTTAAACTGCCGCATACCGTTTCCGTAGCCAGTCCCGCGGGGATTTCGTGGGCGTCCGCCGTGTAGTTCACTGCCATGACGTGGCGAGGCGGGGCTACTGGATGTCCGGCTTCCGGCGGTCCTGTAACCACCGTTTCCGAAGCCCAAACCGCCATTATCAATGAAAGTCACCCGCAAGCGCGCCGGGCATACCCTTTCCCGCGCCGGCGCGACTGTTGCGCTGTTGCTTGCTGCTAGTGCGGGGTACCCGCAATCGCCCGGCATGGCGCACTTGTTCCCGGGCGCTGGCAAGCCAGCACCCCGCGAGGCCGCCCCGCGCAACGAGCGCGAGCGCTACAGCCAGGACGAGGCGCGAGCGCGCGCCGGAAAGTACCGCGCCGAGCGTGACTTGAACGAGCGCCTGCCCCACACGCCCCAGAACGACAAGCTCTCGCCCGACGAGCGGCGCAAGCTGCGCCAGAACCTGTACGAACTCGGGCGGGAGATGTACCAGGGCGGCTAGGGACCAGGCAGGCGCACATGCGTGCAGCTTGACACGCTGCGCGGCGAGCGCGATATCGGCGTCCGTCCTACTTCAGCGCCATCTCCTCATAGCCGCATAGCCTCACAGCCGCATAGCCTCATGGCAGGCCGGCGTGGGGCACTTCGACTTCCGTCATCAGGATATGGCCCAGGCGCGAAGCGCGCCGCTGCGCCTCGTCGAAGTTCGGCGCGGCGGCCAGGAACAACGTGGTGCCACGCGGCCCACCCAGGGCGGCCGCGAAGATGCCCGTCCCGCAGGCAATCTCCTCATCGATGTGCCCGCCCGGCATCACCCGCAATACGCGATTGCCAATGGCATCAGCCACCCAGAGGGCACCTTCCGCATCCTGGGCGCACCCGTCCGGCGCCACCTTCGCGCCGCCCAGCACCTGGCCGAGATCCGATCCAGCGGGCTGGCTGCCGAAGAGGGCCCAGTCACGGCGCGGGCCCAGCGAGCCATCCGCGTGCAGATCGAAGGCTGAGATGCGATTGCCCAGGGTCTCGCCTACCACCAGGGACTTGCCGTCCGGCGTGATGACCGAACCGTTGGGGAAAAACAGGCCATCGGCCACCACGGTCACCGAGCCATCCGGGTCGACCCGCGCCAGGCTTGCGGTGCGCATCGGGGCGCCGGCCATCAGGTCGAAACCGAAATTACCCACATAGGCGCGGCCGTGCTGGTCCACCACCATGTCGTTGACGTGCCCGCTGGCCACGCCGGACAGGTCGGCATGTACCACGAGGCTGCCGTCCGGCTCGCGGCGCAGCAGCTTGCGGTCGCGCATGGAGACGATCAGCAGGCGCCCGTCCGGCAGCCATCCCATGCCGGATGGCTGTTGCGGCACTTCGGCGATCTGTTCGACGGCGCCATCCAGGCTCACCGCCATCACCCGGTGGGTGTAGAAATCCGACAGCCAGAGCCGGCCATCGTGCCAGCGCAGTCCTTCCAGAAAGGTGTGCCCCTCGGTCAGGACCGATAGTTCGCGGTGCGCCATGCAGTGTCTCCGTTGTGATCTTTCGATCTTGTGATTGGTGTGCCTACATCCAATACGATTTGTGCCGGGACCGCAAGCGCGCCGCGGTGGGGGTCAGGCGCGGGGCTGGAAATGCCGCAGGAAGTCGACGAAGACCTCGGCCGCGAGCTGGGCGTCGTCGGCCGTGATGGTTTCCAGCGGGTTGTGGCTGATGCCGCCGTTGCCGCAGCGCACGAACAACATCGCCACGTCGGTCATGCGCTGCATCATCATGGCGTCGTGGCCGGCGCCCGAGGGCAGCTCGAAGGCGTCCAGCCCGCGCTTCTTGAGCACCGCGCCGAACTGGTCCATCAGCCAGCGCGCGCAGGGCGCGTTGTTGACGGGGGTCACCCGTTCCACGCCGGCGCTGAGGCCGCGACGCTCGGCGATGGCCTGGATGCCGGCCACGATGTCGGCAATGGCGGCTTCGCGGATGCTGTCTTCGCCGGCACGGATGTCCATCGAGAACACGCATTCGGCGGGGATGACGTTGCTCGACCCGTTGGGCACCTGCAGCTGGCCCACCGTGCCTACCAGCGTCGGCACTTGCCCGCAGCGCTGCTCCACCAGCAGCACCATCTCGGCCGCCGCTGCCGCGGCGTCCTTGCGCAGGGTCATGGGCGTGGTGCCAGCGTGGCTGGCCAGGCCCTCGACGCGGACCTGGAAGCGGCTGCTGCCGGCAATCTGCGTGACCACGCCGAGCGGCAGGCCGTGGTGCAGCAGGACCGGGCCTTGCTCGATATGGACTTCGACAAAGCCATGCAGCGTGGCGGGGTCTACCGCCGCGGCGCGCAGTGCATCGACGCCGCCCGCGCCCGGCAGGCCGGAGGCGGCCAGGGCTTCGCGCAGCGTCACGCCGTCGGTGTCCGCACGATCCAGCAGGGCCGGGTCGAAGCGGCCGGCCAGCACGCTGCTGGCCAGGAAGCTGGTCTTGAAGCGCAGGCCTTCTTCCTCGGCAAAGCCCACGACCTCGAAGTGATACGGCAGGCGGATGCCCGCCGCGTTGAGCGCCCCAACTACCGCCACGGGCAGCAGGATGCCAAGCCGGCCGTCATAGCGCCCGCCGTTGCGCACGGTGTCGAAGTGCGAGCCGGTCATCAGCACGCGCGCGCCGTCGCCCACGGCAGGATCGGCGGCGTAGCGGCCGATCACGTTGCCGATGGCGTCGATACGGACCTGCATGCCCGCCGCCTGCATCCATGCCGCCAGCTGGGCCTGCGCGGCGCGGTGGGCCGGGGTCAGGTAGGCGCAGGTCAGGCCGCCTTCCATATCCGAGAAGCGGGCCAGCGCCGCGGCCTGGTCGAGAATGGTCTGGCCTAGCGGGAAGAGGGAGGAGGCGGATTGGGTCATGGCAGCTCGGGCAGCGACGGCAGTGAAGGCAGTGAAATCAGTGAAAGCAGGTAGCGGTGCAAAAGGCAGGACGCGGCGTTCAGCGGTTGCGCATCCACGTTTTCCACGCGACCCATAGCTTGCGCATGGGCGTGAGCGAGATGCGCTGGTTCAACACCTGGAACTCGCTCGCCTCCAGCTCGTCCAGCAGCGTCTGGTAGATCGCGCCCATGACCAGGCCAGCGCGCTGGGCGCGGCGGTCGGCAGGGGGCAGCAGCGCCAGCGCCTCGCGGTACAGCGCGCGGGCCTGCTCGGCCTGGCAGCGCATCAGTGTGACGAAGCGATCGGAGTGCGTGGCCTGGTTGACCTCGGAGACCGGGACCTGGAAGCGCTGCAGCGTGTTTACCGGCAGGTAGATCCGGCCGCGCCGGGCATCCTCGCCCACATCGCGCAGGATATTGACCATCTGCAGCGACAAGCCCATCTTTTCGGCGTATTCGAGCGTGCGCGGATCCGTGTGGCCGAGGATCCGGGCGCTCATGGTGCCGACCACGCCGGCCACGCAATGGCAATAGCGCGCAAGCGCGATGTCATCCAGGTAGCGCGACTGGTTGAGGTCCATCTCCATGCCTTCGAGCACTTCGTTGAACATCGGCTGGGTCAGCCCATAGGCTTGCGCGTGCGGCTGCAGCGCCTTGGTCACGGGATGGGTCGGGGCGCCGTTGAACATCTGGGCGAGCTCGTTGCGCCACCAGGCCAGTTTTTGATAGGCCACGCTGGCGTCTTGCGTGTCGTCCACGACATCGTCGACTTCCCGGCACCAGGCATAGAGGGCGGTAATCGCCTGCCGCCGCTCGGGCGCCAGGAACAGGAAGCTGTAATAGAAGCTGGAGCCGCTCTGCGCGGCTTTCTCTTGGCAATACTGATCGGGCGTCACGCCAGGCTCGGGTCGGTGAAATGGGGGCTATGGGGGGCTTTATGCCTGCGCTGTCGCCGCGGCAACCTGGCCGGCGCGCGGTAGCCGGTGTGGCGAGATAGCGCGATGCGCTAGCCAGGGGGCCTGCGCCAAGAGCCGCGATTTCCAGTCGTCAAGCCATTCCACGGCGGGGGGCAAGGCAGCGCGGGCGACGGGCCGGATTGTAACATCGCCCTCCCGGAGGCAACGGCCAGGGGCAAGGGCGCCGTCGTGCACTTCGGCCTGCGCGGATATGCAGCGCTGCGGCATTTGGTCGCGCCCGGCGCGATTCCTGCGCCCGACCTGGGATCCAGGGTGAGCGCCCTGTTTGACAAGTGCATTTCCGGTATCCCCCTGCGCGGGCCATTTGACGCTTTCGGCTTCACGCCGTTACATTACTGACCGGCGAGTTATTAATCGCCCCGCTCCACGCCATGCCTGCCGCAGTGCCAACAGTGCCACCCCAACAGTGCCACCGATCTAACGCTTAACACATGCCAGTGCCTTATCCCGGGCCGGAAGTTGCGGCCATCGAAGTGCCTTTTTCCATGCTTTCCAGCGCGAACGCGTTCGTCGCCGGCTTGCGCATGCGCGGTCGCGGCGCGTTGGTGACCCTGCTGCTGCTTGCCGGGGTGGCGCTGGCGGGTTGCAGCCGTCAGGCAGAAAAGGCGCCAGAGATCCGCCCGGTGCGCCTGATGCAGTTGCAGCCGGGGGCAGGCAAGACGGAGCTCGAGTTCTCGGGCGATGTGCGGCCCCGGATCGAGTCGCGGCTGGGCTTTCGCGTGGGCGGCAAGATTGCCGCGCGCCTGGTCGACGTAGGCGCCACCGTGCGCAAGGGCCAGCCGCTTGCCCGCCTCGACCCCACCGACCTCGGCCTGGCGGAAGCCGGCTCGCGGGCCCAGTACGACGCGGCCAAGACCGACCGCGACCTCGCCGAGGCCGATCTGAAGCGTTACAACGAGCTGTTCGCCAAGAAGTTCATCAGCGCGGCCGAGCAGCAACGCCGCCAGGCCACCTTTGACTCCGCCGCCTCCCGCCTGCGCCAGGCCGAGGCGGGGCTGCGCAACCAATCCAACCAGACCGGCTATGGCGTGCTCGCCGCCGACGCCGATGGCGTGGTGACGCTGATCGAAGCGGAAGCCGGCCAGGTCGTGGCGGCCGGCCAGTCGGTCGTGCGGGTGGCGCAAACCGCGGAGAAGGAGGTCGCGGTTGGCCTGCCGGAAGATCAGGTCGAGCGCCTGCGCGGCATCTCCGACGTCACCGTGCGCACCTGGGCCGAGCCCAGCCGGCCGCTGCCGGGCCGCGTGCGCGAGATTTCGCCAATGGCCGACCCGGTGACGCGCACTTACGCCGCGCGCATCAGCGTGCCCAATCCACCGGCCGACTTCAAGTTCGGCATGACCGCCGTGGTCACCTTCACCCGTACCGGCGACGATACCGCGCTGCGGGTGCCGCTGCCCGCGCTGCTGCAAAAGCAGGGCAGCAACCAGGTCTGGGTGTATGACGCGGCAACGGGCACCGTGCAGCCGGTCAACGTGACATTGGGCGAGCTTCAGGGCAACGAGATCCAGGTCAGGCAGGGGCTGTCGCCCGGCCAGACCATCGTCACCGCGGGCGTGCACCTGCTCAAGCCCGGGCAGAAGGTCAAGCCGCTGCAGGCCGTGGTGCCCGCGCCGGCCGTGCGCAACTAAGGCGCCGGCATGGATCATTCCCGTTTCAACCTGTCCCGCTGGGCCCTGGAGCACCAGCCGCTGACCCGTTACCTGCTGGTGGTGCTGTTGCTGGGTGGGCTCTTTGCCTTTTTCCAGCTCGGTCAGGACGAAGACCCGCCTTTCACCTTCCGGGTGATGGTGGTGCAGGCCTTCTGGCCCGGCGCCACCGCCGAGCAGATCGCGGTGCAAGTCACCGACAAGATCGAGCGCCAGCTGCAGGAAGTGCCCTACGCCGACAAGATCCGCAGCTTCTCCAAGCCCGGCGAGACCACCGTGATCTTCCAGCTCAAGGACACCGCGCCGGCCAAGGACACCGCGCAGATCTGGTACACCGTGCGCAAGAAGGTCGGCGACATCGCGCAGACGCTGCCGCCGGGCGTGCGCGGGCCGTTCTTCAATGACGAGTTCGGCGACGTATATGGCTCCATCTACGCGCTCTCGGCCGACGGCTTCAACTACAAGGAGCTGCGCGAGTACGCCGACCTGGTGCGCCAGCAACTGCTGCGTGTGCCGTCGGTCGCCAAGGTGTCGCTGATCGGGCTGCAGGACGAGAAGGTCTACATCGAATTCAACCAGGCGCGCTTTGCCCAGCTCGGGCTGGACATCAACGCGATCGCCGACCAGATCTCGCAGCAAAACAGCATGACCGCCAGCGGCGTGCTGGTGACCCCGGGAGACAACCTGCAGGTGCGCTTGTCGGGCCAGTTCGCCAACGTGGCCGACCTGGAGAACCTGGTGCTGCGCGGCCCCAACGGCATTGCCAATATCCGCCTGGGCGATATCGCCCACGTGTACCGAGGCTATGTCGATCCGCCGGCCAGCAAGATGCGCTTCCAGGGCAAGGAGGTGATCGGGCTGGGCATCTCGATGGAGCGCGGCGGCGACATCATCGCCATGGGCAAGAACCTGCGTGCCGCAACGGACGGTTTGCGCGGGCAGCTGCCGGTCGGCATCGAGCTGGACCAGGTGCAAAACCAGCCAGAGGCCGTGGAGCGGTCGGTGGGCGAGTTCGTGCACGTGCTGATCGAGGCCGTGGTGATCGTGCTGGGCGTGAGCTTTGTCTCGCTCGGGCTGCATACCAAGCCGCTGCGCATCGACGTGCGCCCGGGCCTGGTGGTGGCGCTGACCATTCCGCTGGTGCTCGCCGTCACGTTCCTGTTCATGAACATCTTTGGCATCGGCCTGCACAAGATATCGCTCGGGGCGCTGATCGTGGCGCTGGGGCTGCTGGTCGACGATGCCATCATCGCCGTGGAGATGATGGTGCGCAAGCTGGAGGAGGGCTTCTCCAAGATGGAAGCCGCCACCTTCGCCTACAGCTCCACCGCCATGCCGATGCTCACCGGCACGCTGATCACCGCCGCCGGCTTCCTGCCGGTGGGGCTGGCGCGCTCCACCGTGGGCGAGTACACCTTCGCCATTTTCGCCGTGACCGCGATGGCGCTGGTGCTGTCGTGGCTGGCCGCGGTCTACTTCACGCCCTACCTGGGCTACCTGCTGCTCAAGGCGCGGCCCGCCGGCGAGGGCGAGCAGCACGAGGTGTTCGATACGCCGTTCTACAACCGCTTTCGCCGCCTGGTGCACTGGTGCGTGACGTGGCGCAAGACGGTGATCGCCATCACGCTGGTGGCTTTTGGCCTCGGCCTCTACGCCTTCAAGTTTGTGGAGAAGCAGTTCTTCCCGGACTCGAGCCGGCCGGAGCTGATGGTCGAGCTGTGGCTGCCGGAGGGCACCAGCTTTGCGCAGACCGAGGCCGAGGCCAGGCGCTTCGAGGCCGCGCTGCGCGGGGACCGCGAGATCGCTAGCCTGACCACGTTCGTCGGCAGCGGCGCGCCGCGCTTCTACCTGCCGCTGGACCAGATCTTCCCGCAGACCAATGTGGCGCAGGTGATCGTGATGCCGGCCGAAGTCGCGCTGCGCGACCGGGTGCGCCAGCGCGTCGTGGACCTGCTGGCGCGCGATTTCCCGCAGCTGCGCGGCCGCGTCAAGCTGCTGCCGAATGGCCCGCCCGTGCCGTATCCGGTTCAGTTCCGCGTGATCGGGCCGGACGCCGCCGGCGTGCGCAAGCTGGCTGACGAGGTCAGGGCGGTGATGAGCGCCAACCCCAACACCGTGGGGGTCAACGATAACTGGAACGAGAGCGTCAAGGTGCTGCGCCTGGACATCGACCAGGATCGAGCGCGTGCGCTCGGCGTCAGTACCACCGCGATTGCGCGGGTGACCCAGACGGTGCTGACCGGCGTGGCGGTGGGGCAATACCGCGATGGCGACAAGCTGATCGATATCCTGATGCGCGCACCGCGCAACGAGCGCGACGCCATGTCCGACCTGCAGAACGTGCAGGTGCCCACCGCCAGCGGCCGCGTGGTGCCGCTGACCCAGGTCGCGCGCATTGCTTTTCGCTCCGAGCCGGGCGTGATCTGGCGCGAGAACCGCGACTTTGGCGTGACCGTGCAGGCCGACGTGGTCGAAGGCATCCAGGGCCCCACCGTGACGGCACAGATCAATCCCAAGCTGGATAAGCTGCGCGTGCAGCTGCCGGCGGGCTACCGCATTACGGTGGCCGGGGCGGAAGAAGAAAGCGGCAAGGCCGGCGCGTCGATTGCCGCGCAGCTGCCGCTGTGCATCTTCCTGATCTTCACGCTGCTGATGCTGCAGCTGCACAGCTTCTCGCGCTCGCTGATGGTGTTCCTGACCGGGCCGCTTGGCCTGATCGGCGCCGCCGCCACGCTGCTGCTGCTCAACGCACCGATGGGCTTTGTCGCGCAGCTTGGCATCACCGCGCTGCTCGGCATGATCATCCGCAACTCGGTGATCCTGGTCGACCAGATCGAGCAGGACATCCGTGCCGGCGAGCCGGTGTGGGATGCCATCGTCGAATCCGCCGTGCGGCGTTGCCGCCCTATCATCCTGACCGCGGCAGCGGCCGTGCTGGCCATGATCCCGCTGTCGCGCTCCGTGTTCTGGGGGCCGATGGCGGTCGCCATCATGGGCGGGCTGGTGATTGCCACGGCGTTGACGCTGCTGTTCCTGCCTGCGCTGTATGCGGCCTGGTTCCGGGTCAAGGCGCCGGAGCCGGGCGGCTCGGTGCTGGCACGCTGAGCGCGCGCCCGGGCGTGCTCTGGCGGCAGAACCGCCGAGCACGCTCCCTATCTCACATCAACTCGAAGCTGACGTCCTGCGCGCCTTCCCACAGCACCTTGGTGCCCAGCGCGCGCAGGTTCTCCTTGCCCTCCACGATCGTCAGGAAATGGTTGCCCGCCAGTTGGCCCATCTTGCTGGCAAAGCAGCAGCTGCCATACGCCAGGATGATCTCGGTCTCGCTGTAGCCGCCGGGATAGAACAGGATGTCGCCGACCGAGGGGTGGCTGGTGTGGTTCTCGAAATCCACGCCCAGCTTGAACTCGCCCAGCGGGATCCAGCAGCCTTCGCCGCTCCAGCGCACATGGATCAGCTTTTGGCGGTAGGGCAGCAGCTTGGTGAAGGCCGCCACGGTGAGGGGGGCGTCGAGATGGGTTTCGGCGACGAACTGGTAGCCGCCGGCGGTAATGCGGATCTGGGCCATTCAGGCTCTCCTGGGGAAATCGGGGTGGTCGCTCAGCTTAGCGCGGCGACCAGCTTTTCGGCAAATGCAATCAGGCTGCGGTCGCTGCCGGCCGGACCCATCAGCGAGATGCCCAGCGGCGCACCAGCGCGGCTGGCCAGTGGCAGGCTCAGGTGCGGGAAGCCGGACAGCGGCGCCAGGCACAGCGTTTGCGCCGACAGGTTGCGGTAGGTCTCAAGCTCCTCGCCGGCGGCGTCGGACAGCGGGGCGATGTCGGGCATGGTCGGCAGGATCAGGATGCCGTCGTCGCCAAGCAGCGCCGCCAGATGCGCGGTAAAGGCGCGGCGAATCGCGCTGGAGGCTTCGAGGCGGGCTTCGGTGACGCCCTTGGAGAACGCGAACCGTGCGGCCACGTCGGGGCCGAGCTGCAGTCCGTATTGCTCGATCATGGCGCCGTCGGTCTGCCAGGCTTCCCAGCCCTGCACATAGCGGAAGGCCCACCAGATGTCTTCCAGCGGGCGGTCAGCCACCGTGACGGGCGTGGCCTTGCCGAAGGCGGCCTCGATGCCGCCGACCACCGGCAGCAGCGCGTCCAGCGCGGGGGCGGTGGGCATGCGGAACAGGTCTTCGGCCAGCAGCAGGCGCGCTCTGGCGGGCAAGGGCCGGGGGTCGCTGCCGAGCAGCACGTCGGCCACGCGGGCGAAGGTGCCGATGTCGCGCGCGAAGAAGCCGCAGGTATCGAAGCTCTCGCACAGCGCCAGGGTTTGCGCCAGCGAGATCCGGCCAAAGGTGGGGCGGATGCCGAACAGGCCGCAGTGGCTGGCCGGCGCGCGCACCGAGCCGCCGGTGTCGGTGCCGAGCGCGAAGTCGCAGAGCTTGTTGGACACTGCCGAGGCCGAGCCGGATGACGAGCCGCCCGTGATGCGCCCCGGCGCCGCGCCGTTTACCGGTGCGCCGTAGTGGGCGTTCTTGCCGTTCATCGAGAACGCCAGCTCATCCGTATGGGTTTTGCCGACGAAGGCCGCGCCGGCATCCAGCAGCCGCTGCACGGTGGGCGCGGTGGTGGACTTGATGCCCGACATGGCCAGCACATGGGGATTGCCGCCGCCGGTTGGGTAGCCGGCTACGTCGAACAGGTCCTTGGCGGCGAAGGTCAGGCCGGCGAGGGGGCCGCTGGCCGCATTGGCGACGGGTGCGTCAGGGTAGGGGAGGAAGGCGTGGGAGGGATGGCTGGCCAGGGTCATGGATGCGGGTAGCGGTGAAAGTGAAGGCTAGGGTAGCAATCAGTAAAGGCGATATTGGCACGGATTGCACGGCATGCCGTGCTATCACGAACGATTGACGGAGCTTACGCCAAGGCCTCGGCACGGGCGACAGGCTCACTGGCCAGCACACAGCTCACGCTATGCCCGCCACCCAGCGCGGTAGCCTGCGGCACCGCCTCCAGGCATTGCGCGCGCGCGTGCGGGCAGCGCGGGGCAAAGCTGCAGCCCGGCGGCAGGGCCGACAGATCGGGTGGCGAGCCGGCGATGGTCTGCAGCCGCTGGCCGCGGTCCATGCCGTGCTGGCGGCTTTGCAGCAGCGCCTGCGTATAAGGATGGCGCGCGGCGCGCAGGATGGTGCGGATCGGGCCTTCCTCGACGATGCGCCCGCCGTACATCACGGCGACGCGGTCGGCGATTTCCACGGCCGCGCCGATGTCATGGGTGACGAACACGATCGACAGGCCAAGCTCGCGTTGCAGCTCGCGCAGCAGGATCAGCACCTGGATCTGCACGGTGGCGTCCAGCGCGGTGGTTGGCTCGTCGGCCAGCAGGACCTTGGGGTTGGCCGACAGCGCCAGCGCGATCATGGCGCGCTGGCGCATGCCGCCGGACATCTCGTGCGGATAAGCCGCCAGGCGCCGCTCCGGGCTGGGAATGCGCACGGACTCCAGCGCGCGCAGCGCACGCTGGCGCGCCTCGGCCGCGGACACGCGGGCGTGGGTGCGGATGCATTCGATGATCTGCTGGCCGATCGTGTAGACCGGGTCCAGCGCCAGCAACGGTTCCTGGAACACCATCGCCACCTTGCCGCCGCGCAGGCGGGCGAGGCCACGGCCATCGAGGGCGGTGACGTCGGTGCCATCGATGCGGATCTCGCCTTCCATGCGGGTGCGGCGCGGCGGATGCAGGCGCATCAGCGCGCGCAGCGTCACGCTCTTGCCGGAGCCGGATTCGCCGATCAGGGCGAGCGTCTCGCCAGGCGCCACCGCAAGCGACACGCCGCTGACGGCGCGAATGGTCTTGCCGCCGCCGGAGAAGGTCACGCGCAGGTCGCGCACCGACACCATGGGGGCGGCTGCCTGGGGTTCGGGGCTGTCGTTGGGTGCGGTCATGGGTACGTTCGCGGGTACGGTCACGGGTGCATTCACGATTTGGCCCTCAGGGTGCTGCAACGAGCGGGCTGGCGGCCGCGGGCATCTGCCGACTGTGGCCGCCGTCCGCGTTGGCCATCAGGCAGGCCACCGGATGCCCCGCCAGCGCGTCGGACAACTGCGGCGCACGGCGCGCGCAAACGTCCTCGGCCATGGCGCAGCGCGGATGGAAGCTGCAGCCGGATGGCGGGTTGATCGGGTTGGGCGGGTCTCCCGCCAGCGGCGCAACCTGGGTGCGGTGATCCGGGTCCATCGCCGGCATCGAGGCCAGCAGCGCACGCGTGTAGGGATGCGCGGGGTTGGCGTAGAGCGTTTCGGTGTCGCCCACCTCCACGACCTTGCCCAGGTACATCACCATCACGCGGTCGCACAGGTAGCGGATCACGTTCAGGTCATGGCTGATGAAGACGTAGGTAAGGTCGAACTCGGCCTTGAGGTCGAGCAGCAGGTTCAGCACCTGCGCCTCCACCGATTTGTCCAGCGCCGACACCGCTTCATCGAGGATCACCAGGCGCGGGCGCAGCACCAGCGCCCGCGCGATATTCACCCGCTGGCGCTGCCCGCCGGAGAGCTCGTGCGGATAGCGCCCGGCAAAGCGCGTTGGCTCCAGGCCCACGCGATCCAGCAGGGCACGTGAGCGCGCGCTGGCTTCGGCCGCGTCGATGCCGTGCACGCGCGCGGTAAAGGCGATGGATTCCTCGATGGTCAGGCGCGGATTGAGCGAGGAGTAGCTGTCCTGGAACACCATCTGCACCTGGCTGCGGTAGCGCTTCATCGGCAACTGCGCCGATCCCACGCCCAGTGCATCGAAAATCAGCTCGCCGCTGTTTTGCTCGATCAACTGCATCAGCAGCCGCGCGGTGGTGGACTTGCCGCAGCCGGATTCGCCGACCACGCCCAGCGTTTCGCCCTTTCTCACTTCGAAGCTGACGCCGTCGACGGCGCGGACTTCGCCACCGCTGCGCCAGGGTAGTTTTGCCTTGAGCGGGAAGTGCTTGATCAGGTCGCGCGCGATCACCAGCGGTTGCGCGGGGCCGCCGACGTCGGTGTTGGCCAATGCATCGGGTACCGTGTCTTGCAAGGTTTCCATCATGGCGTCAGTCCTTGATTTCCATCGCCGAGCGAATGCCATCGGCGAGCAGGTTGAAGGAGATCGAGGTCAGGAAGATCATGGCGCCGGGCAGGGCGGCAACCAGCGGCTGCGTATAGATCGCCGTGCGCAGCGTGTTGAGCATCAGGCCCCACTCCGGCTCGGGCGGCTTGACGCCGAGGCCGAGGAAAGACAGGCCAGAGGCCAGGATCATCGACACCGAGATCAGGCTGGTGGCGTAGACAAAGATCGGCCCCAGCACATTGTTGAGCACATGGGCGCGCACGATGGTGAGCGACGACGCACCCGAGGCGCGCGCCGCATCGACGAACTCGCGGTTGCGCACCTGCGTGGTCACGCTCTCCGCCACGCGCACGATCTGCGGCACGAACACGATGGTGAGCGACAGCAGCGCATTGCCGACGCCCGCGCCCAGCGTGCCCGACAGCGCGATGGCCAGCAGCACCGAGGGGAAGGCGTACAGGATGTCGACCAGCCGCATGATCACGGTATTGGTCCAGCCGCCGGCATAGCCCGCGACGATGCCCAGCGCGCTGCCGATCACAAAGGCGATCAGCACCGGCGTGATGCCCATGAACAGCGACAGCCGCGCGCCCAGCATCAGGCGGGACAGCAGGTCGCGCCCCAGCTCGTCGGTGCCAAGCAGGTAGTGCTCCGTGCCGATCGGCTTGAGGCGCTTCATGATCGAGGCCGCGTACGGATCGGCCGGCATCAGCGCGGGCGCGAAGATCGCCATCAGCACCAGCGCCAGCAGGATCAGCGCGGCCAGCATGGCCAGCTTGTTGCGCAGCAGGCGTTTGCCCACTGTGGCCCAGTAGCCGGGCGAGCGCTGCACGACGGGCACAAGGGCGGGCTTTTTCAGAGTCATTTCCATGGGGGCTCCCGGGTTTCCTTGATGGCGTCAGTTGCGCTGGATGCGCGGGTCGAACAAGGTCTGCAGCGCATCGACCAGCAGGTTCAGCAATACGAAGAACACGGCAAGCACAAGGATGGTCCCCTGCAGCAGCGGAAAGTCGCGCTGGAAGATCGCCGAGTTGAGCAGGAAGCCCGTGCCGGGCCAGGAGAACACCGTCTCGATCAGGATCGAGCCGCCCAGCAGGTAGCCGAGCTGCAGGCCCATCACCGACAGCGCGGTGGGCGCCACGTTCTTCAGCACATGGCGGAACACCGCCAGCTCCGACAAGCCGCGTGCCTTGAGGCCGACGATGAACTCGTTCGAGAGGATTTCGGCCACGAGCGCGCGGATGGTGCGTGCCACGATGCCCATCGGGATCACCGACATCGTCACCGCCGGCAGCACCATGTACTGGATATGCTCCCAGTTCCATGCCCAGTCGCTTGAGCCGCCGGGGCCGGCACCGGTGGCGGGCAGCCAGCCGAGGAACACGGAGAACACGATCACCAGCACCATGCCCAGCCAGTAATGCGGCATGCTCACGCCGAAGACCGACAGGAAGGAGGCCGTGCGGTCCGCCGCGGAATCGCGGAAGTAACCTGCCACGAAGCCGAACAGGCAGCCGAAGGTAAAGCCGATCAGCGTGGCCACCGCGGCCAGCCGGACCGAGTTGATCACCGCCGTCATCACCTCGCTCATCACCGGGCGGTTGGTGGCGATGGAGGTGCCCAGGTCGCCGTGCAGCGCGCGGGTGAGCCAGTGCAGGAATTGTTCGAGGAAGGGCTTATCGAAGCCGTAGAGCGCGGTGAGCTGGCGGCGCAGGTCCTCGGAGGCATCGGGCGGCAGCACCGACACCAGCGGGTCGCCTGGCGCGATATGGACCAGCGAGAAGCAGAGCAGGGCGACCCCGAGCAGGATGGGGATCGCGTAGACGATGCGGCGGAGCAGGTAGAGCATGTTCGTAGCCGGGAAGGAAGGCGAGCGTTGCCTGCCGTGGTTTCTCGGGGAGCCAGGCCGATGCATGCCGGCCGGGCATCTTCTGGATTGCGCGGCGCGTGGCCGGCCCGGGACCGGCCACGCGCGCTGGCCGCTTAGTGCACAGCCCGGTTCTCGGCCTGTAGCACGGCTCAGTCCATCGACATGGTGGCGATGTCGATAAACCAGCTCTGCGGCTGCACCACGCCCTTGACCTTCCGGGAGATCGCGCGCGGGCCTACGTCATGCGCGATCAGCACGAAGGGCGCTTCTTCCACGATGCGGGCATGCAGCTTGGCCAGCGCCGTGTCGCGCGCCTTCTCGTCGAACGACGTGCGCGCCGTTTCGATCAGCTTGTCGAACTCCGCGTTGCCGAAGTAGCCCCAGTTGTTCGATACCGGTGGCTGCGTCTTGGTGCTGACAAATCGGACCATGGCGAAGAACGGGTCCATCGCCGCAAAGCTCACGTTGATGGCGTTGGCGCCATGCGCGCTCGGGTCCTTGGCGCCGATGCGCCAGTTGGTAAACAGCGTGTTCCACTCGACCACGTCGAAGTCGACGTCGATGAAGCACGCCTTCAGGTTCTGCTGCACGTACTCGTTCATCGGCAGCGGCTGCATCTGGCCGGAGCCCGAGGCGGAAACCTGCACCTTCACCTTCATCGGCTTGGCGGCCGAGTAGCCGGCTTCCTGCATCAGCTTGCGCGCGGCGTTGGCGTCGTACTTGATATCGAACGTGGGGTTGCCCCACCACGGGTTGCCTTTTTCGACAATGCCCTTGGATTCGGCCATGTAGCCGCCCAGCAGGGTCTTCAGGCCCTCGCGGTTCACGCACAGGTTGGCCGCCTGGCGCACGCGCTTGTCGAGCCAGGGCGACCCGGGCGCGAACGACAGCTGCCACGGCCACATATGCGGCTGGGCATTGGCGTAGACCTCAAAGCCGCGGCTCTTGATCTGCGCCACGGCATCCGGTGCCGGCGCCTCGATCCAGTCGACCTGGCCCGACAGCAGCGCGGCGGTGCGGGCATTGGCCTCCGGCATCGGCTGCATCACCACCTTATCGATCTTGGGCACGCGCTTGGCGTCCCAGTACTGCGCGTTCTTCACCATCTCCAGGCGCTCGCGCGGCACGAAGCGGCTCATCTTGAAGGGACCGGTGCCGGAAGCATCGGCGGCAAAGGCCACCCAGGCCTGCTTGGAGCGCTCGGCCGGATCGGTCACCGAGGCCGGCACGCCGGCCAGCTTCTTGTCCCACTGCGTGGGCGAAGCCATGAACAGGTTGCTCAGGTTGTAGGGCAGGAAGGAGTCCGGCTCCGACGTGACCAGCTCTACCGTGAGGTCGTCGATCTTCTTGGCCGAGCGCAGCGTCGGCATGCGCGAGGCGGTCACGCCAACCTGGCTGGGATCGAACTGCCTGGCGGTCTTGTCGAGCACCTTGCCCACGTTCCACACTACGGCGTCGGCGTTGAACGGCGAGCCGTCGTGGAATTTCACGCCGGGGCGCAGCTTGAAGATCCACTTGGTCTTGTCCTTGCCATCGACCTTCCACTCCGTGGCCAGGTCGGCAATCAGCAGGCTGGGGCCGTTGGCCTTGGACAGATCCCACTGGGTCAGCCCGTCATACATCGGGATGCCGGTGAAGCGGTTGCCTTCGAAACCCTGGTCGGGCTGGCCCAGCGTGCGCGGGATGTCGGCGGCGGTCATGCCGATGCGCAGTACCTTCTCGGCCATCGCGGTGCCCGGCAAGGCGAGGATCGAGACGGCGGTGATCGCGGCAGCGGCGGCGATGGACTTCAGGCCGGGTTTCACGCTTCTTACGGAGTCGGAAGAGAAAACGGTCACGGGCAAAGCTCCTGGGTGGGGGGAAGGGGAGACGGAACCAGTTAAGCAAGTCATATGCCAGTGCATATGCCTGAGCCTGTACCCGAGCGTTGTTCCGCTGGCGTTCTTGCCATGGCCTGTTTTTTGCTGACTTCCCGGTCTGACTCCCAACCAACCGGCTTCCCGACATGGATCAGCAACACCTTCCCCGCATCAACGCAGCACGCCTGTGGCAATCGCTGATGGACCTCGCGCAGATCGGCGCCACGCCCAAGGGCGGCGTGTGCCGCATCGCGCTGACCGAGCTGGACCGCCAGGGCCGCGATCTGGTGGTCGGCTGGTGCCGCGCGGCCGGGCTCGATGTGCGCACCGACGAGGTAGGCAACGTGTTCGCGCGCCGTGCCGGCAGCGATCCCCATGCGGCCGCGGTGGCGACCGGCAGCCACATCGACACCCAGCCCTCGGGCGGCAAGTTCGACGGCAATTTCGGCGTGCTGGCTGGCCTTGAGGTGATGCGCACGCTCAACGACCTGGGCATCGTCACCCGCGCGCCGCTGGAGCTGGCGTTCTGGACCAACGAGGAGGGCACCCGCTTTACGCCGGTGATGATGGGCTCAGGTGCCTTCGCCGGTGTGTTCGAGGCGGAGTTCATCCGCGCCCAGCGCGACCTTGACGGCATCAGCGTGGGCGAGGCGCTGGAGCAGATCGGCTACCGCGGCGCGCAGCCCGTGGGCGAAGTGCCGGGCGGCATGTTCGCGGCCTATTTCGAGGCGCATATCGAGCAGGGGCCAGTGCTGGAAGCCGCCGGGCTGCCGATCGGCGTGGTCTCGGGCGCGCTCGGCCAGCAATGGTACGACGTGACCGTGACCGGCATGGACGCCCACGCCGGCCCCACGCCGCTGGCGCTGCGCCACGACGCCATGCTGGCGGCCGCCCGCATGATCGATGAAGTCAATCGCATCGCCGTGGATGAGGCCCCGCACGGGCGCGGCACGGTAGGCTACGTGCAGGTCACGCCCAACTCACGCAACGTGATTCCGGGCCGTGTGGACTTTTCCGTGGACCTGCGCAATCTCTCGCAGGCAGGGCTGGACCGCATGGACGCCGCCATGCGCGCCTCGTTCGCGCAGATTGCGCAGCGTGGCGCGGTGGAAGTGTCGATCAGCCAGGTGGTGAAGTTCGAGCCCTGCGTGTTCGCGCCGGCATGCGTGGACAGCGTGCGCCGCGCCGCGGCCGCGCTGGGCCTGCCGCACATGGACGTGGTCAGTGGCGCCGGGCACGACGCCGTGTACGTGGCGCAGCGCGCGCCCACCGGCATGATCTTCGTGCCGTGCAAGGACGGCATCAGCCACAACGAGCTGGAAGACGCGCTGCCCGAGCATATCGAGGCCGGCGCCAATGTGCTGCTGCAAGCGATGCTGGAGCACGCGCGCTAAGGCGAGCTAGCGATTTAGCGACTTAGCTTCTCAGTGGGCGATCGAACGCGAGATCGCCCACGCGCATTCGATCACCATCGGCGCCAGCTTTTTCTGCGCCTCGGCCATGCTCCAGCGGCTGGCCGGCGGCGACACATGCACCGCACCCACCGCCTGCCCCTGGCTGTTGACGATGGCCGCGCCCAAGCCCATATCGCCCAGGAACAACTCCTCGTTGTTGCAGGCGTAGCCCACCTTCCGGCAAGCCACCACCGTCTCGAAGATCGCCGCCACATCGGTCAGCGTGGCCGGCGTGCGTGCCACCCGGGCCGAGTCCTCCAGCATGGCCATGACCTGATCGTCGGGCAACGTGCTCAGGTACGCACGGCCGCTGCTGGTGCAGTACATCGGGATGCGCATGCCAACGGGCGTCAGCACCGGGATGTACTTCGACGTCATCAACTGTGCCACGTAGACCATTTCCAGCCCCACCGGCTCGGTCAGGTTGGCGGTCTCGCCGCTGGCATTGGCGAGCTGAGACAGGTAAGGGCTGGCGACCTGGATCAGCGCGTCGGCGGACAGGTAGTTGTAGCCGATCTCCATCACCTTGGGCGTCAGCCGGAAGCGCCGCGTCTGCGGGTGCTTGGCCACATAGCCGAGCGTTTCCAGCGTATGCACGGTGCGTTGCGCGGAGCTTTTGGTCATGCCGGTCAGCCCCGCCAGCTCGGCCAGCGTGAGGGTGCGGTGGACCGCGCTGAAAGCCCGCAGCACTTCCAGCCCTTTCTCCAGCGACTGATTGAAAAGCGGGTCTGGGCGAGCGGCTTTTTCGGCGCTTTCCGTGCCGCTGACCGGCGCTTCGCCGCCGTTTTCCTGATGGTCTTGCCGGTTCATGTTCGCGTTCCGCAGAGTCTTCCGAGTCTTCGTACCGGTGACGGGAGCACCATCGCAGGGAAGACCTGCACCACGATGAATGCATATTGCACCAATATACAACTGAATCGATTATCGATTCGTTTGGTTTCCGTCCATGATATTCGGGTCGTCTTTCTTTGGGAATAGCGGCCATGCAGCCGGCCCGCTGATTTTGCGTTGCGATCCTCCTCATGCCGGCTGAATGCCTTGTCTTATAAGGCTTCCCGGGATCTTTCCTGGTTGCAGGCGGGCGAGAGACGCGGCGCACGCGCGACAGCGCAATGCCGTCGATGCGTTCTCCTTCAGTGTTTACCCGCATTCCTGATTTGTTGACGATCAGTGAAATATCAGACTAGTATCACAACAACTTCAACGTTGCGGGAATCACCATGTCGAACCCGATCCGGCTGGTCGGCGGCGCCGATCACACCCCCGAGCCAGCTTCGCGCGCCGCCACTGGCGCCGCGCTGCGCGAGCAGGCCTATGCCGAGATCAAGCGGCGCATCATTTCTTGCGAATTCCGTCCTGGCGAGCCGCTCAACGAAGCCCAGGTCGCGGCCTTGCTCGGCATTGGGCGCACCCCCGTGCACCAGGCGCTGCACCGGCTGGAAGTGGAAGGGCTGGTGTCGATCCTGCCGCGCAAGGGCGTGCTGGTCTCCCCGCTGTCGCTCAACGAAGTGCTCGACATGATCGAAGTGCGCGCCACCAACGAAGTGCTGTGCGCCACGTTGGCCTGCGAGCGCGCCCACGAGAGCGATCTCAAGGCCATGCGCGAGATCGTCGACCGCTCGCCCGACCTGATCGCGCGGCGCGACATCACCGGCCTGGCCGCGCTCGACCTCAAGTTCCATACCGCCATGTCGGCCGCCTCGCGCAATCGCGTGCTGGCCGACCTGCTGCGCGGCCTGCACGAGAAGCAGGCGCGCTTCTGGTTCCTCTCGCTGTCCGACCCGCAGCACCTGGAGAACGTCTACCAGGAGCACAGGGTGATCATCGATGCCCTGGAGCGGCGCGATGTGCCGGCGGTGCGCGAGGCCATCCGCGAACACATTGACGAATTCCGGAAGAACATCATCCGGACCATCTGACCGTTTTTTTCCGCAACATCCCATCCGCAACAGGTAGTGAGCAATGCCGACACTTCAATTCCAGGTAGCCGGCGAGGGTGAACTCGTCCTCGATATCCAGCGCCTTATCATCGCCGGCTGGACCGGCCGCGACGCCGACGCCGTCAACCACCACATCCGCGAGCTCGAAGAGATCGGCGTCAAGCCGCCGACCACCGTGCCGTGCTTCTACCCGCTGGCCGCCTCGCTGCTGACCACCGACGCGCTGCTCGAAGTGCCGCGCGAAGACTCCTCCGGCGAAATCGAGTTCGTGCTGCTGGCGGCCAAGGGCGCGATGTACATCGGCGTGGGCTCCGACCACACCGACCGCAAGGTCGAAGCCTATGACGTCACCGTCTCCAAGCAGATGTGCGCCAAGCCCCTGGGCACCGAAGTCTGGCGCTTCGACGATGTCGCCGCGCACTGGGACCAGTTGCAGATGCGCTGCTGGCGCACCCGCAACGGCCAGCGCGAGCTCTACCAGGAAGGGCTGGTCACGCGCCTGCTGGACCCGCGCGACCTGATCCAGCGCCTCACCGGCGAAGACAAGCTGCCGGCGGGCACCGCCATGTTCTGCGGCACGCAAGCCGTGATTGGCGAACTGGGCAGCGGCGAAGCCTTTGAAGTCGAACTCCACGATCCGGTGCGCAAGCGCACGCTGCGCCATGCCTATCGTGTGGAATGCCTGGCGGTCGCACCATGAGCACCGCGCTGCCAACCATCGCCGCGCTCGCTGCCGACCTGGCCGCCGGGCGCACCACCAGCGTTGCGCTGACCGAGCAGGCACTGGCTCGCATCGACGGCCACCGTAACGCTGGCGGCACCGCCTTCCTGGAAGTCGACGGCGCCGGCGCGCTGGCCGCAGCCCGCGCCGCCGACCAGGCACGGGCAGCAGGGCTGGTGGCATCGCCGCTGGCCGGGCTGCCGGTCTCCATCAAGGACCTGTTCGACGTAAAAGGGCAGGTGACCCGGGCCGGGTCGAAAGCGCTCGCGGGCGAGCCCGCCAGCGCCGACGCGCCCGTGGTGGCGCGCCTGCGCGCCGCCGGCGCCGTGCTGATCGGGCGCACCAACATGAGCGAGTTCGCGTTCTCCGGCCTCGGCCTGAACCCGCACTACGGCACGCCCCGCACGCCCTTCGACGACGCACGCATCGCGGGTGGCTCCACGTCCGGTGGTGCGCTCAGCGTGGCGCTCGATATGGCCGTCGCGGCGCTCGGCACCGACACCGGCGGCTCCATCCGCATCCCCAGCGCGTTCTGCGGCCTGACGGGCTTCAAGCCCACCGCAAGCCGCGTGCCGCTGACCGGCGCCGTGCCACTGTCGACCTCGCTCGACTCCGCCGGCCCGCTGGCGCGCTCGGTTGCCTGCTGCGCCGCGTTCGACGCCATCGTCAGCGGCGAAACGCTGGACAGCCGCCCCGCGCCACTGGCCGGGCTGCGTCTGCTGGTGACCCGAGATTTCGTGTGCGACGGCCTCGACGCCGAAGTCGCCCAAGCCTTCGACGCCACGCTCGTCACGCTCTCCCGGCTCGGTGCGCAGATCATCCCGTTCGATTTCCCCGAGCTCAAGCGCCTGCCGCAGATCAACGCCGCCGGCGGCCTGACTGCGGCCGAAGCGTGGCACTGGCACAAGCAGTTGCTGGCCGAACGCGGCGATGCCTACGACCAGCGCGTTGCCATGCGCATCCGCCGCGGCGAGCAACTCCGCGCCGCCGACTACATCGAACTGCTGGCCGAGCGCCGCGCCATGCAGGCTCGCGCCGCCGACCTGCTGCGCGAAGCCGACGCCTGGCTGATGCCCACGGTTGCCGTGCGCCCGCCAAGGCTCGATGCCCTGCAAAGCGACGATGCCTTCTTCGCCACCAACGGCCTCGTGCTGCGCAACCCCAGCGTGCTCAACTTCCTCGACGGCTGCGCCGTATCGCTGCCCATGCCGGCGGCGGAGCAGGGCATGGGGCTGAGCGTCGGCGGCCTGAACGGGCGCGACGCGCGCGTGCTGCAGGTGGCCGGCGCCATCGAAGCCGCGCTGCAGTAACGCGTAGTCGCCAGCAGAAAAGACCGAGGGCCGCGACCAGGCAGCGCGGCCCCGTCAATCAACACCCAAGGAGTACCACCGATGTCTTCCGTGATGACCGGCGCCCCTGGCGCCCTGGAAAGCCCGGCCCACACCCCGGCAGAGCGCAATGAGGCCTACCGCAAGATCGCGGTGCGGCTGATTCCCTTCCTGGTTTTCCTGTTTGTGCTCGCCTGGATCGACCGCGTCAATGTCGGCTTTGCCAAGCTGCAGATGCTGCAAGACCTGCAATTCAGCGAAGCCGTGTACGGTTTCGGCGCCGGCATCTTCTTCATCGGCTACTTCCTGTTCGAAGTGCCCAGCAATCTCTTGCTGGAAAAAATCGGCGCGCGCCGCACGCTCGCCCGCATCACCATCCTGTGGGGCTTTGCCTCCATGGCGATGATCTTCGTCAAGACCCCCATGCAGTTCTACGCCCTGCGATTTCTGCTCGGCGTGTTCGAAGCCGGCTTCTTTCCCGGCGTCGTGCTCTACCTCACTTACTGGTTCCCCGCCCAGCGCCGCGCCCGTATCAACGGCCTGTTCATGACCTCGTTCGCCATCGCCGGCGTCATCGGCGGCCCGCTCGCCGGCTTCATCATGAGCAGCATGGAAGGCGTCGACGGCCTCGCCAACTGGCAATGGCTGTTCGTCATCGAAGGCATCCCCTCCGTGCTCGCCGGCATCGCCGTGCTGATGTTCCTGCCTGAAAAGCCCATCAGCGCCAAATGGCTCACCCCCAGCGAACGCGACCTCGTCACCCGCGAGATCGAAGCCGAAAACCGCGACCCCGCCAAGCACTCCTCGCTGCGCGCCGCCTTCACCAACTCGCGCGTCTGGATCTGCGCCGCCATCTACTTCTGCGTGGTCAGCGGCAACGCAACCATCGCCTTCTGGTCGCCATCCATCATCAAAGAGCTCGGCGTCAAGGGCAACCTGCAGATCGGCCTCGTCTCGGCCATCCCTTTCATCGCAGGCACCCTCGCCATGGTCTGGAACGGCATCCACTCCGACCGCACCGGCGAACGCCGCCTGCACTGCGCGCTAGCCACCCTGATGGCCGCCGCCGGCCTCGTGCTCACCGGCATGTGGCTGCACAGCGCTGTGCTCGCCATGGTGGCGCTCACCATCGCCTCCGTCGGCATCCTGGCCGCCTTCCCGGTTTTCTGGTCGCTGCCCTCCGCCTTCCTCGCCGGCACCGCCGCCGCCGGCGGCATCGCTCTCATCAACTCCATCGGCAACCTTGCCGGCTTCGTCGCGCCCTACATGATCGGCTGGTTCAAAACCAGCTCCGGCCAGCTCTCGTCCGGCCTGTACTTTGTCGCCGCGCTGGAAGCCTGCGCCACCGTCCTGGTGCTGGCATGCATCAAAGCCAAGGTCAGCGCGAAGGCATAGCCCAAGAGATGCCCCGGCAGCGCGAGGGGGCTGGATTCCAGCGGCGCTTTGCGCTAGAATCCGCTGCCTCGTTGCGCTGCATGCGCAAAGTGCGCCGGCAGCACAGGTAACGCAAGCCAGGCGGGCAGTTTCAGCCGCCTGTTTGCTTTTGTGCTCTTGTGACATCTCACACGCTGCCCGGCACGCCTGTAAGACAACGAGCACAGCGGCCTCCCTCCAGGGATGCATGCCGCAGGGACTGCGAGGGTGGCGAAATTGGTAGACGCACCAGGTTTAGGTCCTGACGCCAGCAATGGTGTAGGGGTTCGAGTCCCCTCCCTCGCACCAAAGTCTTTTTAGCATCACTTATTCACCTCGCTTCACCTCCCGCATTTCGGCATCACTTGAGCCCGCAAAGCTAAGCTGTACAAGGCTTGGCGGGTGAATTGCGGCAATCGCTTCGCTGCACTCTGCACATTCCCATTTCACTTATAATCGGCGCTCCGGCCCCATAACGGCCCCACGTTCGGCCCCATGAAATGGCACACTTTACGAAGTCCGCAACAGGCTGGCGCGCGCAGGTGAAGGTGAAGGGCGTACGCGATTCCCGCATGTTTGACACGAAGGCCGAGGCGCAGGCCTGGGCGGCCAAGCGTGAGACGGAAATGCGCTCGATCGACGCCGGGATGGGAAGCAAGACCCACACGGTCGGCGATGTCCTGGACAAGTACCAAAAGGACGTCAGCCCGAAGAAGCGTGGCAGCCGATGGGAGCTCCTGCGGCTCGAGCTAATCGGCCGGAAGGAGGTCGAGGGCAAGCCCTTCCGCGATATCCGCCTGATGGACCTCAAGCCTCATCACATCACCGCGTGGCGCGACGCCCGGGAGAGGGAGGTGGCGGGGTCTTCGGTGTCGCGGGAGATGTCGCTGCTGTCGCATGCCCTGAAGGTGGCGCGCGACGAGTGGGGCCTGCTTCTGACCGATCCAATGAAGACGGTCAGCCGGCCGCCGGATAGCCCGCCGCGCGAGCGGCGCATCACGGATGCCGAGGCAGGGCTGATTGTCCAGTCGCTGGGGTTCCGAGAGGGTCTGCCGGTCGAGTTGCCGGTGCAGCGCGTGGCTGTCGCCTTCCTGTTCGCCATCGAGACGGCGATGCGGTCTGGCGAGATATTGGGGCTCACCAGCCTGACGGTCGACAAGGTGGCCAAGGTGGCGCATCTGCCGTTGACCAAGAACGGCGGCGCGCGCGATGTTCCCTTGTCCTCGCGGGCGATTGAACTGCTCGAGCTGCTGCCAGCGGTGGAGGCCGGCGAGCCGCTGTTCAATCTATCGGACAAGAGCAGGGATGCGCTGTTCAGGAAGGGGCGCGATCGGTCAGGACTCAAAAACCTGACATTCCACGACACTCGGCACGAGGCGATCACGCGCCTGGCGAAGAAGCTGCAGCCGCTGGCCCTGGCCCGGATGACCGGGCACACGGACCTTAACGAGTTGATGACCTACTACAACGAGTCGGCGGCAGACATTGCCGCCATCCTCGGTTAGTCGGTCCGGCGCGGGCGCCCGACGACCTTGTCGCGGTGCCCCTCTGTCCAGGCGATCACCTCCGACGCCTTCCAGAGCGGCAGGCTCTTGCCTTTGTCCTTTTCCTCTTCGCCCCCCGCCTTCTTCGCGCGGGCGGCTGGCAAGCGGATGGCTTTGGGGAAATCTGGCAGGGTAACAATGCGCTCGCCCACGACGCGCGGCGAGCGCTGCAAGTAGGCGCCGATCATTTCCAGGTTCCACAATTGGACGGCCAGGGGCAGGCTGGGCTTCACCTGGGCGGCCACTGCGGCAGCCAGGCGCTCGATCAGGTCCGACTCATTCATTTTGTTCTCCAATCCGCCAAGCCAGGCGGGTCAACTCGATGATTCGTTTTGCTGCGTCGTTCATTTGCCTTCGAATACGGCTCTGAGGCTGGCTGCGAGCGTGCGGTACTCGTCGCGATCCGCCTTCTGGGCTTCGCTGCCTTCCCAGCGCCGGCCCCGCATGAACGTTTCGTCCATGTCGCTGGCCAGTTGGTCCATCAGCTCGGCCGCACGCTTGATTGCCTTCTCTTGTTTTTCGGTCATTCTCGTTTCACCCATCAGATTGGTAAATGTCATTTACGCACGTGGTTGCTAATCTGTTTTCCCGGAAGGGCAACGGGGTAAAGGGCTGCGGCCGCACCTTCGCCGCGATATAGAGGGGATGCTTTGGGCTGCCGTCCTGGTTCAGCCCGAGGTGATGGAGCAGGGCGCCGCGGCCGCACAACCGGACGATGCGCAGCACCTCTGCTGCGCGCGCTGGCGCCGCCTTGTGCGCGCCCCAGGCGCAGATCACCAGCGAGCAGCGGTCCAGCGCGTCCATGATTGAGCAGTTGGCTGTGTCCTCGCGGCCCAGCGGTGCCGGGTGGGCCAGCAGGCCGTCAGGGTCCGTCGACCGCAGCGGGTACAGATTCACCACATCGAGGCGGCCGTAGCGGCCGGCAAGCGCGCGCTGCAGGCAGCGGGTGATCGTCGGGTCGTTGACCTGGTGGTCGGCGGTCGACGGGTTGAGCATGATGAAGCCCAGAGCCGGGCGGCTGCGATCCCACTCGCGCCAGAGGCGGTAGCGGTACTGCTCGCAGTCAGAGAGGATGGCGCCGGCCTCGCCGTCGAGCGTTTGGGTGGTCAGGTGCTTCATGCTACGATTCCTTGAAAACTCGAGTGAATAGGGATGTTCGAACGTAGCCTCAAGCAAGATTTCATGGAGATCTTCTCCAGTAAGGGCGAGGCCTGGGTAAGGGCGCATCTGGAGGAAGGTGGATGGACTGCGCCCCAAGCGGCGTGGGCGCGCGAATATCTGCACGATTGCAACTTGCGTCGGGCTGAAGACGTCGAGGAAGCCAGGCGGCGGGAGGCAGAGAAGGGTCTGCAAATCTCGGCCGCCTCTGTAGCGATTGCTCGTGCGTCGGCCGAGGCGTCTCGGAGATCGGCGAAATGGGCAATGGTCGCAGCGGGCGTGACCGCCTTTGGCATCGTTGTCAGCGCGGCGCAGTCCCTGGGCTGGTTGGAGTGGGCCAAGCACATCACGAAGTAGCCCGCCTGAACTCGACCACCCACACCCAAGGGTTAGCTTCCCAGTCGCCGCCGGTGGAGTTCCATAGCGTCGAGAATGCCCAGCGCTCGGCAGAGACCGGCGAGCCAGCGTTCGAATAGTTCTCCCCCTCGCTGTAGTCAGGTCCCTCTGTGTCGATGCCTTCAGCAAGGCAATCGTCTAGGCTGATCTGCCTCAGGCGCTCGATGCGCACCGCGGTGATCTCCAGCAGGATCCGCGACAGCGCGCGCGGCATGTGGATGCTGGGCTTCCAGGTGATGGCCACGGCCGGCGGCAAGTTCTCGTACTTGCCGAGCACGTTGTCCGGGTAGTCGGCGCGGTAGAACGTTGGGCCCGGGTCCAACGGGACCGGCTGTGCCCAGGCCTCGCGCACGTAAAGGCGGTCGCCGGGCTGGCCGTAGGGGCATAGCGTCAGATCGCCGCTGGCTTCGATGAAGTGGTAGCGATGGCGCTCGCTCATGACGCGCCGCGTCTGTGTTTTCCGGCCATCGAGGATGGCGCGCACCATGGCGCCGCTGAAGAGGATGGGGCGTTCTTTGGTCATGCTAGGATCCCCCGGAATATATTTTGACGGGTCGAAAGATGAGCGAGAAGACGTTGGGAATTGCGAGCTACGGGCTTGTTGGTGTGGCGGTTCTCGCGTCCGGTGGATACATTGCATCGCTCTGCGGGGTTAAGTCCGGCGACATTGCTGCTTGGGTTCAGGCCGTTGGATCGATCGGTGCGATTGGAGCGGGTGCGTGGTTCATCCACTACCAGGCCGGCCTTGCGAAGAGGGCGCGTCGCAGCGCAATTGTTGCCATGCTCGATCTCGCGCTCGATGCCGTGGGTGGCGACCAGCCGATACCGGAAGACTTCGAGGGAGCATTTGCACAGTTCGCAACCCTCAATCATCAGCGAGTGAAATACGCGTATGAGAAGCTTTGTGCGATTCCCCTGCACGAAATCGACTCGATAGAGATCATCCGAGCGGTCGGTGATACGGTGGAAATTTTGAGGGCAGTCCTGGCGCGGCAGGAGCCAGAAGCTCTCTCCATGGCCATGCGTTTCGATGTCGGGACTGAGATTGCGTCCGGCATATACCGCAAGGACGTCGCCATGCTTCGGATTGCGCGCGCCGCGGTGCAGGCCGAGGCCGGGTGAATTAATCTTCCTGCCGATGGAGTTTTGGAGCTGATCGCGCATCACGCGGCCTCCGCAGGCTGCGCCACCGACAACGCCACCGCCACCGGCCGCACCCACACCGGCGTGGCCGACAGCATGAACGTCTCGCCAGCCTCAGCCAGCAGCAGGGTGGTGCCCATGACTTCGGCGATCGCGCGCGCCGCATCCGGCGGCACGGCGTTGCCGATACGCTCGCGCCAGGCCTGATCACTCAGGCCGTCCAGTTCCAGGTATTCCTCCGGCTCGATCAGCGACTGCAGCGCAGCTAGTTCCAGCGTGGTGAAAGGGCGGTGCCACGTGCCGTCCAGCGCGCGGATGATCGCGACCAGCTTGTCGTTTGCGGCCGGCAGGCGCGGATCAGCGACCGACCAGCGGCCGTTGTCGTGCCCTGCAGCTGCCGAGACCGCGCCGCTGGGCTGCTCCCAGCCCACCACGCCGTAGTGCCCACCTGTCAGGTAGTGGTCGCCGCGCTCGCGCCGCATGCCCGGGCGCGGGTCGGCCACGGCATACGCACCCTGGCCGGTGTCGCTGCGCGCGATGACCGTGCCGGCGGGCTCGTCGAAGCCGGTGACGCGGTACTTGCCCGCGCCCTCGAAGCCAGTCGACGCGCGCGGGTCCTGCACGCACTGCCCGGTGCCGTGGGCGCTGGTAACGGCGCCGGCCGCCTGGTTCCACGGCACGATCCGGAATTCGTTGTTGTGCTTGGCTGGGCCCGGGTGGCGCGGGTCGGCCACGCTGAAGGTGCCCTGGCCGGGCGACTTGACGCCGATGATGGCGCCAGACGTTTCGCCCCAGCGCAGCACGCCGTATTGCTGGTACTGAGCGGCGTTGGCTGGGCCGCGCGGATCCGCGACCGAAAACGTGCCGTTCGTCGGCCCACTACGACCAGCGACGGTCCCGCTGGGCTCGTCCCATCGATTCACCCCCATGTAGCCGTCGCGATATTCGGGCACGATCAGGTAATCGCTGAGATGCCCGTTTTCCACCGCCAGCTTGTTCAGGCTGCGCCAGTCGCTGCCGGCCTCAACAAACGCCAGCCGCACCCAGGTCTTCCACTGCAGCGACGGCACACGGTGCATCGGGCCACCGGTGGCGTCGCCAGGCAGCGGCATGCGGCCCAGCACGGTACCGACGCCTTGCAGGCGGCGCAGCTCGGGCTCGTACAGGAAGGCCGGAACCTTCTCCATCTGGCGGGCCACCAGCAGGAAGCGCTTGCGGCTCTGGGCCAGCCCGCCGATCTCGCCGCAGTCGTGCGTCGTCTCGTTTACGGCATAGCCATAGTGGCGCAGGATCTGGTTGATCTGGTCCAGCAGGTGCCGGCCGCGCGTGGCCAGCCGCGGCACGTTCTCGAAGACGATCAGTTCGACCGGATCATCCTTCCAGGCCTCGCACATCAGCCAGACGCAGCGCAGTGTCAGCTCGTTGAGCGCCTGGTATTTCGGCGTCCGGCTGAGCGCCTCGGACAGCAGCCCGGAGGCGCCCTTGCACGGCGACGAGATGAACACGCAGTTCGGCCGCTCGCCGCCAGCGGCACGCCGAATGTCGGCGGCCGTGGCCTCGCGCCAGCCCGCCGGCGGCTCTTTGCCGTGGAACGCGGTGTACATCGCGCGGGTGAACAGGTCCATGACCGTGCACTTCGCGCCCACGAGCTGCTCGAAGTCGCGCGCGGCGGCCGGGTCGACGTCGATACCGCCGATGCACTTCCAGGTGGCGACCATGTTGCCCACCTGGGAAGCGGCCTTCTTGAAACCCTTGGCGCCGCCGCCTAGGCCGCAGCAGAAGCCGAAAGTCTTGTATTCGCGGCGGATCATGCGAATACCTCGGCTTTTTGTTGACTATTCTTTGCATTCGAAATTGGTCGGTGCTGGTAGCCTGTTTGGCCCCGACGCCCAAATCCGATTGCCGACCAATGACTACCGTTCTCGCCATTACCGTTGCCTGCGGCGCATTTCTTCGGCTCTGCGTCGCGTCGCCGTATGAAGAGGCGTTCGGGCTGGGACCTAGCGATGTGAGCGGCCTCAGTGAGGTTCTCGGGCCGCGGCACGATAGTGACGATGATGGTCATAGGATGACTGCTGATCATTGAGCTGCGAGGGGCGATCACTTCGTCTCTCCTTTTGCAACCTTGCGCGGCAGGTGCTGCATATCGACGGTCGGGTGCGCCAGCACGTCGATTTGCTCGCACGGCCACATGCGGTCGGTGTCGCGCTCGCAAATGCGCGACGCCTCGTCGAGCGTGTACCTGCCCGCCTCGTTGAGGCGCGACACGTAGCCTCTGTGGTTCTTGCCCCACCACATCACGCAGTTGCCGACGAACTGGCGGGTGTCTTGCACGTAGAACATCGGCACTGCGGGCGACGGATCTTGCGTCTCCGTGGGTGCCCGGTAGTTCCACGCCGCAATGGCTTCGGCTTCCGTCTTGTATTGCAGGGCGATGGCCTGCCCGTAGCACAGCACACCCGGCGCCATGTAGGTGGTGCAGCCAGCGGCGTGCCAGTCGTCGCTCGTTTTCGTAGCGGCCTGCTGTCCGCAGAACGGACACGGCTCCAGCCGCTCTGCGCTGTCAGTCATGGCTGGCTCCATTGGCTGCTTCCAGTTTCTGTTCCAGGCGCTCCAGGTACTCTGCGTTCCTAGCGTACTTGGCGTTTGCCGATGTGATGCGAGCGCGCGAACACTCGGGACCAAGGGCCGCACGTTGCTCGCTAGCCTTGCGCATGTCCTTGCGCGCCGTCGTGATCAGCTTTTCGAGATGGGCAACTGTTAAGGAACTCTGAATAGTTGCGGTCATTGCGGATGGCCCTCTTCATCGAAAGTCATGGTGTTTGGATGGGGCATATCGTCGTGGACGACCACGCCATCCTCCTCGGGGAGCAATCGTCCGCAGACCACGCACCAGTAGCCGGCTGCCAGGGGATGCTCGGTAGATGCGCTCACTTCCCCTCTCCTTTGGCGATTGCGGCGCGGTCCAGGCGCTCGATTTCGGCAAGGATCAGGGCGCCGGCCTTGACCAAGTCGCGCCGGCGGTCCCCAGGCTTCCACCATTCCTGCGCCCAAGGCCAGAAACCAAGGCCCTTTTCGTCCAGCTCATATCGAATGAAAGGCGATGCCGCGTACCACGATGCCGCAAGCGCCATTTCACTGTCATCGTGCTGGTCGTCATGCTCCGGCGTCCAGCCTTCCGCCGTCACTTGGCGTCGGCGCTCGGCCAGCAGGTCGCGTGCGGCGTCTGTGCCATCGCGCTTGTCCTCGCTGGGCTGCGCGGCCAGGAGTGCGCGGGCGAATTTCAACGTGTTCAGACGATAACGGTATTGCTCCTCCGTAACGTACTGTTCGATTCGCCCATCCCACTTATTTACCGATACCTTGGACTCGATGGTACAAGCGCGCTCGATATCCCATATTTGCACATCCGTCAGCGCCTTGGCGCTCGGTTGCGGGGTAGCGCAATCTGGGCAATCTTTGACACACCGCACCGGGCCGTTCTCAAACTCGACGCCGCCCGAACCAGTGATTTCGCCGTCATCGACAAGCCTTGAGCCGCCACAGCGCTTGCACGCCACCGCCACGTCCTCCTGCGTGCTGGCTGCGGGCGATGCCGGCTGGGCGAGAAGGGCGCGGGCGAATCCTTGATGGTCGAAGCTGTAGCTTGCACCGTCCCAAGTCCGATACTGCTGCGCAAGTTGATCGAGATCCGGCACCGCGCTCGCCCCCATTGCGCGGGTGTCGGGGGTTTTGGTGGGGTTGGTCATGCTGCATACTCCTGTTCGGCCATCTCGCAGAAGAAAGAGCAAGACGGCAGGGCTTCGTTGCGGCGCACTGGCCCCGGCGGAATATCGCGCAGGGAATAGCGTTCGCCCGTCTTTCGGTTGCGGAACAGGTAGGCGCCTTCGCCAATCTCGTCCTGCACCCGGCACAGTTCCTCGAACTCGGCGGGGAAGTCCTCGCGGATGGCGCGGAAATAACCCTCACCACCCTTCACGCAGCCGATGCAATTGGCGTTCTCGTAGCCGAGGCGGTACATCATCGGCAGTTCGATGCCGGCGCGCTGCGCCATCGCCTTGCAGTCTTCCTTGCCGAGTCCCTTGTCGATCAGCGGCGCGATGGCCGGGCGGTCTGGATTGCGCTCGACAAAGTCATCCCATCGGCCCTGCTCCTCTGCCGTAAAGCCCAGCACGATCACGTCGCCCGGCTGGCTCCAGCCATCCAGTAGCTTGCGTTTCAGCTCCCGCGAGCACGGCGCACCCATCGGCCCCTTCATAAACTGGCGACGCCGAAACACCTGGATAATGTCGGCGCCGAATTTCTCGTCACGCAGCACGGTGATGGGGCGGCCAAACCACTGCTGGCAGTCCGTCAGGAAGCGTCGGTTGTCTTCGTGCTCGTTCTTCAGGTAGGCATTGACGATTTGCACGTCGCGCCCAGTGTGCTCGGCCAGCGCCAGCTTGGTTGCCACGGCAGACGCCGCGCCGCAGGAGAATTGGCAGATGATGCGGCTCATTGGCTATCTCCCTTCCCGGCCTGCGATGCGTCATCCGTCAGCGCGCCCCGAATGCGCCTTTCCCGCGCATCAGCAACGGCCAACCCGAGACGCTCCATATCAGCTTGCGTGTATTTGACATCCGCCAGCGCGGCAGGCGATTCGCTCGGTTGCGGGGCGGCGCGGCGTTTGCGCAAGTCGAACAGCGCAGCAGATAGGGTGTCGTAACCCATCTGCTTGGCGATGTCCTGCGCAATGCCGTAGGCTTCCAGATCGGCGGCGCGCTCGCTCGCCACCACCTCGCCGCTGCCACCCTTATTCTTGGCGGCTAGCTGATCCTGAGTGGCATTGGACACGGCCACAGCGCTATCGGCGCGGCGCGTTTCCGCCTCCAGCATCTGACGCAGACCAGCCATCTCGCGGTGGAGGCGCAGGATCTCTTCGTTCTGCTCGCTGCCACCCTCGTTGACCCCCTTGCTGTTAGCTAACCAAACCTGATCGTCGCCCTTGCTGCTGCGCTGCCCACCTAAGGCATCGCGAACCTTCTTGGCCTGATCCATGCGCAGCGTAACAATTCGCAGATCGCCACCAGACGTCACCGGATCGTACTCTTCGGCACTAGCAATAGCGTTGTCGATGATCTGGAATACACTGCCACCCTCATTGGGGGCGAACTGGGGCAGCGGCGAGTGCTTCGGCTTCGCGGCCTGCTTTGCGCGGATCTGCTCGACCTTCGTCCAGATGCGCGCAAGCTCGGTCTCGCCGGCCGCATGCATGTCCAGACCTTGCGCGAGGCACAGCGCGGCCAGCGTCACCATCACGCCGCCGACTTCCTGCGCCTTGTCGCCAACAGGCCGCCCATAAACGTAGTCCACCAGTTGGTGCGCCTCGCTTGCCGTAGCGCCGCAGGCTTGTACCAGTTCCAAAGCCTCCTCGAGGAAGCGGTGATTGCGCTCCTGGGCGTCGGCGGCGATTTCCACGCCGAAGCACTCCAGCATCCACGGCTGTACGCGAGCCTGGAACGGCGCCGGCATAGCCGCCAGCGCGGCGTCGGTGATGTCATCGAGGCGTTCGTCGTCCTCCGCCACCAGGCTGAAGTCGTTTGAGCTCATCGTGCCTACGCCCCAGGCGCTCCATACGCGCTGGCAATCATAGGCATTCCCCAGTGCGCTGGCCACGGCATCGCGCACGGTCTGTTTCTGTTCTTCATTCATTCCTTGTCCTCCCCAGCGTCACCGGCCATCTTCTTGAGCAGGCGGTATTGGGCGTAGCCACCGATCACCAGGCAGATGAGCATGCCGGCGACGGTGACGACCAATGCAACGTGGCAGTTCATGCCGCCGTGGCGAGATGCCGCTTGATGCCGTAGTACACGGTGCGGCAGGCCGCCAGGTCGACAGCGGCGTTGTGCGCGCCCACCAGGTCGGTGCCGGTGAAGTGTCGATACGCTTCGCCCAGGTTCGGCGACTTGGGCGTGCGGCGGCCAGCGGCCAGCATCTTCTCGGTCGGCGGCAGGTTGATGATCTTGGTGCTCTTCGACTGCGTGCAGAAGGCTGGGGCGGTCTTCCACTGCTCGTGGAATCCCTCGTCGTGGTCGAGTTGACGCATCAGCTCAATGCGCACCATCCGCATGTCGAAGGACTCGTTGTGCGCGACGCGCAGCTGCGCCTTCTTCCACATGCCGATGAAGAGCGAGAGAGCCTTCTCGATCGGCACGCCGAAGCGCTCTGCCTTCTCGTTGGTGATGCCGGTCAGCGCTTCGAGTTCTTCCGGGATCGACCAGCCGTCGGGCCGGATCAGCAGGTCCATGAAGGCCAGCGTGGTGCCGGTGTCTTCGTCATGCAGCTCGGCTGCGATCTGGGTGATGTGCGGCTGGCTCGGGTCTTCGCTGGGCAGGCTCCATTGCGGCAGGCCGGAGGTCTCAGTGTCGTAGAAGAGGATGGGCGTCATGATGTCGTTCCTGTGGGGGTAGCGGTGGTGGGTGTTGCAGTCTTCTCGGCGCCTGTCTTAGCGCCGCGCGGTCATGCAGAGCGCCTCGAAGCGACGCAGGCCGGCTTCCCAGCCGCGCAGCTCGCCGCGGCCAACGATGCGTTCAGGACGAGGCTCACTGCTGGGTGCCGCGACGAAGAACACACGGGTGGTGCCGTCGACGCCGCTGCGGATCAGCTCGTTCTCGTGCAGGTCGGCCAGTACCTCGCGCGCCTCGGCCGTGCTGCGCTTGAAGTTGTTCGCGATCTGCGTCGGCGTGAAGCGCTGGCCGGTGCGCTCTTGCAGATAGGCCAGTACCGACTTGCGGGTGAATTTCATGGCGCGGGGCATCAGTGGCCCCCGCGCGTGGCCGCGATCTGGGTTTCGACCCACTTTTGAACCTCTTCCGCAACCCAGCCGCTGGCGCGGCCGAGCTTGATCGGGGCGGGGAACGTGTGTTCCTTGATGCGTTCGTAGATCGCGGTCTTGCCCAGGCCCACCAGCTGGCTGACCTCGGGCAGGCGGATGATCCGGCGTTGTGCTTCGGTGTTCACGAGAAATGCCTCCCATGCAGTTCGTCCAGCTTGTCGACCTGGTCGCCGGTGAGCTTCGTCACTTGGCCGGCATGCATGTGCTCGGCCAGCTTGCGCACGAAACCCTGTTCCCAGTCGTTCAGGTCCTTGGTGCCTAGCAGCCCTTCCAGGCGTTGGATCATCACGGTCGTGCTCACCATCACGCGGCCTCCTTGGTGCCGTGCGCATCGCGCACGTGATCTTTTAGGCCGGTCGCTTTCACGCGGCGCTTGCACGTCGGGCAGCTGACCTTTGGGGTCGACGGCTTGTGCGTCGCCGTCGACTGCTTAGCGGCGCGGCGGCGCTCGCGAGCGCAGTCCGGGCAGCAGCGTGGAATGCCATCGCCGTCGCCATCCAGGTAGACGCCGCAGCCCTCGCAAAGCGTGCCGTCGAGCATCATTTCTGCGATCTCACCCATCACGCAGCCTCCCGCACAGTGCCCACCTCGTGGTCGGCGATCCAGAACGAGGTGATCGATTCCGGCAGCGCGCCCGGGGGCGACTTGAGGCTCATGAAGATCAGCGCGGTGTCGATCGCATCGGTGGCGGCCAAGTCGTCGAGCCAATACAGAAGGCGGTCGCGCTCGGGTCCGATCAGCACGTCCGCGCGGTCCAGGACCAGCAGGCGAAGGCCGGTCAGGGCGCCGATGGCATAGGCGATCATCGCGTCGGCGCGCCACTTCTCGGACTCAGAGAGCAAGGCGTAGGGTCGGCCGTCACCGGCGGCGATGGTCATGTCTTTCTCGATGCCGACCCGGAACCATTCGGACAAATTGGCAGCGGCAGCCAGGCGCTCGTTGATGGGGTCCAGCGCCTCGGTCAGCAGATCGGCGGGGATGCCGCTGGGGCCAAGGGCTTCGGCAAGCGCATCCCATGCGGCTACGTCGGCGTGGTGCTGGCCGGCCCGCTTGGTGAGCTCACCGGCCTGGGCGGCGGCGCGCTGCGACGCACGGGCCGCGTCCAGATCCTTGCCGAACTGGGCGATGCTGCCCTGGATGGCTTCCAGCCGGCTCGAGATAGCCTGGCGTTCCACGTCGTCGGCGCTGTCGGTGGCCTCGCCAGCTGCCTGGTCCTGCAGCAGGCGCAGCTGCTTCGCCGCGGTGTCGGCGGCGTCGCGCTCGGCGGTACGGCTCTTCAGCGCGTTTTCCAGCACGGTCAGGCTGCGCTCGTACTCGGGCAGGCGGCCAGCGGCCTCGGGGTCAATCTGCGCTGGCTCGTGCTTGGCGAGCTGGCCGGCCAGGAAGAGCAGCATGGCGCCGCAGTCCGGGCAGGTGCAGGGCATGCCCGCCACTTTGCCGCCGGCGGCGTAGCGCAGGGCGGCCACCTTGGGCAGGAAGGCATCGCGCTCGGCCAGCGCGCGGGCGGCGCTGTCTTGCGCCTTGGGCAGCAGCTCGGCCTTGGCGCGCAGGTCTGCGATCTGGCTGGCGCGTTGTGCGCGCTGGCGTGCCGCGGCGTCGATCTCGCCCAGCTGGCGCTGCAGCTCGCCGGCCTCGGTGGACAGGACCTTGATGGTGTCCTCGGACTCGGCGATCAGGCTGGCGAGTTCCTCGGGGTCCTCGGCGCCGGCCGGCACCGGGGCGAACCAGCTGGCCGCCTTGACGCTGCCGTAGGTCTCGCCGGTCAGCTCACGCCAGGCACCTTTCGCCGCGGTGGCCTTGCCGCCGGCTTCTTTGGCGGCGGCGTCGAAGCCGGCGCGCACCAGCGGCAACGCCGCCTCGATCTTCTTGGCGTTGCAACCGCGCGCCACGAGGCGCTCGCGCACCTGGTCGGTGCCGATCTTCAGGCCCATCAGGTCGAACAGGAACGCGCGGCGCTCTTTCACGTCCATGCGAGCGAAGCGCTGGGCGTCCAGCACGAACGGCGTGCGCGCATCGGTGGGAATGCCCTTGGTGGCCTTGCCGGAGGGCAGCACGATGCTGTTCGCCTGCGGACCAACGGATACCACTATTGAGCCGGACTCGGTTCCATCGCGCAGCAGCTTGCCGTATTCCTTCTTCAGGCCCACGCGCACGGTTTCCTCGGTGAGCGCCATGCGGACGGCCTCTTGGATCGAGCTTTTGCCTGCGCCGTTGGGCCCGCAGATCAGGGTCACCGGCGTGGCCGGGATGATGTCGGCGGCCCGGATGCCGAGGAAGTTGCGGGCGTGGATGGCGGTGATGCGCATGGCGAGTTACTCCGTTTCCTCGGTGCTCTTCAGCACGTTGCGGTGGCCTTCGAGGTCCACTGCGCTCACGACACCATCGGCTTCCAACTGCTCGACCAGGCGAGCGGCGCGGTTGTAGCCGATCTTGAAGTGGCGCTGAATGAGGGAGATGCTCACCTTCTGCTTTTCCACCACGAAGGCCTCGACCTGGGCGTACAGCGGGTCGGCACCGGTCTGCTCTTCGTGCCAACGCTTCCAGCCCTTGACCCAGGCGATGCAGAGCTGGCCGGCGATCTTCGGGCAGTCGGATTCGGGCTTGCCCTCGCTGGCGGCCTTGTGGCCGGCCTCGTGCGCGGCTTCGAGCTCTTCCTGCAGGGGCTGCTGCTCGATCGCCAGCGGCGTTTCGGTGAAGGTGGCGTCGACCACGTTGTCGTCGGCAGGGGCGCCGTCGTTACCGGGCATCCCGTCGCCATCGCCGTCGGTGTATTCCTTGCCGAGGTCAAAGGCGCGCTGGTCGGATTCGCCGCGGACTTCATCCATGCCGTCGGTGAATTCGTTGTCGCCACTCAGGACCAGCATCACGGCTTGGCCTTCGGCATCGACCAGGCCGTGCAGGTTGGGCGCCGACTTGCCGATCTTGATCGTTGCTTGCGCGCCGCCCTTGAAAGTCACCTTGTCCAGGTCGCCCACTACCACTGTGCGGCCCTGGCTGGCGATGAGGTGGACGGCCATCTTCACGGATGTGTCGACGCGGTTGCGCAGGCGATCGAGGATGTCGTCTTGCTTCTTCTGCGACAGCTTCACCCAGGTGTCGGGCAGCATCTTCATTTCCAACACGAGAGCGGACAGCAGATCCTTGCCCAGCGTGCCGGCGGTCATGTTCAGGGTGTTCTTGAATTCAGGCGATTGGTTCATTTCTGTGTCCTGTCAGGTGTCGGGGTGGGGTACTCGCTGCATCCGCCGGCCTTGCTACGCCGCCTTCCGGTCGGCGGCAGACTCCGTGGCATCCGTTTTCCCCCGTGATCGTTCAGTCCGCGTTGATTGGGGCGCGCGCGCGGCGGGCTGGCTGCGCGGCCGCGGTTGCAGGCTCATCTGGCGGTGCCAGCTCGCGCATGCGGCGCGCCGCTACCGAGTTCAGCGTGGCCTTGGCCTTCTCGTCAGGGATCTGCTTGATGAGGCTGCGCGCATAGTCGAGGTCGTCGATGGTCTTGGCCGTCAGCAGCTCGCGGTTCACGTCCTGGAAGGTGAGGGTGGCTTCGCCGTCGCCGGTGCCTTCCTGGCCGGCTTGTTGGCCGTCATCCAGTGGCAGTTCGCGATCGGCCGCATCGTCGTCGGGGACATCCGCCACCTCGGGCTCGGCTGCAGCGGCGGCAACCGGCTCGGGCTGGCGTTTGACCACTTCAGCGGGCTGCGCTGGCTGGGCGCGCGCAGTGTTACCGCGCAGCTCATCCACCGAGGTGCTGGCCACCGTGTACGAGCCGTCCGGATTGAGGTCGATGATGTCCTGCGCTTCCTCGACGGATTGCAGGCCCATTAGCAGCTCGGGCGCGTAGAGCTTCCCGAAGAAGCTGGCGGTACGGTAGCGCAGCATGACCTCGTCCATGGTCTGCCACTTGCTGCCGTTCTTCGTGTACCAGCCTTCCTTGACGGCCATCTCAATGGTCACCGGCGGCGATTCCAGGCGCTCTTTGGTCTCGCGTTCCACTGCCCAGGCAATGGCCACCTTGTCGACGATCTCGACCTTCTTGACGACGTTGCTGCGGTTACCGTTTTCCCACACGGTCTCGATGCGCTCGACAACCTTCTTGCCGAGTACCTTGATGTCGAAGCGCAGCGGAGAGAAGCGGCCGCAACCGTTCACCGCAGCGATGATCCACTGCGACGACCAGGACGGGCGGCCTTCCACGATGTAGAGGTTCTGCATCACCATGAGCGGGTCGGCGCCCATGCGCTGCGCCATGTTGAGCGCCACGACGCTGTTTGCCAGCGCGTTCGGGTTCTCGCGCGATTCCTTCACGTTGCCGAACTTGTCGAGCTTCTCGATGACCTTGCGGTATGCCGCCGGCACCAGGGTGGACGAAGACAGCAGGTTGGCGGCGCGCTGCATGAGTTCGAAGGACTGCGACGAGCCGAAGCCCATGGTGACAATCGGGGCAGGCTCGCGCACGGCGGGCGCGCGCATGTGTTCGAGGGTAGTGGTGGCGGTCATGGTGGCGTGGTCTCGCTAGGCTTAAGGGATGGGTCAGGACTTGTAGTGGCAGGTGGCGTGCCGCGGGCAGTACTTCGCCGAGCACAGGACGGATTTGCCGTTGCCGTAGAAGGCGCCGGAATGGATCAGGCGAGAGGCGTGCTGCAGTAGGCCGGGCTGCTCTTCGGTGCCCAGCAAGGCCGTGCGCGGCGACTCGATCTCGCCCACGCCGACGCGCTGCGCGGCAGCGGTCTTGCCGGTGTTCAGGCCGACGATCTGCGCGGGCGCCGTGATGGGGATGCCGACCGCGTGTTCGGCCAGCAGCTCGTAGACGCCCAGCTGCGGCCCGTGGCCGGCTGTGACCGCAATGCCGTCGGCACCCACGGCGCGCCCGCCCGATTTCAGGTCGGAGATGCCCGCGCCGGCAGCGGTGGTGCGCACGCGGTCGGTGGTGCCGGTCAGCGCGATGCCCAGTTCGGGGATCTCCAGGCGCTCGCAAGCCACCTCAACGCCGATGTAGTGCTGGTGCGGCGCGATCTCGGCGCAATAGCGCGAGTGCAGTGCCAGCCCAATGCGCTCGGCTTCTGCCGGGTTGGTGTCCTCCCAATCCACCTCTGCGTTCTTGTCCCGCAGCGTGGAGACCAGCGCGCTGGCGGCGTCGTCAGCGGTGATCGGCTGGCCGTCCAGTTCCGCCTGGTCGAACGCGGCCGTGCCGGCATGGATTGACGTGCCCAGGTGGGCGGCGGGGCCGGAAGGCATGCGCATGCCTAGCAGGTGCTTGGCCTCCCAGCGCGCGGGGCAATCAAACAACTCGGCCAGCGAGCTGGCGCGGATGGTGACGATGTTCATGGTCGTGATCTCAGCGGTTGTGGATGCGGGTCAAACGGCACCGGCGCGGATCGCGACGGTCAGGTACCAGATGGCGCCGATGGCCATGCCGTAGCCAATGGCGCCGGCCCACTGGCGGGCGCGCGAGCATTTCGCAACGGCCAACAGGGCGTTGGATTGGGGGTCGTAAGTCATGTGAGCTTCCGGTGAGCGGTGGGCTTGATCGGGCTGCTCTTGGCCTGCGCCGCGTCATAGACGCAGAACAGGGCGGCCATGGCCACGGTGGTGGCGATCCAGAGGCCCAGCAGCTGGGCCACCGGGTGGCGCGCGAGCTTGCGCAGGCGATTAGCGCTCATGCGGCACCGCCGAAATCACCGTCCGGCACGATCACCACGGCACCGCGAATCTGGTGCGTCGTGCCCGGCACGCAGACATCCCAGTAGAGCTGAGTGGCTTTGGCATTGACGGGCAGGCCTTTCGGATGGCCGAGGTCGTCGACCAGCATCACGTGCCGGCGGTCTTTCAAGAGCACAACATCGAGTGTGTCGGCGCCGATGCGGTTACAGATCTGCTGCGTCGTGCGCGGGCCGTCGAGCTCGACCTCGGCGCCGTCGGCAAGGATCACCTTCCGGATGGTAGGTAGTGCGCTCATGCTGCCCTCGCTGCGAGTTGCTCGGCGTTCTCGGCTTCGCCCAGCAGTTGCATGGCGTAGCCCAGCACGCGGTACTTGTCGATCGAGCCCCACACCGTGCGGCGTTCCGCAGCAGCGATGTAGTTGCGCAGCAGGACCTTGCGCGTCAGCTGGCCGCCCAGGTGCTTGAGGAATGCCAGTTCGGCGGTGGTGCCGTAGGCGTTGGGGGATTCGGCGGTGGTGCTCATGCCACGCTCCTAGCCGCGTCAATCACGTCGCACATGTCCTGGTCGCGATACGACTGTTGCCGCTCGGCCCGCGCCTCGGCGCGCTCTTCCGCCATCGACTCGGCGGCCTGCTCTTCCAGGTGCGAAACGAAGTCGGGGTGCAGGTTGTCCAGCATCTCGGTGGTCTCGCTGCCGTCGGCGTTGATGAGGCGGACGTCCGACGCTTGAAAGCGCGGGGCTTGGCCGAGGCCTGGCGTGGTGAGTTCGCCGGTGACCGACCAGAACAGGCCGGCGGCGGTCACCACGGCTTGGGCCTCGTCGGCGCGCAGGCGCGGCTTGCGGAAAACTCGGGCGTAGGTGCTAAGGTTGGTCATCGCCAGTTCCTCAGGCAGCCATCAGCTCGGCGGCGAGCTTGGCGGTGGCAATGACGCGGTCGGCCTGTTCGGCGGCACGGCTTTCGGTGGCGGCGCGCAGGCGCTTGCCATCGGCGACCATCTCGCGCGCTTCGGCGCCGGTGATCTTCGAGATGCCGTTGTGCGGCACGAAGGAATAGAACTGCTCGCCGCGCACCAGGACGTAGGCGTCCGGGGCGAAATCACCCGGGGTCGGGATCTTGGCGATGACGGTCAGGCCGGCCAGGAACCCCACCTTGACCTGTTGACCCACTTCCCACGATTGCTTGGCTTGCTTGCGCATCTCTGTCTCCGGCGAACCGCTGTGAACGTCAGCGGTGCATGAATACTAGCGATGCTAGTTATACATTTCAATAGCCAAGCTAGTCGCTTTCAATTGTTTGTTTTAATAGCTATGCTATTTTCAATAGCGAACGCCGGAATCCGGTGGTGCGCGTGGCGAAAAAAAGCCGCTTCGCAGTGGTCCTACTCGCGGCCTAGACTGATCTGGGGGTGAACTTGGGGGGAGGGGGGATGGAACCGGACGACGTGATCCGCCAGTTCGAGCAACTGGCGCTGGATGAGGAGATCGAGCTACCGATCGACGATGCGATAGCCGGCCTGGCCGTGCTGCTGGCCGATCCGGCTATTCAGGGAAAGGAGAGGGTGCTGCTGACGGACGTGGGCGCGACCCTGTACCGGCTGGGCCTGGATGCGCGGCTGAGAAAGGCGCTGAAGTTGTGATGCCAGTGCCTCATGGGCAACAAAAAGCCCGCCGGTGGCGGGCCTGGCTTGGTGCGGTAGTTGCCCGCTATTCCTTCTGACCGTTCTTCCTGGGTGAGAAGAAGGCCTTAATGATAGCTGCGGTTGGGATGGCGGCTAACGCAGTGGCAGTGACCTCGTGATTGCTCAGGGCTAACCACACGCTACCGGCAATGCAGGCGGCGGAGACAATTACCCCGGCGATCTGGCCGATGGTATCGCTCTTGAAGACGACTCGGCTCTGATAGTCGGCTATTTCGAGTTGTTTCTTCTGGCTCGCCACATTGGCATCCAAGGCCTGCGCCTCGAGCCTACGCCGGTGCAAGGCCTCTTCTTCTGCCATATCGATGAGCCGCTTTGCGGTGCCAGGTACGAGCGCATCGAATCCTCGCAGAATATCAGGGTGAGGAATCGGTCCCTGATATACCTGCTGAGCGACTTGGATCTGTTGAAGTTGCTGCTGTTGACCTAAGGTGGAATTTACCGCGTTGGATGTTTTACTTTTTTGCGGTGGCTTCGACATGTCTCTCTATTACAGTGTCAATGTCGGAGCCGATTTGACGCCAATCAGATGCTAGCACCCTATCCAGGGGTGTGCTCGGAGCCTTGACAGGCTCGATACGAGGAATCTCCGGAAGATTGTGCGCGCGATACAGCAGCATTGGGGCTGCCATGCCGTCAAAGAAGCCGCGCACGAAGGCTAGCTTCTCGATGCCTCTCTTTGTGCTCATGCGATTCTCCTTCGAAAAATAAACAGATCACTGTGGCCTGTTACGCTTCCATGTCTACCGCGTCACTAGCACGATATCGTGCTATCAAGATATCGCGGCTTGCTGCAGTGTAGCATCTGCTGACGATTACGTTAATAACGCTTCCGCACTTCTGCGAACTTGTACGGGCGTCAGCGTACGAAACTTTCATCCGTGACAGCACAGTTGTTAGTTCCGACGAGTGATGAGGGCGAAAGTTTCAATAGTTCGCTGTTCCCCGCTTGCTGCGAGGGCCCAACATGTGCTAACAGGCCGCGCGCGGCGGTCGTGTTATCCATAATGTGACGCTATTGAAACTTTACGGCAGGTGACAGGTTGTCACTTTACGGGCTGTCGCGTTCAGATTAACGTGCAGTGGGCGCCTCAATTTGGCCGTCAGACCGAGGGCCAATTCGGGCCCACACAAGAGCCTAAGCCTTAGGTGGGGCGACACATTTGAACGTCAGTTCTGACTCAAGTGGGGTCCACCCGCGGGCGCCGTGGGTCTTCATGTCAACCGACTCCATCTCCTTGCCCTGGCCCTTGCAGTACTCGTCGGCGCGACGCAGGCTGCTGGCTTTGATTTCTTGCCACGAGTCGACACCGCCCATGTGGCGGGTGCCTACTGTAAAGTTGCCGTTCCCGGCTGGGCTGACCTCCGAAACCGTGGTGCAGCCTGCAAGAAGCGCGACCAGTGCTAGCGCTGCTGTGCGCATATGTCCTCTGCGTTAGTTGTTGTTCTGTTTGGCCGCAAGGCCGAGGGCTTTAAGAGGGATGTCCTAGCAAAGCCGTTCCGAGCCGCTTCTTTGCCCTGGCTACTTCCGCTTTGGCTCGCTCAGCCGCTGCCTCGGCTTCGGTCACAGCTGCTAGCGCAGCTGCGATGTTTGAGCCGGGAAGCCACGACGCGACAGTCGCTACTTGCGCACTGTTTCCGCTGACGATGCCTTCCGTCAAGCCATCGAGAATGCTGATCCGATGCTTGCAGGACTTGCCGTTGTCACCCGCAGGGCACGTGCAATTTGCGGTGATGTTTGGGCCGACGCGCTGAAACGTTACGCGGTAGGGATCCTGCGCTGACCCCTGGATCGAGAATTCGATAGTCTCCATGCCCATCTCCCCAGCTCTTCGCAATTCACTGCTTCCTGGCCTTGTAGGGCTTGAGCTCACCGTTCATGGCGTCGCTCATCATGGCCCAGATCATGGAGCCCTCGGTGTTGCGCATGGTTTCGGACTGGACCACTTGTCCGTTGTAAGTGACCTTGGACTTTACGAAGTCGCAGGGCTCCTTGCATGTATAGGTGTTACGTGCGGCGCCTTTCACCATGGCGATGCTGTGGGCGCCGTCTTTCTCGCGGTAGTAGCGAACCATGAGTAATGGGGAGGTCACCTTTCCAGCCTTCCGGTCATCCTCGCTGAGACCCTGTTCATAGCCATACTCACCATCCTCTGCCAGAGAGTAGAAGTGCGTTGGCTTCGGTGGAACCGGTGGAGGCGCCGAGACAACTTCTTGCGGGGCGGCGGCCGGCTCACTCGCAGTCTGCGGGGGCCCGTCTGTTTTGCCGCAGCCGGCGAGGAGGACCACCAACGTTGAGCTGGCAATGAAGGGAGAGAGGCTTTTTCGTGACATTTTTTTCCCGTTGCCCGTAGGGAGGGCGATGCTAGATTAACGACCACCTAGGCGTATTCGCCACCCCTCGAATAGGTGGACTGCTATTGCGTTAGTCCGGCCGCCACGCCGACGCCTTCACAATACCCGCGACGTAGTGCATGCGCTCGATCTGTTCCTGAGGGACCCGCAGCATGCCGTGGCGCTCATTGACCGACGACAGGCTGACCATCCCATCGCGCACGTAGGCCAGTTCCTTCACCATGACGCGGCCGTCCTGGGACTTCACCAGGACCTCGTCGCCGTTGGTCACCGCGCGGTTCGGCTCGATCACGACAAATTCGTTGTGCTTGATGCGCGGGCGCATGGAATCGCCATTGCATCGAAGCGCGTAAGCATCGGGATCGTTCGAGGGGAACGTCAGAAAGCCATCGCCATGGCCGACTGGATACTCGATGTCCGAGAAGTGGCCGTTGTCGCCGAGTTGTGCCATGCCAACCACTGGAATGCGCCGGAAGCTGTTTGGGGGGATTTCTACGATGTCAAAGGCGAGGCTAGGTTCGTCGAGCTCTGGCTCGACTTGGCCGGAAAGCTTGCTATCGCCCTTGCCGTTCGCTAGCCACTTCGGGCTGTAGCCGTACGTCTCCTGCAACTTCACGATGTGGTGAAGGGGCAATTTGGTGCCATCGCCCTCGAGCCACGCACGAACGACAGCCGCCTCGACACCCAGTACCTTGGCAAGGGCTGCGGGGTCGAGCTGCTGCTCAGCCATGACAAGAGTCAGCCGGTCGACAGGGCGTCCGGAATCCACTGAGGTGGCCGCGGGTACCGGCACGGCCTCGGTGATCGAATTGGACGCTCGCCGGATCTCTTCCGCCAAGCGCGGGCTGAACGTGTCGACGTCAACCCCCAGGCCCCGAGCAAAGCCGGTCGCGGCCTTAATGTTCAGTGGGCGGCGCGCGTTCAGATACTGCCAAACCATGCCTTGGCTGCCGATCTCGAACCGGCTGCCGAATTCCTCCTGGCTCATCTTGCCCTTGCGCTCGTTGTATAGCGCCTTCAGTCGAACGGAGTCTTCGACTTGCCACTGCTCCAGGGAGTTACTTGCTCGCGTCATGCGCGCGAGTTTAGCAATGCTATTAGATTCCACAACGAGCATAGCTATTCCTTTTATCACTAGCTATGCTAGTATTGTGTTTATGAAACTCGCCGAATACCTCGACTCGACCAAGACCAGCCAGGCAGCCTTTGCCAAGCGGCTCGGGGTCTCCCAAGGGCTCGTCTATCAATGGATCGCCGGGAAGCGCCCGATCTCTGCCGAGCAATGCCCGGTGATCGAGCGCATCACGGGCGGCGCAGTGACATGCGAGGAATTAAACGACAGGGTCGACTGGGCCTTCGTGCGAGCGTCGCGCGTTGGCACGCTGCGGGATGCGCCGCCGAAGCGGCCGCGAAAGCCCAGGGCTGCCACCCACGAATCCCATCCCGAGGCCGCGTGATGAAGCTCTTCCTGATCGTCATGGCCATCCTGAGCCTGACCGAAATCCTGAGTGACGTGCTGACACTCGCGGCAAATCGCTTCCGCGCGCCGACGTATGCGGGCGTCGTCGCCAGTCTCGCCAAGGCTCTAGTCATCTTGTGCTGGGCCGGGTCCTTGCTGAACTGAAGGGGAGAAGAGATGCCAATTCGAGATACGCACGACGAATCCCACCAATTGATAGCACAGGGGGTCGAGTCGATTGGGCGCGCCCTGATCGACCTTCGATATGCCGAGCGGACGACGCGGGTGGGCCAGGAACTGCTGGTCATTGCTGGGCAACTGGCCCAGATTGCGGGGCCCCAGGCTGGCACGCGTGAGGTCGGCCTCAATGCCAGCTCAAAGGCTGTGTCAGTGCTGCGGGTCCATGGGATGGACGGGGTCACGCGGATCCTTCGCGTTACGGAGGTTGGCGACGACCACCTTGATGCCCGCCCTTCGCTGCGCGAGCGGTTTTTCGACACGCGGATTGGCGATCTACCGGCCGTCCGCCAGTTCTTTTCCGAAGACGGCCTTGTTGCGAACCTTGCTGTCACGCTCGCGCCGTTTGGGGCAGGTGAACTCGAGCAGTTCGATTTGGCGCTCGCGCTGCTCGAAATCGTCATTCTGGCTGATCGCCAGGCAAAGGCGCGGTCCCAAATGCCTGGGCGGCCTTCTCCTGGGGAATGTGGAACATCCTCGCAATCATGAGTGCCATCCAGGGCTCGAGCGTTGGGATTGAAAGGCCATGAGCCTCGTTGTCTCGCTCGACACCGAGAGTCATGCCGGCAAGCGCATCTCGTAGATCGGCGATCAGTTCCTCGTCGGTCAGTTTGAGGTGTTTGCGCAGAACGAAGGTCAGAGTTTTCAGTGTGTAGACGTTGAGCAGCACGTCCAGTTTGGACTTTTCCATGCATCCCCCTGTTGTGGGCGGTTGAGAAGGTCAGAGCTTTCGATTGTTCCATGCCCGAGGGGATGCGCCAGCTAGTAGGTTCGTGGGGTAGCCCACGCTTTGTCAAACGAGCCCGCAAGGGCCCGACCGGGGGAATCACCATGCTGCGACGTACGCAGATGGCTGCACATGACCGAAGCAGGCGCGCACGCGCCGGCCGGGCCGCTTCCTGCAGGGGCGCTCGGTGATGGCATCCGTTTCCCATTTTTCCCTTTTTCTGCCGGCGGCCTCGGCGCGCCAGCTGCGTTGTCTTGTTGGATTGAATCTTATGAAACGGTTAATGCACACGGGAGCACCGCATGCCTAGCCTGGAATCGATGGTTTTGAACCGCGTTGCTCCCATGACCCAGAAGCGCGTCGCAGAGCTGATCGGAGTCGAGCCGACGAACTTCTCGCGCTTCCTGAACAACAACGGGCACAGCCTGCCGTTCGCGAAGATCTGCCAGCTGTTCGAAGTGCTCGAGCTGGACGTGGTCGCGCCCGGGGATGGCAGCACGGTCTGCCTGCCGCGCGCTGAGTACGAGGCGCTGCGTTGCTTGGCCAAGAAGGGATTGGAGGGCGTGTGATGGACGACCTGATGATGGGCTGGGTGGCGCTGGTGATTGTGATCGTCGGCGCGTTGGTGCTTTGGGAGATGCGGCCATGAATGTGAAAGCAGGCGACCTTGCGTACATCGTCGGGACGGTGGTGCCCGAGAACAACGGTCACATCGTCGAGGTGCTATTCCGCGACCCCGAGGGAACCATCTGGGACAGCGAACCGCGGTGGGTTGTGAAATCGGCCGGGCGCAAGCTCTTCGGCATCTCGCAACAGACCGGGGAACATGTCGAGGTCGTCGTGGGCTCGCTGGCAGATCGGTTCCTGCGTCCCATCAGCGGCGTTCCCGTCCATGACGAACAACACGACGAGGTGACAGCGTGACCATCTCCCACGATCAATTCAGCAAGCGCTTCGCCACCGTGCGTTTCATCATGGGCGCCGCGTTCCAGGAATACTTCGTCGGCAAGCCGCGCCGGCCCGAGACGGCTGCGCGCATCCTGGGCACCGCGCGTCGCCAGTTCAAAGAGAAGGGGATGGCCGTCAGCCTGGACGCGTCCACGGTGAAGTGGCTGGGCTGGATGGGCAACTATACCGGCCTGGAGGTGATCGCCACCATCGACGGCCAGCAGCAGAAGATCGTGATGGACACTGCCATCGCTGCGCGGCGCATGCGGGGTGAAGCATGAAAGCCGATCTGCGTTGCGCCAATTGCGGAAGCACCAGCCACACCGCGCCCCACTGCCCGCTGAAGTACGTGCGGATTGCGAGGCTGGCATGAACTGCAAACCTGGGGATCTGGCCTATATCGTGCACGACCCCTATCCCGAGAACCTGGGCCACATCGTTCGGGTACTTGGCCCGGGCCGCTGGATCACTGATGGCTCAGCCTGGTTGTGCGAGACGGCAGGCGCGCCGCTGCGCGTCATGGACGCTGACAAGCCGTGGGTGTCCGGCATGGACACCGAATTCGACTGCTATGACGCGGACCTGCGCCCGATCAGCGGCGTGCCGGTTGAAGACGAGCAAGTGTCCGAGATCGAAGCATGAGACGCCATTGCATCACCGTGCTCTTTCATGGGAACGTTTTTGCCTCACCTGCTGACTCAGAGATTAATGTGGCGCCAAAAGTTGGGGCGGGCTTGCACAGGCACGTCTTTGGTGACATCGACCACTACCGCGTAGTGTCCTTTGATGCGCTGGAGAAACCCCTGGGCTATTTCCTTGACCATGGCATCGGACAGCGCATCAGTCAGAACAGACTGGCTATTCTTGATTCCTTCGTCGATCCAGCGAACGAGGTATGTTGCCTCGTCCTGCAATCCCACAACAGCAGTCACCAGTTCAGTGCTGTCCAACTCGAACAGAGGGATGGAATCTACTCGGCGAAGAGCCTTCTGAAAGGACTCTGCTTCATATTTGCCAGCAAACGCCACATTCCCAAATTTTCCGTCACCTTCGAAGGCAGGCGCGACTTCCAAGCACTGTTGCACCAGTGCATCCAGGATCGCCTTCGCCGAGCTCCAGCTGCGGCGCAGCTTCTCCCGATCCAACTGCATTGCGGACTCGTGTTGATTACGGCTTTGCCGATTCGCAATGGCGAACGCGCCGACGATTGCGGCAACGGAGCCAACAGCTTGAACCCACGCCGCTATCGCTTGATTTTGCCCAGAGTCGAGCCCGTTCAGCGTGGCGAAAACATGTGCGCCAGCAGCCAAGGCTATAAAACTGGTGCCGGCAATCGCCGCCCAACCCCATCTTTCGACTGCCAATTTTCTCTCCCATGTTCTTTGCGAGGGATCCTAGCATGACCTGGACCCACGACGCCCTGCAGGAAGACCTCGCGCAATACTTGCGCGAGAAGACCCAGCGTATGGTCTGGACGAACATGCAGATGGGCCCAGTCGGCTCCCCGCGGCCCGACGCCTACAGCCTGCCGTTCAGCTTTACCCGCTTCACGCCGCTGGCCTACGAGGTCAAGATCTCCGTGGCCGATTTCCGCCGCGACGTGACCGCTGGAAAATGGCAGAGCTACCTACGCTATGCCGCCGGCGTGACCTTCGCCGCGCCGGCCGGGCTGATCACCAAGGGCGACATCCCCGAGGGTTGCGGGCTGCTGCTGCGCAGTGAGGCCGGCTGGCGCGCTGCCAAGGCGCCCACGCTGCGCCCGGTGGAGAACCTGCCGCTGGAGGCCTGGATCAAGCTGCTCATCGATGGGCTTGAGCGCCAGGTGAAGCTGCGCTATCCGCAGGCGGCGGACGAATATGGGCTGATCCATCGGGTCGAGCAGCGCCTCGGCAAGGAAGTGTCGCGGCTGCTGCACGACCGGCGCGCCGCGCGGTACCGCTACGAGTCCGCGACCGAGAGCCTGAACAAGAGCGCAAAGGCGGCCGAAGCCGAATACCGCAAGACCCTGGACGACGCGCGCAAGAACGCCGAGCGCGACGCAGCACGGATTGATGGAGCACGCGCCGAGCTGGCGCAGGCGCTGGGCCTGGCGCCCGACGCTAGAACGTTTGAGATTACCAACGCCGCGCAGGCAGCAGCGCGGCGGCTGGAAGCTGATGCTGAGGTGCAGCGGCTGAGAAGCCTGTTTGAGCGCGTTGAGAGCGCCATAGCGAGCGTGGACCGGCCGCTGCCGGAGATTGCGAGGGCAGTATGAAAAGAGATCGCCCCTGGATGCCGTTCTACACGGCTGACTGGCTTTCCAATGTGAAGCTAAAGCGCTGCACGCACGAAGAGAAAGGGGTGTGGATGGACATCCTTTGCCTGATGCACGAGAGCGAAGAATACGGCGTTTTGCGCTGGGATTTGAAGGAAATTGCGCACGTCGTCGGATGCGCGGTGAAGACCCTGAAATCTCTGATTTCGAAGGGGGTTTTGAAGGGCGCAGAGTCGAGTGAAATCTGCCCGGCTTTGCAGTTCACGCCGACCCATGCGCGGAAGCGCCTTCCCGCCGTCACCATCATTGAAAGCCAAGCTGGGCCTATCTGGTACAGCTCGCGCATGGTGGAAGACGAGTACAAGCGCATCGTAAAACAGGGCACAAATGCAACCTCCGGTGCGGCACCAAAGACACCACCAGACCTTGCACCAAAGCCCCCCTTTGGTGAAGGCTTTGGTGATTCACCTTACCCCCCACCTGACCCATCACCACCCACGCGGGCGCGCGAGACAGAGGACAGAGGACATATAAAAACAAAAGACATAGGCGGCGGCGCTAGTGACTCAACCGTGGGTGACCCTGTGGATAACTCGGCATCGCCGCCGCCGCTTTCCGCCGATGAAATCGGCAATCACCTGGTGCAGCTGGAAGCCGAGCGGGGCAAATCCGTCGCCCTGTCCTCGCGCGCGCGCGAGGCGTTGCTCCGGCTTGCGGACCGCAACATTGCCATGCCCGTGTTGCTCCGGGCTCATGCCCTCGCGTGCGCGCGACGGACCGCCGACCAGGACCCGGGCCCGGTGCACCCAGGGTTCCTTGAGCCGTTCGTGGACGAGGCGCTGGCCGAGCTGCGCACCGCGCCGCCGGCGCCAGGATGGGACGCAACTCCCGAGGGTGTGCAGGCCAAGGCCGACGAGCTGCAGCTTGCGCCGCAGCGCGCCGACGAGCACCCGATCTGGTTCCGGCGGCGGGTCATCAAGGCATCGGGCGATCAGCACCTGGTCGAGCGCGAGGTCAACAAGGCCGAGCGGATGAACCCGAACGAGTTCGAGGTCGTGTACCGATTTTTTCACGGCGTGACGCCGGGGCAGGTGGCCGCATGAACCAGCTCGAGCAGTGCGACCTGTGCCGCCGGCAGGGCGGCCGCCTCGACTTCAACCACGTCTGCTGCCGCGTGCGCTTCCTGCTGAAAATGCCCCACCTCGAGATCCGGCGAGCATGGATCGACTACTGGCGCCGGCGCGACGGCGACACCATGGCGACGCAGATCGAAAACGAGGTCAAGGCCCGCTGGGCGGAAAGGAACCGAGCATGACGACATCGCTGTTCGACGGCGCGCCGCAGCTGCGCCGGGTTGAGTTCTCGGTGCCGGGGCAGCCCGTGGCCAAGGGCCGGCCCAAGTTCTCGCGCCAGGGCGGTTTCGTTCGGACCTACACCCCCGAGCCGACCGCGCGCTACGAGAACCTGGTCAAGCTGGCGGCCACCGCCGCCATGGCCGGCAAGCCGCCCATCGAGGGGCCGGTGGAGCTGTGGCTCGACATCAACCTGCAGATTCCGAGCAGTTGGTCGAAGAAGCGCCAGCAGCTGGCCGCGGCGGGACAGGTGGCAGCGACGAAGAAGCCCGATGCCGACAACGTGCTCAAGGCGGTCAAGGACGGCATGAACGGCATCGTCTGGGTCGACGACGCCCAGGCGGTCGAGTACCGCATCAGCAAGCGCTACAGCACCGCGCCCGGTGTGTGCGTCAGCGTGGAACAACTGCCGCTGCAAGCGGCTTGAAGTGAGGGATTCGAATTGACGGGGGAAAAGCCAGTGAACGCGGTATTCCAGACGACTGGACAGGCATTGCACCTGTCGTACCTGATGCTGTCCCTGCCGGGGATGGAGAAGAACGCGATGCGTGTGGCGCTGATCCGCGCGATGGAGTTCCAGCCGCGGCTGAACAGTCGGCAGTCGCAATGGCTCGACCAACTGCGCGGCACGCCGTCCGGCACCGTGGACTTTGACGGGCTGACAATGATGGAGGTGCGTGGGCAGTGCTCGATGGTGACGTCCGCCGTGGCCAGCCGCCTGCCGGCGGCCGAGCGCGGTGCGATCCTCGCTCGCTTCGGCGTCGGCGCAGAGAAGGGCGAGGGCGTCCAGGCGCTGGTGCGGTACGCGCGCCGCAGTTGTGGCATCAGCGCCTACGGCCCGGTGTACCTCCTCGCAGCGCGCCACTACCTGTCGAAGACGCGCCGCGAGGGACTGTCGCTGCGCGACATCGCGGACAAGCACGGCCTGACCAAGCACGCGGTGGACGTCGCGTCGCGCTGGATGGCCAAGCACTTCGCCTCGCTTGAGTTGCTGGCGATGCAGCGGTTGCAGGCCGTGTTTCTGGCCGACGGGCTGGTGGCCGAGGCAGAGGATTTCCGGCCGCTGCCGCAGTCCGGACGGCCGAACGCGCCTGGTCATCGTGTGCGCACGCGCAAAACCAAGGCCAGCGCGGCGCAGGAGGCAATTCCGGCTTGACTTTGCCGGACAAAGCACCTACATTTTTGCCAGACTTAGCCGAAGTACACCCGAAGCCCCCACATCTGGGGGTTTTTTCTTTCGGGGCTTTCGCTCATTCTCTGTGCTTCTACAAGGGGAGTGGGATGAACACGAAGGCCATCTGGGAATATCTGAGGCAAGCGGGCGAAGTTGACAAGCAGGCCGTGCGCGTCCTCAAAGCGATTGTCGCGGTGACGCTCGACGATGAAATGTGGGCGCGAACCGGATTCACCATCGATTTAATCGACGACACGAAGCTGATTGCAAGCGCTCATGGCGTTTCACTCGTGGGCGAGTACGCGCAGGTAATCTATGGTGATGGAGTAGATAGCGAGCTTCGAGGCGCTATCGAATTCCGGAAGAACGAGCAAGGAAAGGGTGTCGGAGACCCGCTCCACTCGGTGATCTTCGATCGATTCGGAAATGTATCGATAAGCGGCTCAAGCGAACTCAAGGACCCCCTCTTGCATCAATACAACGAGGCTGCGGCCAAAGCAAGAAGGCAGCTGACTACTCACCTTGTCGGAGCTATCCAGACCCTGCTTCGTCGCGTTTAAGACGTTTCATTTTGAGAGGCCCGCTGGCTTACCGCCGAGCGGGCTTTTTGCTTTGGGCACTTAGGCGTACTTGCTACGCGAAATCGCCAAAGCGATCTGGGTCGTCTGGCATCGTCCACTTTATGGATTCTTCTTTGACGTCCACCACCTGTTTCGGTCGTGGCAACGTCGTGTGAGGTGCGAACGACAAGATTAGCGCGGACTGCGGCACGTCGAGGACTTCCTCGCCGTCTTCGGACCAGCACCTGAGACTGACAGACATATTGGCCCCGGTAAGTGATTCCAGAAATCCCTGCTGCATTGGGAACGCAGAGGGGGCGAACTCTTACCTTAGGCCCGCTTTATGACAGTTAGCTGACGTCAACGAGAACAGAAAACTGGATGCAACTTTGGAGCCAGCCATGTTCCTGCCGACCTACTGGTTACTGCTCTGGGGCGTGTGGTTTCAGGCGCCATGGCGAATGCCGGACGCCTGATCCATCCGCTACGCGACGCTCAGCTCAAGGCGTTTGCCGAGGGCGGCCATCGCTTCCGAGATACGGTCGATTTTGGTCGTATGGCCGAGATCGATCAACCGGTTCACTTCCTGCTTCGTGGTGCCCAGGCGCGTGGCCAGGTCGCTGGGGCGCACCTGCTGCGCCAGCATCTCGTTGAGCAGCAAAACCTTGGCCGCCGCGCTGAGGGGAAGGGCAACAAGCCGTTCCCCTTCCTCTGCCTTCGAAGGTGGCGGAACAGGGCGCTTGTCCTCGAAGTAAAAATCCATCGCGGTGAGAAGTGCGTCGGCGGCCATCGCGAGCGCCTCGGCCTCTGTATCGCCTTGGGTGATGGCTTCCGGGATGTCGCGGAACGTAACGACGAAGCCAGCCGGACGACCGTCATCGGTAACGTCCGGCGTAAAGACGGCTGGATATTGCATGCTGGTCCTTTCGATCAGTGCGGTGAAGCGTCGCGGGACAAGCCCCTTCCGGGGCCGCCCTCACTTTAGGTTCAGTTGTCTTTTGATCCCTTCTACCGTTCCCTTCTTCAGTTCGGTGTGTCTTGGGATCACCGTTTGCTTTCCGTTCAGGTAGACCTTCAAGTGGTTGCTGCCTTGCTTGAAGGTCGCCCCCTGTTGGGAGAGCCACCGGACAAACTCACTTTGCTTCACCGCACCTCCGTTGTTTGTTGCGATGGATGTATAGTAATCAAAAATGTTTACTCAAACAAGGGGCTGAGTAAATATTTTTGTGTACTCCGCAGCGAATGGGATGGCTCAACGTGTCGCAGGCGAATCAATAAGCTATTGCAGGCGTTTAATGTGCCAAATACGGCGCAGCCTTGCATCGCGTAGCGTATGCGCTTGCAGTCGTTACGTCCCCGCATCACGATCTCCAAGGCTATGAGCTTCGCTCGTAGCCGATACCAGTGTCTCCTCCACCCACCCCGTGGTGGATTGCCCGGCCTCCCGCCGGGCTATTTTCTTCCCCATCCCGCGCATTGTTGTCGTCTATGAAAGCACCCAACCAGCTCGCAATCGCCTACCGCGCGGCGGATGACCTGGTCCGGTACGACAGGAATGCGCGGACGCACAGCGCGGCCCAGATCGAGCAGATCAAGGCCTCGCTGCGCAAGTTCGGCTGGACGAACCCGGCGCTGATCGCCGGCGACGACCTGCTGGCCGGGCACGGCCGGATCGAGGCCGCGACGCTGATGTGGGCAGCCGGCGAGACCATCCGCCACTGCCCGGTGCCCGGCCAGGTGCCCACGGTCGACCTGTCGCACCTGTCGGCGGACGAGCGTCGCGCCTACATCCTGGCGGACAACAAGCTGCCCGAGAACGCCGGCTGGAATGTGGACCTGTTGGCGGTCGAGCTGGCGGACCTGCGCAATGCGGACTTCGATCTATCGGTGATCGGCTTCGACGCGGGTGAGCTGGCCGAGCTGCTGGACCCGCCACAACCTGGTCCACCTGGCGGCGGTGCCGGCTCGCTGGCCGAACAGTTCATGGTGCCGCCGTTCAGCACGCTCAATGCGCGCGACACAGCCTGGCAGGACCGCAAAAAGGCGTGGCTGGCGCTGGGCATCCAGTCCGAGCTGGGCCGCGATGCACCGGCGTTCTCGTCGGCGTCTGACCAGCAGAAGGCAGATCGCGGCGCGCCCGCGCAACATCGCACCAGCATCTTTGACCCGGTGCTGTGCGAGCTGGCGTACCGCTGGTTCTGCCCGGCGGACGGCCTCGTGCTGGACCCGTTTGCGGGTGGCAGCGTGCGCGGCCTCGTCGCGGCGCGCCTGGGGCGCCAGTACATCGGCATGGATCTCCGGGCCGAGCAGGTGCAGGCCAACCGCGCGCAGCTGGATCTGCTGCGCGCCGGTGAGCCTGCGCCGGCCTGGCACGTTGGTGACAGCCGCAAGATCGGGCAGCATCTGGCGGACGTCGAGGCCGATTTCGTGTTCTCGTGCCCGCCGTATGCCAACCTGGAGCGCTACTCGGACGACCCGGCGGACCTGTCCACGATGGACTATCCGGCGTTTGTGACGGCCTACCGCGAGGTGATCTCCGGCGCGGTAGGGCGGCTGAAGCCTGACCGCTTCGCTTGCTTCGTGGTCGGCGATGTGCGCGAGAAGCGCGGCACCGGCTGCTACCGCAACTTCGTGGCCGACACCATCGAGGCGTTTCTGGATGCCGGCATGCAGTTGTACAACGAGGCCATCCTGCTGACGGCGCTGGGCAGCCTGCCCATCCGCGCTGCCAAGCAGTTCAGCGCCAGCCGGAAGCTCGGGAAGGCGCACCAGAACGTGCTGGTGTTCGTGAAGGGCGACTGGAAGCGGGCGGTGGCCGCGTGTGGCGATGTGGTGCTGTCTAAGGATCTGTTTCCCGAGGAGGCAGACGACTAGCGGAGGGATTGGACAAGCCAGCCTGATCCGAACATGAAGCAAGCGAGAGACGTGCTGGCGAGCCATTTGAACCAGCTCGACTCCTTTGTATCCAACATTTCAGGGTGGAGGTTGTCATTGCTGGCAATGGCCTGTATTTGATCGTTCCGATAACGGCGGAGAGTCTGGCTACCCATGAACACTCCGAGTGTTGCTACATAAAGACCGACAGTGAAGAGCCAGATCCAGCCACCAATGACGACTTGCTTGCCTTGCATCATGCTTGCGCCAGCTAACGTCGCGGCGACAGTCATGCCGAAGCCATTCAGGATGATCACGTGCTTGAGTGACTCCAGTTTCCACGTCCAGTACTGACTGAACACGTTCGTGTAGACAGCAAGCTTCTCCGTGCGCAGATGGGATGTTGTGGCCAGTGTCTCCAGCGTCCAGGCTGGGGGTGCTTCCTTCAGGGTGTTGCTGCTGGGGCGTCTCAGGGTCTTTCGTGGCTGTGCCATGCTTGTTCCTTAGGGGTTGGTATCTCATTTGTCGGAAGCCGCACGGATTTTTAGACCCATCGGAAGTCGGGTATCGATGAGATTGATATGGCCGGACGCAAACCTTTTGAGCCGACAGCGGCAGACCGCAAGTTGGTAGAGAGCGCTGCGGCCTTCGGTATCCCCCAGGATGAGATCGCACGGCTGATCATCAACCCGCAGACGGGCAAGCCGCTGGCGGCCGTGTCCCTGCGCAAGCATTTCCGCACTGAGCTGGAGACGGGCGCCACGAAAGCCAACATCGCCGTGGCGAACTCGCTCTTCCGCGCGGCCACGGGCAGCGGCAAGGGCGCGGTGACGGCGGCCATCTGGTGGACGAAGTCGCGGATGCGCTGGCGCGGCGACGGCACAGACCCCGAGGACGATACCCCGCCGGCGGCGCAGAACTTCACGTTTGTCGTGCAGGATGCCCGGCGCAACGTCGGCGAGCCCGATGGTAGCGATTAGCCCGACCCTGAACATCCCGCAGGCCGAGTTCCTGCGCATGCCACACAAGTTCCGGGCCTATGTTGCCGGCTTCGGGTCCGGCAAGACCTGGGTGGGCTGCACCAGCATCTGCCAGCACTTCTGGCGGTGGCCGAAGATCAATCAGGGGTACTTCGCACCGACTTACCCGCAGATCCGCGACATCTTCTATCCGACGATGGAGGAGGTGGCGGCCACGATGGGCCTGCGGGTCAAGGTCAACCAGAGTAACCACGAGGTTCACGTCTACGAGGGCCGGCGGTACCGCGGCACGATCATCTGCCGGTCGATGGAGAAACCGGAGACCATCGTGGGCTTCAAGATCGGCCACGCGCTGATCGACGAGTTGGACGTGATGAACCCCATCAAGGCCCAGACGGCCTGGCGGAAGATCATCGCGCGCATGCGCTACAACGTGCCGGGGCTGCGCAACGGCATCGACGTGACGACGACCCCTGAGGGGTTCAAGTTCGTCTACCAGCAGTTCGTCAAGGCCATTACGGAGAAGCCGTCGCTGGCGAGCCTGTACGGGCTGATCCAGGCCAGCACGTTCGACAACGAGCTGAACCTGCCGGACGACTACATATCGTCGCTGCGCGAGAGCTACCCGCCGCAGCTGATCGAGGCGTACCTGCGCGGGAAGTTCGTCAACCTTGCAGCAGGGTCGGTGTACCCGAACTTCAGTCGGAAGCTGAACCATACCGACGACGCCATGGCGACTGGTGAGCCGCTGCACGTCGGCATGGACTTCAACGTGCTGAAAATGGCCTCATTGATCTACGTGGTGCGCGACGGCACGCCCCGCGCGGTCGGCGAGCTGACCAAGGTGCGAGACACGCCCGAGATGGCGCGGATGCTGAAGGAGCGCTTCAAGGACAAGGGCCACGCCGTCTTGATCTATCCCGACGCCAGCGGCCAGAACACCAGCAGCAAGAGTGCCAGCGAGTCGGATCTGTCGATCCTGCGAGGCGCTGGGTTCCAGCTGCAGGTCAACTCGACGAACCCGGCCGTGAAGGATCGGGTGAACGCCGTCAACGCCCTGATCCTGAACGACAAGGGCGAGCGCCGGCTGAAGGTCAACACGTACCTGTGCCCGGAGTTCACCGAGGCGCTCGAGCAGCAGCCCTACGACAAGAACGGCGAGCCGGACAAGTCGACCGGCCACGACCACGTCAACGACGCCGGCGGATACCCGCTGGTGAAGCTGTGGCCGATAGTGAAGCGCACCGCGACCGTCCGACCCATGAGCATGTAGGCGGCGCATATCACCGAGCAATCTTGCATGACATCGACCGTCCGAGAGCAAACAGCCGCCGTCAAGGCGATGGCGGAGAACTATCCGCTCATCACCGCGCTACTGGGCGGCACGACGGCCATGCGCGCTGCGGGCATCAAGTACCTTCCGCAGTGGCCCAATGAGGCCTCCGATGCGTACAAGGCGCGCCTGGCCTCGGCCACGCTGTTCCCAGCCTTTGGCCGCACGTGCGAGGTGCTGACCGGCAAGCCGTTTTCCAAGCCGATCACGGTCGGCAAGGATGTGCCGGTGCGCATCGCCAAGTGGTGCGAGAACATCGACTTGCAGGGCCACAATCTGCACGCGTTCGCCGCGGCGGTGTGCTTTCACGCGATTTCCTATGGCATCTGCGGCATCCTGGTCGACTTCCCCAATGCCGGCGGCATTCGGACGAAGGCCGAGGAAGAGGCTGCAGGCGTGCGCCCGTACTTCGTCCACATCCATGCACAGAGCATCCTCGGTTGGCGTGCCCAGCGGATCAACGGGGTTCAGACGCTGACGCAACTGCGGTTCCTGGAGACGGTCTCTGAGCCTGACGGTCAGTTCGGCGAGCGGGAGATCGAGCAGGTGCGGGTGCTTTACCCGGGGCGTTGGGAGGTGTGGCGCGAGGCCGAGAAGGCCAATTCGACAGAAAAGGAGTGGATCCTTCACGAAGAGGGCACCACGACGCTGCAGAAGATCCCGTTCGTGCCGGTCTACGGTCGGCGCATCGGATTCATGCAGGGCGTTCCGCCGCTCGTTGAGCTGGCGCACATGAACGTCGAGCACTGGCAGTCCAAGAGCGATCAGCAGACGATTCTGCACGTCGCGCGCGTGCCGATCCTGTTCGCGAAGCTGCTGGGGGATTCGCCGATCACAGTGGGTGCATCGTCCGCGGTCAATGCCGACCATCCGGATGCGGACCTTCGGTTTGTCGAGCATGGTGGCAAGGCGATCGAGGCAGGCAGCAGGGAACTGGCGGCGCTGGAAGACCGCATGCGCCAGGTCGGCGCTGAGCTGCTGGTGATCAAGCCAGGCAATCTGACCGTCGCTCAGACCGTTTCCGACAACGAAGCCGGCATGTGCACGCTGCAGCGGATCATTCAGGACGAAGAGGACGCACTCGACACGGCCCTGCAGCTGGCCGCCGAATGGGTGAAAGAGTCCGAGGGCGGCCACATCCAGATCTTCAACGACTTCGGGGTAGCGTCGCTGGCGGAGGCCTCGATGGAGATTCTGCGCGACATGAATGTCGACGGCACCTTCTCCGACGAGTCACTCTTCAACGAAGCGAAGCGGCGCGGCCTCGTTAGCCCGGAATTGACCTGGGAAGACGAGAAGAAGCGCATCGCGCTGAACGCCCCCAAGCCCGGTAAGGCGAACATCAACGACTAGGCGTACCAAGTTCTTTTCTGCAGCCGCACGGCCCTCGGGTCCTGCGGCTGTTTTTTTGCCGAAACGCGGATGCGGATCGGCGCGTGGGTCGGATGACCCAGTTCACTGGCTGGATAGCCAAAGGAATGAACATGAAACTGAAGATCGACGAGCATGGCCACGTCGTGGTCCAGGACGGCAAGCCGGTGTATGTGCACGACGACGGCAAAGAGATCGCTTTCGATGCTCCGGGCACCGTGGCAACGATCTCGCGCCTGAACGGCGAGGCAAAGTCGCATCGCGAGCGCGCCGAGGCCGCCGAGGGCCGGGCAAAGTTGTTCGAGGGCATCGAGGATGCCGACGCGGCCCGCAAGGCGCTCGAAACCGTCCGCAACATCAAGGACGGCGAGCTGATCACTGCTGGCAAGGTCGAGGAAATCCGGGCGGCTGCCAAGAAGGCAGCCGAAGAGCAGGTCGCCGCCGCCAGCAAGTCGCACGTCGAAGAGCTCGCGCGCGTGAAGACCGAGCGCGACACCCTCCAGAGCACGCTGTACGACGAGCGCATCGGCGGGAGCTTCGACCGTTCCAAGTTCATTGCCGAGAAGTTGGCCATTCCTGGCGACATCGCCAAGGCCGCGTTCGGCAAGGCCTTCAAAATCGAAGACGGCAAGACGGTTGCCTATGACGCGACCGGCAACAAGATCTTTTCCCGCGTGCGCCCCGGTGATATCGCCGACTTCGACGAAGCGCTCGAAACGCTCGTCGAGAACTACCCGCATCGCGACCAGATCCTGAAGGGGTCCGGCGCCAGCGGTGGCGGTGCGAGCGGCGGTGGCTCGTCGGGCGGCAAGCGCGCCTACACGCGAGCCGAGTTCAACACCTTCGATCCGACGAAGCAAGCGGCAGTCTCGGCGGAGGTTCGCGCCGGCAAAGCAACCCTCAACGACTAAGCAGCGGCGGCCCTTCAGGGGCCGTTCTGCGGATCACGCGGTATCTAGCCAAGCCTTGGATGAGGCGCGGCGCTATGGGCTGGATGGCCCGATCAATCTCAAATCGTACCAACCACCCATATTTGGAGTATCCAAGTGTCAAACACCTTGACTGGCCTTATCCCGACGATGTACGAGGCACTCGACGTGGTGTCTCGCGAGCAGGTCGGCTTCATTCCCGCCGTGTCGCGCAACAGCAGCGGCGAGCGCGCTGCGCTGAACCAGGCGATCATGATCCCGATCGCGCCCCCGGGCACGATGGCCGACAACACGCCGGCCGTGACCGCGCCGAACACCGGCGACAACAACATCGGCAACGTGTCGATGACGATCAGCAAGTCCAAGCACGTCCCGATCCGCTGGAACGGCGAAGAGCAGCGCGGCTTGATCAATGCCGGCAGCTACGGCGGCATTCTGATGAACCAGTTCGCGCAGGCTTTCCGCACGCTGTGCAACGCGATCGAAGTCGACCTGTTCACGACCACGTACCAGAACGCGTCGCGTGCCTACGGCACGCCCGGCACGGCGCCCTTCGGTACCGCGGGCGATCTGTCCGACATCGCCCAGCAGCGCAAGATCCTGGACGACAACGGCGCGCCGCAGACCGATCTGCAACTGGTGCTTGGCTCGGCGGGTATCGCCAACCTGCGCGGCAAGCAGAACGTGCTGTTCAAGGTGAACGAAGCTGGCACCGACGACCTGCTGCGCCGCGGCATCATCGGCGAGCTGGAAGGCCAGATGCTGCACAACTCGAATGCCGTTCAGGCGGTGACGAAGGGCACGGGCGCGAGCTACACCACGGACACGGCGGGCTACGCGGTCGGCGCGACGGCGATCAACCTGATTACCGGTACCGGCACCGTGCTGGCTGGCGACACGGTGACCTTCGCGGGCGACACCAACAAGTATGTGGTGACGTCCGGCATCTCTGCCCCGGGCGCGATCACGCTGGCGGCGCCTGGCCTGAAGCAGGCCATCGGCACTTCCGCAACGGCGGTGACGGTGGGCGCCAGCGCAACGCCGAACCTCGGCTTCAGCCGTTCCGCCGTGCAGCTGATCACGCGTGCGCCGGCCATGCCGATCGGACCGGATGGCAAGCCGATGGACATTGCCGACGACGTCGTGCAGGTCACGGACCCGGTATCGGGCCTCGTGTTCGATGTCGCCGTCTATCGCCAGTTCATGCAGCTGGTCTACCACGTGCGCCTGGCGTGGGGCACGCAGGCCATCAAGAGCAACCACATCGCCGTGCTGCTCGGCTAATTGCCGCGGGGCGGCGCTGTGCCGGCCGCCCCGGCTTTCAAAGGAATCACCATGCACTGCGAAACCGTCAAGGTGGTCTCCCCGGTGTCGGAGGGGAACCCGCTGGGCTTCATCGTCATCAACAAGTCCGACCTGACCGACGAGCACGAGCTGTTCGAGGCCAGGCGGCAGCCTGTCGCCGCGCGAATCGATCTCGATACCGCACTCGCCAGTCTGCCTGGCGAATACACCGATGCGGAATATGTGGTGACGCAGATGCGCGCCCACTTCGGCGACCTCTTCACTGCCGATGACGAAAGCAAGGTGCGCTCGCTGGTCAAGGCGAATGACAGGAATCCGTCCGATGGTCTGAACGTCGAGCAGCTGAAGGCCGCGCTGACCGAGAAGGGCATTGAGATCCCGGATGGCGCCAAGAAGGCGGACCTGCAGGCCCTGGTGGACGCCGCCAGCAAGGGGTAATCCATGCTCACCGACGCGCAACTGACCGATGTCCGGCGCTTCATGGGCTACCCGCTCACCGGGCTGACCATGCCCATCACGGACTACCAGGACGTGGTGTACGGCTCGTTCGGCATGGTTGTGATGTCGCTGCACCAGCGCTTGACGACCCTATCCGCGAGCGAAGAGGCCGTTCTGATCAATACCTACCTGACGAACCTGACCGCGCTCGAGAGCGCCATTCCGGCAGTCAGCGACAACCTGGACACCGACCAGGCGGCAGTCTGGAAGCACAACGCACGCGAGCAGGCCGACCGGGAGCGGTTGTTCGACTCGTGGCGCCGGCGCTTGTGCGAGTTCATCGGGTTCGCGCCTGGGCCGGTGTTGGGCCGCGGTGGGATTTCCATCGCACGAGGGTAGGGCATGGATGCAGCCAAGCTCCAAGACCGGATCTATGCCGGATACGCCAAGGCGGCAAAGCGAATCGGCTACGTTTACGACGTCTACCGGCCCGCCAGCGCGGCCAATCCGCTGACGGCCAAGATGGCGAGCCTGAACGCTTCGTTCAGCGCGCAGGAATGGTCATACACACGGCCCAACCTACCGGACAAGCCGTACTGGTACTGCCTGATCGACGGCCGCCAGACGCAGGTCGGTGATTACCTGGTGCGCAGGCAGGCCGCGCACTTCATCGCCGGCATGCAGTCTGAGCTGCCGATCCTGACGGTCGAGTGCAACGGCAAGGTCTGGCTGGCGCGGCCAGCTGCATCCGACGCCGTCGGCGACGTCGGCTATTCGGGCAGTTGCGGCCACGTCGACACGCCGGTGCTGGGCACGCCCGGTGGTCCGGGCTGGCCGGCGTCGATCCTGTTCGGCGGACGCACTCGTCGGTACGAGCCGCTGCCGGCGTCGGCCGATGAGCATGGTTTCCAGGTCCTGCTGCCGGCCAGCATTCCCGTGGCGCTGCGCGCCGCTGACACGCTGACGGACGATCTCGGCCGCCGGTTCCTGGTGGTGGGCGCCGAGCGCACGGACCAGCTCTGGTGCGTCGATGTGACTGAGGTACATGCCTGATGGCTGATCTATCCGACGCCTCGCGCGCGCTGGTGGCGCTGATCGCGCAGACCGCCTACCCGGCGGGCACCGGCCAGCCGTCCATCAGCGGGCAAGCGATCAAGGTCTACGCGGGCTGGCCGAACCCGGCGCAGCTGGCGGACGATATGGCTGCCGGGAAGGTGCACGTCAGCGTCTTCCCGCGCGCGGTGAAGCCCGTTGATAACGCGATTTCGAAGTGGCGAACCATCACCCCGCCGGCCCACACGGTCACGCTGGCCGTGGCAGGGCAGGCCGTCACGCTTGGCGGTGCGATGTCGACGCCGCAGAACCTCGTTGTGTTCGTCGAGGCGGTGCCCTATGTCTATTCGGCGCAGCCGGGCGACACCCTGGCGAGCGCGGCAACGGCGCTGGCGACGCTCATCGCTGCCGACTACCCTGGCACCACCAGCTCGGGACAGGTGATCACGATCGCCGGCACTCTGGTGACCACCAATGACGGCGTGAACGTCGTGCTGGCCGACGGCACGCCGGTCTACATACAGGGGCCGGTGCCGCCGGTGTTCTGCCGCGTCGGCGGCGCCGCCATACGGCTGCGAGAGGTGCGGCGGCAGGATCAGGAGTTCCTCATCACCGTCTGGGCGAACTGCTACGACGCGCGCGACCCGCTGGCCGGCGCGATCGACTCGGCGCTGGCCGGCATCAATCGGATCACGCTGCCCGACGGGTCGTTCGGGACGCTGCGCTCGCGCGCGCTGTCCAATTCATGGGACGACCGCGGGCAAAAGGAGCGGATTTACCGCCGTGACCTGGCCTGCTGGATCGAGTACTCGACCACCGTGCAGGCGCAGCAATACGAGGTGACGCAGGGCCAGGTCGTTGTCGAAAACGACGCGCCGGCCGTCATCAAAACCATCTACATCTGAGGTCCACCATGATTCTTCGCGTCATTTCGCCCTTCAACGGCTACCAGATCGGCGACGAGATCACCGATGCCCAGGAAGTGGCCGCCATCCTGGCGTCCGAGCAGTCGAACAACGTTGTCAAGGTGGCCGCCCCGCCGGTCAAGTCCAAATAACCCACATCGCATCAATGCGGGCCACCTGAGGGTGGCTCTTTTCGTTTCTGGAGCCATCCATGACCGTTGTTCAAGCAGGGCAGGTGAACCTGACGGCACAGCAGGTGCCTGGCGTCATCGTCGCCATCCAACCCCCGGGCCCGGCGCCCATCAACGGCGTGCCGAGCAACATCGGCGGGATCGTTGGCACGGCCACATGGGGGCCAGTCGGCGTTCCCGTTCCAGTCTCCGACTATGCCGGTGGTGCTGCCGTGTTCGGCCCGATGCAGGCGCGCAAGTACGACCTGATGACCGTGCTCAACTGGGCCGCCATGCAGGGCAACGTCGGTGCCTTCGCGCTCGTGCGTGTGACCGACGGCACCGATGTGGCTGCCGCAGCGACCTTCAGTACCAACTTCGTGACGCTCACGTCGAAGTACACCGGCTCGCTGGGCAATAGCATCTCAGCGATCCTGGGCACCGGCACCGCGGCCAGCACCACCAAGCTGACCATCACGCTGGCCGGCTACCAGCCTGAGGTCTACGACAACATCCCGGGCGCCGGCGCCACGCTGCGGGACAACATCGTCAAGGCCGTGAACTTCGGCAACAGCCAGTTCCGGGGGCCGTCGACGATGTGCGTGGCCACGGCCGGCGCCGGTACCGCGCCACCGACGCTGCCTGCGACGATCAACCTGACCGCCGGTACCGACGGGGCGACCTCCATCACCGGTTCGATGCTGCTGGGCACCGACACGGCACCCCGCAAGGGCATGTACGCCCTGCGCAAGTCCGGCGCCAGCGTGATTGCGCTGACCGACTGCGACGACTCGACCACTTGGTCGACGCAGGTTGCCTATGGCCTGGGCGAGGGTTCCTACATGCAGATGGTCGGGCCGGCAGGCGACACCATCGCCAATGCGGCGACGACGAAGGGAACTGCCGGCATCGACACTTACGCGGGCAAGGTGATCTTCGGCGACTGGGTGTACGTGAACGACACGACCATCAACCAAGTGCGCCTCATCTCGCCGCAAGCGTTCGCGCTGGGCCTGATGGTCAACCAGTCGCCCGAGAAGAGCACGCTGAACAAGCAGTTGCAGGGCATCGTCGCTACCCAGCGGACCTACAACAACCAGCCCTACTCGACCGCCGAGCTGCTGCAGCTGGTGCAGGCCGGCATCGACGTGCTGACGAACCCGTCCCCGGGCGGCAAGTACTTCTCGTTCGTGCTGGGCCTGAATTCGAGCAGCGACCAGGCATTGCGCGAAGACAGCTACACGCGCCTGACGAACTACATCGCGTACAGCATCGATGCCTGGGGCGGGAAGTTCACCGGTGAGCTGCAAGGCTTCGACGACGAGGACGATACCCGTTCGAACGCGTTTGCCGGCCTGGATCAGTTCATGTCGAACATGGCAGACGTGAGGCCAAAAATGATCGATGCCTACAAGGTCGTGCTCGACAGGACCAACAATCCCGACGCGCGTATCCGCGCGGGCTGGATGCAGGCAAACGTCCAGGCGCGCTACATGGCGGTCGTCCGCAACTTCCTGGTCAACCTGCAGGGCGGCCAGACCACGGTGATCGTGCAGTAGGCCCCCGATAACACCGCCCGGTTTTTCGGGCTTTTCTCTTTTTGGAGGACAACATGCCGCAACAAGGGCTTTCCGTCGGGCGCGATACCACGCTGGTCATCCAGACCCCGACCGGTCCACTGCCGATCCCGAAGCTGACCTCCTTCCGGAAGAAGCAGGACACCACGCAGGAACGCGTGAAGCTGATCACAGGCCTCTCGCAGCATCTGCGTTTCTTCGACGGCTGGTCCGGCTCGTTTGGCATCAACCGCGCCGGCCCGGAGATCGAGTCGTACTTCGATCAGCTTGAAACGGACTACTACTCGGGCATCAACGAGCAGCCGTGCCAGATCTACGAGACCGTCTCGGAGCCGAGTGGTGCCATTTCGCAGTGGCGCTACGACGGGGTCGTGCTGTCGCTCGACGATGGCGGCGAGGCCGCTGGAGACGCCTCGGTCAAGCTCTCCCTAACCTTCATGGCCTCGCGCCGCAAACGGATCGCCTGAACTCATGAGCACCCCAACCGTTACCCTTCGCCCCTCCGAAGAAGTCGTCGCGCGCGCCGCGGCGGAAACCACGGTGTCCGATTCGACAGGGCGCCAGATCACCCTCAAGAAGCCCGGCATCCTGGCGCAATTCCGCCTGGTCGAGGCCATGGGGCCCGAGGCGGCAGAGAACAGCGTCTACCGGTACATGTGCCTGCCGGTGCTGTATGTGGCCGCGATCGATGGCGAGCCGGTTCTGCCGCCCACCAGCAAGCTGGAGCTCGAAGCGCTGATCCAGCGCCTGGACGAGGCCGGTATGGTGGCCGTGCAGCAGGGCATGGCCAGGATCGATGGCGCTGCCGCCGGCGGGGGCGCGGACGCCGCAAAAAAATAGCAAGGGCCCCGGCGTTCAGGCAGGCCATGTGGTTGATCAAGAATGGCGTGCCTTACGACGTGGCCTTTTCCTACACGGCTGAAGAGCGCTTCGCCGCCTGCGTGGTGATGAGCGAGTTTGAAGGCAGGTCGTTCGACTGGGAAACGATGGCCTTCAGGGAGCGGGCATGAAGACATTCCGCAGCATGGCCGACTTCGCTAATCACTTGACGGCACTTGCCGCCGAGGCCCCCGCCGTCACGCACCACATGACGGAGAAGGGCGCGGAGCTGATCCAGAAGATCGCCAGGTCGGAGATCGCCCACTACCAGCCGGCCGTCGGCCCGTTCGCGAAGTGGGAAGAGCTGACCGCTGAAACCGAGTTCGACAAGATCCGGAAGGGCTATCCCGTTGACGCGCCGTTGCTTCGCAATGGGCAGATGCGCGACAGCATCGAGACGACTGTGATCGGCAACGAGGCGGCGGTGGGCTCGAATGACCAGAAGATGGTCTGGCACGAGCTCGGGACTCGGACGATTCCCCCGCGTGCGGTGCTAGGCCCGGCTGCTATCCGTGCCGGTAAAGACATTCAGGCGCGGTTTGGCCGGACTGTCGCTGCTTGGCTGGCGGGCCGGAGCTGGCGCAACCCGCGGCTCAAGTAGGCCAGAAATCGCGCCGCCGACGGCGCCGCCGCCAACCGTTACCAGAAAGATCGCTGCGCTAATCCAGAGTGCGCGTCGGTTCAGCGTGGCCATGCGCTGCTGCGGCGTCGGAAGTTCCGGGATATCCAACTCTGGGTACTGCACCCACGAAATGTGGTCGGCAAGCCATTCGTGAATGCGGATCTTCAGCGGGCGCATGGGTTCGGCAACGGACTCTGGAATGATGAGTATAGGGCACCATGATCGACGTTTATAAGATCGGCACCACCCTGGTCCTGAACGACCTGATCGCGCCGCAGTTGCTGAAGCTGGCGGCCGAGTTCAAGAAGGTCGACGCGCTGGCCTTGCAGGTCAACAAGCGCCTACAGAAGATGGGGGTGGAAGCCGCCGGGGTGCGGAACCTTGTCACGGCGACAAGGCAGCTGGAGGGGGGCCTCAGGGGCGTCGGCGGCAACGCGCTGCTAGTCGAGCGGAATTTGCGGCGCATCCGACGTGCAGTTCCGGCCAGCCTCGGAATTGAAGCCGAGATGGTGCGCGCCAATGCCGAGTCTGCGCAACTGGCCAGGAACATCCATGCCATCCATATGGCAGGCATGGCTGCATCTCGGTCGTCTTTCATGGGCCATCTTGGCGGTGGTGCGGGTGGCGGGCAGCGCCCGCCTGGCCTGCCGGGCCCCGGCGGGTTCATCCCTGTCCCGGGGCGCCGAGGCGGCGGCGCTGCGGCCGGTGGTGGCGGAGGTTTTGGCGGCCACGGTGGCAACGTGCATGTCGGCTCGGGCGGCTTCGGTGTGGGCGCGGTCGGCATGGGACTGCCCGGCGGCGCGTTGGCGCCTGTAGCGGCCGGTTTCGCGGGCCTGTATGTGACCAAGGCCCTGTACGACGCCGGCAAGGAATACCAGCTGGCCGCCTCTCGGTTCAAGACCATGAACCTGGGCGACGAGATCAACAAAGACGCGGACAAGTTCGCCCGCGGCACCAAGGTGTTCGGCACGTCCAGCGCCACGCTGATGGAGACCCTGAGGGAATCTGTGGGCATGTTCGGCAATCTGGACCTTGCCAAGCAAGTCGCGCCGACGCTGGCCGCGCTGAACGCTGCCAATTCCGGCCTGTTCAGCGGCAAGGTTGGCGCCCTGGATGAGGGTTCTGTGCGCGCGGTCATGCGCTTCAACGACATGCGCGGCCTGACCAACAACAAGGAAGAGTTCATGCGCGGGCTGGATCTGGCCCAGCGCATGGTGACCGGCTCTGGCGGTGCGCTCAAGTTCACCGACCTTGAGTCCATGGCCAAGACAGGCGGCGCGGCGTTCAAGGGGCTGAGTGACCAGGGGATCATGAATTTGGCCACGCTGGCCCAAGAGCAGGGCGGTTCCCGCACCGGTACGGCGCTGATGTCGATGTATCAGAACTTGGTCGCCGGGCGCACGCCGAAGAAGACCATGGCGGCGCTCGCTGACGCCGGCCTGGCCGAGCTCACCGAGGTGACTAGCGGCAGCGTGGGTGGCAAGACCGTCAAGTCGATGGCGCTGAAGAACATCGTCGACGAGAAGATGCTGCGCGAGGATCCTGCGCAATGGCTGATGACCTACGCCACTGGTGCGGCGAAGAAGGCCGGCGCCAAATCCGATTCCGAGGTGATCGCCTTCGTGAACCAAATTCTTTCGAACCGGCAGGGGTCGAACATGGGCGCCAACTTCACGACGCAGCAGGCGCAGGCACTGCGCGATGCGAAGCTGGTGAAGAACGCTAAGGGCGTCGAGGGCACCATCGACGAGTTCAAGAAGACCGCGCCAGGGGCCGAGGCCGACTTCATTGCCGCTTGGACATCCATGAAGGCCGAGATGGGGAAAGGCGTTCTGCCCACGGTCACCAAGCTGCTGAACACGGGCGCCGAGTTCTTCCGTTCGGTGAACGACTGGGGGCAGAGGAACGCCGGGCTGAGCGAGAAGCTTCAGGCCGCGGGCAGTCCGTTCTCTCTTGATCCGCGTGCCATCGGCACGGGCGGGCCGCTCGGGTGGGCCTGGCGGACCGGCAAGGCGTTACTTTCGGGCGATCCGACGCCAGGCGCTGGCAAGGGTGACCTTTCCAAGGCCGATCCGGTGGCTGGCGCCTCCTCGAACCTGGCACAGGTGAATACCACCATCAAGCTGGATGGCCGCGTTCTGGCCGAGGCGACATCGTTCCACCAGGCCCGGGACCTTGCTCGACCCCAGACCGGCCCCGGCACCTTCGACACCGGCATGGGCATGCGCCCGCCAGCACTGAGATAAGCCATGACCGACTTTGTCATGCAACTTGGCGACTTCCAGTTTGATCGCGAAGAGGTCCCCGAGAAGATCCCGTTTGGCGGCGAGCAGCAACTGGCGGTCCACCGTCTGGTGGGCGGCGTGAAGGTCGTGGACGCCATGGGTGCGTTCTCTGGGCCGCCCGAGTGGTCGGGCTGGTTGCGCGGTCCGAAGGCGTTGGCGCGCGCGCGGGCGCTCGATGGGATGCGGGTGGCAGGGGCGCCCGTGGTCCTCAAATGGTCTGAGCTGGTGTACGCCGTGCTGGTCCGGGAATTCCGGGCGGACTTCGAGCGCTTCTACCAGATCCCCTACCACATCACTTGCGAGGTGGTGGAAGACCTCACACTCTCCACCGCCGGCAAGGGCGGTCCCAGCATTGACAGCCTGATCAACGGCGATATCGCCTCGGCCGACAGCCTGGTCTCGGGCATCGGCAATATCTCGCTGTCGAGCATCATGGGCACCGTGAAGAACGCCGTCAGCAACGTGTCGAGCTTCGCCAACGCGGCGCAGTCCACATTAAATAGTGTGCTGCAGCCGATCGCTGCGCTGCGCAATGAGGCGCAGAGCATCGTAGCGCAGGTGAACAACACGCTGGTCAACGTGACGACGCTGGGCGGCATCCTGCCGAACAACCCCATTGCACGCCAGGTGCAGACGATTTCGGGCCAGATCCTGGCGGCGCAGCAGCTGCCGGCGCTGATCCAACTCGATCGCGTCATGGGGCGGGTGCAGTTGAACGTCGGATCGATCTACGCCAGCGCGAAGCAGGTCACTGTAGCCGGCGGCAACCTGATGGACATGGCCGCCAAAGAATGGGGCGACGCCATGGCCTGGACAGGGCTGGCGAAGGCCAATCCGCAACTCGGCGGCGATCCGCAACTGCCTCCCTCGGTCCAGACGGTGACGATTCCGCCTTCCAAGGACCAGGTTGGCGGACTGGTGAACTCATGAGCCTGAACGAACTCCCTGTGCAGCCTGCTTCCCGGCAGCCGCGCGGTATCGTCAAGGTCGCCGGCGTGCGCGTGGATGCCTGGATCGACTGGTCGGTGGACAACAACACGTTCTACCAGGCCGACACGTTCCGCGTGTTGTTCGCGGTGACCGCGCTGCCCGCCGAGACCAACGCGGCGTGGTTTGCGGCGCAGAAAGAAGCGTTCGTCGAGATCTTTGCCGGCTTCCCGGGTGATCCGTCCAACTTCAGCGAGTCCGACCTGCAAAGCCTTATTTATGGACGGGTGGATGACATTGACTATGACCCGGTCGCTACCACACTGGTGCTGACCGGGCGCGACCTGACGGCGGCATTCATCGACGCCAAGACGTCGATGCAGTACCAGAACCTGACTTCGTCGGAGATCGCCATCCAGCTGGCACAGGCGCACGGCCTGACGCCAGTCGTGACGGCGACCACGACAAAGGCCGGCAGCCTGTATGCCTATGACCACGTGCGGATGGTCGACCAGCGCAGCGAGTGGGACTTGCTCACATGGCTGGCGTCGGAAGAGGGGTTCATCTGCTACGTCAAGGGGCAGGAACTGCATTTCGAGCCACGACAGGAAGACACGCTGCCAGTGGTGCCAGTGGACAAGGCTGCCCTGCAGAAGGAGTTCGACGAGGTGTCGGCGGCATGGCGGGCCGAGCAGGAGAAGGCGAAGGCCCTGAACAAGGCGGCCTTGGCCGACTCCGATGCGAAGGATGCCGCGGTAGCCGCCGGCGACGACGCGGCGGCCGCAGCCGCGCAGCAGACGGGGCTCGCCAAGGTGGCAGAGGCGACGGCAACCCTGGATAGGGCACGCGGGCTGTACAAGAAGCGCTACCACGACCTGAACGAGCAGCTCAGCGGCATCTCGTCCGCGCCAGTGGGTGGGCCTTCCAACGTCTATGAGCTGCGCTGGGTCGTGGACGACCAGGGGAACCCGTCGGCCAACGTGCGGGATCTGCGTTTGTCCCGCAGTCTGACGGTCGCGAAGGGCGTCACTGTGGTGGTGCGGTCCTGGCACCTGAAACCGAGCAACAGGATCACGGCGTACTACCCCAGCCGGGGGAAGACGATCCAGCCGGGCAAGGCGTCGCCCTTCGGAAACCAGCAAATCTACACGTTCAATCGCGGCGGCATGGATCAGGACCGGGCCAACACGTTCGCGCAGCGGATGCACCGCGAGATCACGCAGCACGAGATGAAGTTGCGCGCGCGGCTGCCGGCCGACAACGTGCTGACGCAGACCACCCTGGTGCGCTTGACCGGCACCGGGACCGCCTTCGATCAGGACTACTACGTGGATGGCATCACGCGCCAGATGAGCCTGGAAGACGGCTACGTGATGGACGTCTCTGCAAAAAACCACAACCCCGACTCGGTGCCACCCCTATGATGCAGCGCTTTCGCAACCAGATGGCCCTTGCTGCCGAGCTGGCGCAGGCCGGGCGGGCAGAATGCTGCGTCGGCATCGTCACCAGCTACGACCCCAGTAACGCTTCAGCAAGGGTCCGCCTGGAACCCGCCGACCCGGACTTCCCCGATCGCACCCTGACAGGCTGGCTGCCCGTCGCCTCGCCATGGGTCGGCAATACCTGGGGACTGGACGCGCCGCCCAGTCCTGGCGACCAGGTCGAGGTGAAGTTCTTTGGGGGCGAAATTGAGACTGGCTACGTGTGCGGGCGGCTGTACAGCGATGCGGCGAGGCCGCCCGGCGCGCCGTCTGGCGAGTTCTGGATCGTGCACCAGTCCGGGTCGGCGCTTCGATTCAAGAACGACGGCACCGTCGAGGTGGTGGCACAGACCACGGCCAAGTACACCGCCCAGCTGCATCACTTCGTCGGGCCCGTGCAGATTGACAACACGCTGCAGGTAACGCAGACCATCACCGGGCAGGGCGGCATGGCCATCTCGGGGGACAACGGTTCAGGTGCCACCTCGACGGTGACCGGCAACCTGGACACCACTGGCACCATCCACAACAACGGCGTCGACATCGGCAGCACGCACCGCCATAGCAACGGCAACGGCGGCGCCAACACAGGCACACCGGTATGACCCCGCAGCTTCTCAACGACATCGACCACTGGGTCGGGAACGACCTTGGTGTCTCGCCGACCGGCGATCTCGGGCACGCCAGCACTGACACGCGCACGCAGCAGCGCATCGTGCGCCGATTGGTCACCAACCCGGGTGAGTACATCTTCCACCCGGAATACGGTGCTGGCCTGCCGGCCAAGATCGGACAGAACGCCGATCTGCCTGGGCTGCGCGCGCTCATCCGCAGCCAGGTCCTGATGGAAGACGCAGTTGCCCGGCAGCCCGAGCCCGAGGTGGACCTGCACCAGATCAATTCCGGCTTCGCCGTCACCGTCCGGTACACCAGCGCGACCACGCGCAAGCCGGTAACCCTCAGCTTTGACGTGAACCGCTGACATGGCCATTTCCACGAAGGACTTCACCACGCTGGTGCGCGAGAGCGTGACGGCCATTCAGGGCTATGCGAGCGTCCTGCTCGATCTCACGATCGGGTCGATCCTGCGTGCGGTTGTGGAGGCGAACGCCGCGGTGACGGTCTGGCTCGAAAGCCTGATCATGCAGGTCCTGGCGATCACGCGCGCGGCCACGTCCAGCGGTGCCGACCTGGACAGCTGGGTGGCCGACTTCGGCGTGAGCCGGCTGCCGGCCACATACGCGACCGGGCAAGTCACGTTTTCTCGCTTCACCGCGACGCAGCAAGCCGTGGTACCGGTCGGCGCCACCGTCCAGACGGGCGACGGCACGCAGCAGTACGCAGTCGTCGCCGACACCACCAATCCGGCCTACAGCGCCACGCTGGGCGGCTATGTGTTGGTGGCGGGCACGCCTAGCGTGAGTGTGCCCGTCCTGGCGGTGGTGGCCGGCGCGGCCGGCAACGCTGTGATCGGTGCGGTCTCGGTGATCGCCGGGGCGATTTCGGGCGTGGATACCGTCACGAACGGTGCCAGCTTTGCCAACGGCGCTGACGCTGAGTCGGACCCAGCCTTGCGCACGCGCTTCATCGCCTACATCCGCAGCCTGTCCAAGGCCACGAAGGATGCCGTGGGCTACGCCATCACGTCCCTCAAGCAGGGCGTCACGTACGCACTGGTGGAGAACCAGACCTACGCCGGCGCGGTGCAGATGGGCTACTTCTATGTGGTGGTGGATGATGGCACCGGCGCGCCCGGCAGTACGTTTCTGGCCACCGTGGCGAACGCGATCGACGCAGTCCGTCCGCTGTGCAGCAGCTTCGGCGTGTTCGCGCCGGCACTGTTGAATGCCTCGGTGGCAATGACCTGCACGATCGGCGCGGGCTACGACGGCGCCGCTACGCGGCAGCTCGTCAACACGGCGTTGACGAACTTCATCAACGCGCTGCCGCGCGACCCGGTGGCGCAGACCATGACGCTGCCCTATAGCCGCCTGGCACAGGTGGCCTACGATGCGTCGCCAGGGGTCACCAACGTGACGGGCGTTACTCTGAACGGCAGCACGGCTGACCTGGTGGCCACGGCCAAACAGACCGTCAAGGCCGCTACGATCTCGGTGGCATAAATGGCAGTCGGCGATCAAAACGATGTCTACCGCCGGCTGCGGGGCTACCTGCCGCGCTGGTTCCCCGATGAGAGCCAATCCCCGGTCATCACCGGCCTGCTGCAGGGCCTGGCCTACACCGGCGCCTTCATCTACAGCCTGCTCAGCTACGCCCGCCTACAAACGCGCATCAAGTCCGCCACAGAAGGCTGGCTCGACATGATCGCTGCCGACTTCTTCGGCTCGGCGCTGCTGCGCGCGGCGAACCAGTCGGACGACTCGTTCCGTGCGCGGATCCTGATCAACCTGTTCCGCGAGCGGGCGACCCGCGCGGGGCTAATCCGGGTGCTGCAGGACCTGACAGGCCGCACACCGGTGGTGATTGAGCCGACGCGGCCGGCGGACACCGGGGTGTATGGCGGCCCGCTGATCGGGTACGGCGTGGCGGGGGCCTACGGCTCGATGCTGATGCCATTCCAGGCCTTCGTGACGGCCTACCGACCGGCTGGCACCGGCATTCCTCTTGTGGCGGGCTACGGGATCTCCACAGGCGGGTATGGGCAGCCGTCCCGCGCCTCGTACGCAGCGCTCTCGATGATCCAGGGCGGCGTGACCGATGCGGATATTTACGCAGCGATCAATAGCGTCAAGCCGGTGGCTACCATCGTGTGGACCAGCATCGTGCAGAGCCTGCCCGCGCCGCCGCCGGTGATTCCCGGGATTACCGGGCCGACGATGGTCCTCGACTTCGCCAACCAGATCTACCAGTCCATCTAACGTGGAGTAGGCCATGCCTGATCCGTACCAAAATCTTCCGCCCAGCGTCAGCGATCCATCGTTCGACTATTTCGTGATCACGCCAAGCGACAGCGCGGCCAACAACTTCGCGCGGCCAGCGAACAGCATCCGTGTCGGCACAGGTGGCGATGTCGTGGCGATTCGCCGCGATGGCATGCCTGTGACCTTCAAGAACTGTCCGTCCGGCGAGACGCTGCCTATCCGGGCGCTGCGGGTGAACGCGACGGGGACGACTGCGCTCGATCTGGTGGGCCTATGAAGCTCGGCCTGGGACTGTCGGTGCTCTGCCGTAAGCGCTCGGGCCGCTACGACGGTGATGACCTCCGGCTGGGAACGCTGTCGCTGGACTTCCTGGCGCTCAACGAGCCGACTGCGCAGCTCGATTTCGTGGCCGATGTGTACCGGACGTGGTCCGACGATCCGGCGTGGCCGTATGGCACCACTAGCGTGTTCAAAGCGAAGGGATGAAGGATGCTTTTTAATCGAAATTTTGCCGACCTGATCACCTTCACGCGGGCGTCGGCCCGCTGGCGATTTAGCAGCGGTGGCGTGCTGGTGCAGGATGCGGCCAACGCGCCGAGCCTGGACTATGACCCGATCACGCTGGCGGCGCGTGGGCTGCTGGTGGAAGAGCTACGGACGAATCTGCTCTTGCAGTCTGAGGCGTTTGATGCTGTAACTTGGGGAAAGGTCACCGCGAGCGTGTCCGCGAATGTTGCTGCATCTCCGTCTGGGACCACTACGGCAGACAAGTTTGTCGAGGATACCAGCGCAGCACCGCACCAGCTTACGCAAGCGATTGGTGTCACCTCCGGAACCACGTACACAACTAGCGTTTATGCGAGAGCCGGCGAACGGGCATTGCTGCAGCTCAACTACAGCGGCTATGTGGGGGCTAATTTCAACCTGCTAACAGGCGCGGTAAATAATGTCGGCACGGCCAATGCCAACTTCAATGGCTATTCCGCCTCGATTTTGCCGATGGGTAACGGGTGGTACCGCTGCTCGGTGACGCAAACGTGTATTGCGACGCTCGCCGGATCTCAACGGTTGTATGTGGGTGATACTCCGACATTCTCCGGTACGGCGCCCCCGACTTATACCGGCGACGGTGCATCAGGCTTGTATTTGTGGGGTGCGCAAATGGAAGTCGGTGCTTTCGCTACCAGCTACGTTCCCACTACCACCGCGCAAGCCACCCGCGCCGCCGACAGCGCGGCCATCACAGACCTGACCAAGATCGGTTTCAATCCGAGTGAGGGAACGATATACGCGGAGGTACTTGTTCCTTCGGGGGTGGCCACCGTCGGAGCGGCCGGCATCGTGGCATTGCACGATGGGTCAATCTCAAATCGAATGGTCGCCTACTTTACAGGCGGAAATGCCCGGATACTCGCCGCGATCGGCGGGACGGCGCAATCCTTCTCGGTGGGGGCTGCGCCAGCGGTAGGGGCAGTGTGCAAGCTCGCATTTGCCTACAGGGCAAACGACTTCGCGGCCTCGATGAATGGCGCCGCTGCCGTACCGTGGGCGCTCTCTGGCGTGCCGTCCGTGAATGCACTTCGGCTTGGCGGGACAAATCAAGGCGTCGGCAGTGAGGCGCTCAATAGCTGGCTGCGCAATGTCCGCTACTACCCGCGCCGGATGACCAACGCCGAGCTCCAGTCCCTGACCACGTGAGGTGACCATGTTCCACGACTACTACCTGCGCGGTGTGGACCGCGACACTACGCGCGCCGCGCTGCTGGCCGCCGGCCTGACGGTCGAATACACCGACGCGGACGGCGTTGCGCAGCGCGCGCCCGCCGACGGCGTCAACCTATCGAGCATTGGCACGATCTACCAGGGCGGCACCTGGGACGCCGACGGCAACCTGATCACGCCGCCGACGGCCGTGCCCGGCTGGCACGTGAACATGCGGCTGGAGCGCGAGTTGACAGTCGGAGAGACGGCGGCGCTGGGCAGCATTGTCGTCACGCCGGAGCCGGGAACGCCTTATCGGGTGTGGGCGTGAGTCGGTGAGGCGCTCGCGCAGTTTCTTTTTGCGCCCGGCGTTTTCGGTGGAGGGCTGCTCTTGATGGCCTCCTCTAGCAGATCTGCGAGCGCTCGGATTCGTCGCTCGGCTAGCTGCTGTGCCGTGGGCTGTGTTTGCGGAGTCGCGGTTGAGCAGCTGTTCACGTGCATCACTGCAAGGTCCTTGTGACGGAGAAGTTCGGTGGGAAGGGCTAGCAAGTCCCAATCTAACGGGCCGCCGGTATTTTGCGTCGATGCAACCGCAGGACAATCCCCCAAGACGGGGGAATCTGTAGCGCCAACAATGGCAGGCAGCTCGCCGGGCGCTGACCACCGGCTGCTCACCTATATGAATCAGCCACTCGTCGCCTAATGGGCCAGGGTCGTATCGCCAGGATCCACGCACAGATTAGCGGACCTACGGCCGGAATGATTGCGAGGAAGGCAATCGACGTGGGTAGGTGCGTCCGCGCAAAGATTCGGCGAAGAGGGAAAAACCAGAGCAACTGGAAAGCGAAGAGGCAGGCGAGTTGGGTCATATCAGCAACTGAGGCTATCGAATCCGGAGCCAGATTGGCGGCAGGTATAGTGCGCCGATTGTCCGGAAATCGCTCCCCTACGAAGGGGGATACTTTGAGCGCCCTAGCATCTCAAGATCACAGACATCAGATCATTCACAGCCCGCGTCGCGCGGGCCTTTTCATTTCCGGAGCCTAAATGGACCGCCAGATTGTCTATCCCGGGCAGATCCCCCTTGAGACGGACCTGCTGAACACGAACAAATACGCGATGATCGCCATCGCCAAGCTGTCCGCCGCGATGCTGGGGACCGCAACGGTCGTCAACGGCCTCGGCTGCGTGCCGACCGGCCCGGCGTCGCTGCAGGTGGTCGTGAATTCCGGCGAGGTTTACAGCCTGGCCAACATCGACGCCACAGCCTATTCCTCGCTGCCGGCCGACACCGCCCACAGCATCCTGAAGCAGGGCATCTCGCTCGACCCCGTAACGTTGAGCTGCCCGGCGCCGGCCACCGCCGGCCAGAGCGTGAATTACCTGATCCAGGTGGCTTATCTCGATACGGACGCCGGCCTGATCACGCTGCCGTACTACAACGCCAGCAATCCCACGCAGGCGTGGGCCGGCCCGGGCGGGTCTGGCGCTCAACAAGCGACCGTGCGCAAGGGCATCGCCAATATCACGGCAAAGGCCGGTGTCTCGGCCGCCACCGGCAGCCAGGTGACCCCGGCCCCGGACGCGGGCTACACCGGCCTGTGGGTGGTGACCGTCGCCAACGGCCAGACCGCCATCACGTCGGCGAACATCGCCCAGGCGGCGAACGCGCCGATCCTGCCGGCTGACCTGCTGCACGCGGTCCAACAAAGCGGCCTTATCACCGGGGTGGACACCGGCGCGGCCAACGCCTATGCCGTCAGCTATACGCCCGCCATCACCGCGCTGACCGACGGCATGGTGCTGTGGTTCAAGGCGAAGACGGCCAACACCGGGGCCTCGACGTTGAACGTGAACGGCCTGGGGGCGCAGCCGCTGATCGGTGGCGCGCATTCCGCGCTGCAGGGCGGCGAGATGGTCGCCAACGGCAAAGCCTCGGCGATCTGGCGCGCGGACATCAGCTCGTTTGTGCTGCTCGAATGCACCGGCGGAGCTCTCCAAGTTGCACCCGGGACGCAGAGCAACCATGCGGCGCAGATTGGGCAGGTCGCTGGCGTAGTTGGTCAGGCCCGCAACGTGAAAATGTCGGTCACGGCAGCTTCTGCGACGGCGACACTGACTGCTGACGAAATCATTGTCGAAACTGCGCTCGGTGGCGTTCGCTATTGCCTTTCCAGCTTCAGCAAGCCAATTAACCTGGCCACCACCGGCGCCGGTGGTATGGATACCGGCACGGCCCCGGCAAGCGGCTACGTGGCCTTGTATGCGATCTACAATCCGACGACTGGCGCAACTGCGCTGTTGGCGAAGAACGCCACTGCCGGATTGCAGGCGGAGGTGTATGCCGGCGGGAACATGCCGGCGGGCTATACAGCGTCTGCGCTGATTGGCGTGATTCCGACGAATGCCGGTAGCCAGTTCGTTGTCTGCTGCCTGCTGGATCGCCGTGTGTCGCTCAGCCAAGTCCTGTTCGGAACCTTCACGAGTGCGCTGACGAACACGTTGGTGTCGCTGGCCACCGTCGTTCCGCCAAACGCCAAGAACGCCACGGTGATGTTCAACCAGCAATCGGCGACTGCTGCATCCTCGTATAGCTTGGGGGCGGCAGGCACATCGAACGCGTCGAGCGGGATCGGTTCCGTCAGCTTCAATGCCGGGGTCGCCGGACTGCAGCAAACGGTGAATACCGCTACCTTCCCGCTAGTTACGGCTCAGACGCTTTATGTTAGCTGGACTGTCACGGGCGGATCGAGTCCCCAGTTGGCTCTGTACGCAGTGGACTATTCCTTCTAAGGATGGTGTTCAAAACGACGTCAGCAGGTTCGTGCCGACAGTGTGAGCGTGACAAGATGAATTTGATGAGCGCTTCGGCCAGAATTCGGCACCGGCTTCGGCATCATCACCGGCGTTGTCGCCCGCGTTTCGCGTCGGCGAAGGCGCACTCATCCTTTGGCGCCCGGCTGCAGTCGATGGCGCATCATCCACAGATTGCTCAAGGCAAACAGCGTCTGCAGTTGCTGCGTGTTCTTCATCAAGCCACGGTAGCGCACCTTCATGTGGCCGAACTGGCGCTTGATGATGCGAAACGGGTGCTCCACCTTGGCGCGGATGCGGGCTTTGACGCGCTCAATGTCGTCTCGCAGCTTGCCCCTCGGTGTGCTCTTATCCAAAG